>NZ_CP011805.1:1531250-1837500 GCF_001028625.1 Pelagerythrobacter marensis | reverse complement strand
CGGAGCGCATGGCGCTGGAAGAGGTCCAGCAACGCGCGTCGCAGAGCCGCGAGAGGTTTCTCGTCGCCGCGCGCATGAGCTAGTCAAATTGGTATTACAGAAAATTCCCCGTTGCACATGCCACATTGATTGACAGCATCGTCATGACCCCTATACTCGGGCCCAATAAATATGGGCGAGGGGATGATGATGTTCGGGCGAATCGGCCTAGGGCTGCTGATTGTTTCGGCCGCGGCGGTGCCGCTAAAGGCTGAGCGCTATCAGGTTCTAAACCAGCAGGAATATGCCAAGGCGGTATCGCAGGCCGATGCCGGCGATGTTATCGTGCTGGCCAAGGGCGAGTGGCGCGATTTCGATATGGTGGTGACCGGCAAGGGCACCGCGTCGGAACCCATTTCGGTGGTCGCGGAAGAACCCGGCGCCGTCTTCCTGACAGGCCAGTCCAGTCTGCGCATCGGCGGCGAACACATCGTCGTGTCCGGCCTGGTTTTCCGCGATGGCTACAGCCCGCGCGGTGAAGTCATCTCCTTCCGCCGCAGCAAGGACGATGTCGCGCGCAATGCTCGCGTGACCCAGGTCGTCATTGACCGGTTCAACAAGCCCGACCGGTTCGAATCCGATTACTGGGTCGGGATCTACGGGCGGAACAACCGGTTCGATCACAACCATCTGGTCGGCAAGACCAATCAGGGCGTCACGCTGGCGGTGCGACTGGATGCACCCGAAAATCGTGAAAACGATCATCGGATCGATCACAATTATTTCGGCCCGCGTCCCGTTCTGGGGTCCAATGGCGGCGAAACGATCCGTATCGGGACCAGCAAGTACTCGATGTTTCGTTCGGGCACTATCGTCGAGAACAACGTGTTCGACCGGTGCGACGGCGAGGTGGAGATCATCTCCAACAAGTCGAACGGCAATGTCTATCGCGGCAACCTGTTCCTGCGCTCGCGCGGGACGCTGACCCTGCGCCACGGGGACGATACGCTGGTTGAGCGGAACGTCTTCCTGGGCGGGGGCAAGGATTACACCGGCGGTATCCGCGTCATCAATCGCAACCAGACGGTGCGTTTCAATTATATGGAAGGGCTGCGCGGGAACGGGTTTTCGAGCGCGCTGACCGTTATGAACGGGGTCCCGAACTCGCCGGTCAATCGCTACGTCCAGGTCGATAACGCCAGGATTTCGCGCAACACGGTGGTCGACAGCGCGCGCGTGACGCTGGGCGCGGGTGCGGATGAGGAACGTTCCGCACCGCCGATCAACTCAGTCTTCAGCGGCAATCTGTTGAGCGGCCTGGACGAAGGGACGTTCATCGAGGTCGATGCCGATATTTCGGGTATCGCGTTCGACGACAATGCCGTTGTTGAGGGCAAAGTGCACAGCGCTGCGGCGAGCCTGCGCAAGGTCGCAACGGAGATGGAGCGGGGCGCGAACGGGCTGCTCTATCCGGTCGATCCCAGCCTGGCCGATGTCGGCGCGCCGCGCGATCTTGCGCCGATCGCACTCTCCGATGTTGGCGTGGACTGGTATCCGAAGCCAGGCGAAGACGAGGCCTTCGGCGCTTCGGGGGTCGTCACCCGTGTGATGCCGGGCGAGGATACGCTGGGGCAGGCCGTCGCGGCGGCCGGGTCCGGTGACGTCCTGATGCTGGAGCCGGGTGAATATATCGCCAATCGCGTGATCGCGGTCGACAGGACCCTTGCGATCCGCGGCGCGAAATCCGGCGAAGGGGCTGGGGCAACCATCCGTTTCACCCGGCCTTCGCTGCTGGAACTGCAGGATGGCGGCAATCTGCAACTGACGGATCTGGAAATCGATGGCTCGCTGGCGCCCGATTCGGTCGGCAATGCGGTTATTCGCACGAGCGCCTTTCCGATCCAGAAGAACTTCCGGGTGGAGTTCGAGGGGGTCGCGGTGCGCAACCTCGTCGTCAACAAGTCATTCAGCGTGTTCGTGATCGGCAAGGGCGCGCTGGCCGATCGGGTCTCCATTCGGCGCAGCGCCTTTTCCGACATCACCGGAACGGTCGTTTCGGCGGAATCGGAAACCGACGATTTCGGCCGATATAACGTCGAGTATCTCGATATGGTCGACAGTACATTCGCCGACGTGGGCGGCCCGGTCGCTTCCGTCTATCGCGGCGGCACGGACGAAAGCACGTTCGGCCCCTTCGTCACTGTTGCCGGCAATACGTTTTCCAACGTTGGCCACGTCGCGGCAGAAGGCAGCCGCGCCTCGATCCTTCTCCACGGCGTGCAGAGGGCCAGGATCGCGCGCAATACTTTCGATGGTTCCGCCCCGATGATCGTCGAGCATACCGTGGGCACGCCCGAAACCGCGATAACCGACAATCGCTTCGTCGGGACAGCCGAGCCGATCGTGCGCGAACTGGTCCATCCGGGCGCGCCGCGGGTGGAGCTGGAGAACAACGAAACGGTCGAAGGGAAGCGTCCGTGAGCCGCCTGTTGCGCCGCGCCGCTTCGCTGGCGACTGCCCCTGTCTCCGCACTGGCGCTCGCGCTGGCGCTGACCGCATCCGGTGCGCCGCTGCATGCGCAGGCCGCTGCCGAAGCCAGCCCGGTCGGTGAAAATATGCCGCCCCTCTATGCCGACGAATTTGCGCGCGCGCGCGCCTTTGTCGGCGAGATGATGGAAGCCGGCGTGGTCGTGCCCCAGCCGCGCGATCCGGGCGGCGGCTACACCCACGAACAGCACAAGCGCAATTATCGCGCGATCCTGCTGGCCGGGCAGCTTTACCGCATCACGGGGGATCGGCCCTACGCGGACTATGTGCGCGAAATGCTGCTGGCCTATGCCGATCTCTACCCCACGCTCGGCGAGCATCCGGCGCGCAGTAACCAGTATTCGGGCCGCCTGTTCTGGCAGGTGCTCAACGATGCGGTCTGGCTGGTCCACGCAGTGCAGGGCTATGCCGAGATCCGCGACACGCTGACCGCCGCCGACCGCGAGCGGATCGACAGCCGGGTATTTCGCCCCGCTGCGCATTTCCTTTCGGTCGAATCGCAAAGCACGTTCGACCGGATCCACAACCACGCGACCTGGGCGACCGCCGGGGTCGGGATGACCGGGTACCTGCTGGGCGACCGGGACATGGTAGACCGCGCGCTGCTGGGATCGGACAAGAGCGGCGAAGCCGGGTTCCTGCGCCAGACCGAGCTGTTGTTCTCGCCCGACGGATATTATGCCGAAGGCCCGTATTATCAGCGTTACGCCCTGATGCCGTTCATGGTCTTTGCCGACGCGATCGCGCGCAACGACCCCGATCGCCGCATCTTCGAACATCGCGACGGCATTCTGCTGAAGGCGCTGCGCACCACGGTCCAGCTTACTTACGGCGGCTACTTCTTCCCCTTCAACGATGCGATGAAGGACAAGAGCCTGCGGACCGAGGAACTCTACCACGGCATTGCCATCGCCTATGCCCAGACCCGCGATCCGGCCCTGCTGTCGATCGCACAGATGCAGGATCGCACGGTCCTGACCCCGGCGGGTCAGTTGGTCGCGGCCGATCTGGCCGCCGGCCGGGCGGAGCCGTTTCCGTTCCGCTCCATGCTGCTGCGCGACGGGCCGCAGGGCGAACAGGGCGCGGTTGCGATCCTGCGCGAAGGCGAGGGGCCGCGGCACACCGCGCTGGTGGCGAAGAATTCGTCGCAAGGCATGGGCCACGGCCATTTCGACAAGCTCAGCTGGCAGCTTTACGACAACGGGCACGAGATCGTGCGCGATTACGGCGCGGCGCGGTTCCTCAATATCGAGGCCAAGCAGGGCGGGCGCTACCTGCCCGAGAACGAGACCTGGGCCAAGCAGACCGTCGCGCACAATGCGCTGGTGGTCGACCGGCGCAGCCACTTCGACGGCAAGGTCAAACCGGCCAGCGCGGTCGCGCCCGAACAGCTCCATTTCTCGGACGAACCCGGCCTGCAGGTTACCAGCGCGCGCGTCGATGGCGCCTATACGGGGGTGGGGATCGTCCGCACGCTGGTGATGGCCGATGTGCCGGGGCTGGAAAGCCCGGTGGTGTTCGATCTCGTCACGGCAGAAAGCGATGCGCCGCATTCCTACGATCTGCCGCTCCATTACCAGGGCGCGGTGATCGAACTGGGCTTCCCGGTCGAAAGCCACGTCGCCGCGCGCCCGGTGCTGGGGGAAGATCACGGGTATCAGCATGTCTGGGTCGATGCGACCGGCCGGCCCGACGCGGGCGACGGGGCGCTGACCTGGCTGCTCGACGGGCGTTTCTACACTTATCGTTTCGCCACAGACGGCGCGACCCAGGCGATCCTGGGCCAGGTCGGGGCCAACGACCCCGAATTCAACTTGCGGCGCGAACCGCTGATCCTGCTGCGCCGCGAAGGTGCGGGCGGGACGACCTTCGCCACCCTGCTGGAAAGCCACGGGCGCTACGATGGCGCGGCGGAACAGACGGTCGCCAGCCGCAGCCGCGTCGCCGCCATGCGCCATCACCGACAGGGCGGGAAGGACATCGTGGTCCTGACGCTGAAAGACGGCGGGCAGGTCGCCCTGGCGGTGTCGCACGATGCCGATCCGGCCGCACGGCACCGGGCGACAATCGACGGGCAGCAGCTCGCGTGGACGGGTTTCGCCGCGATCGTAGAGATCGGGCGTGGAGGGAACTGAAATGCACCAGGATATTCAGCGCAGTTCGGCGGCGTTTACCCGCGCTGCGGAAGAGAGGATCGACGAGGTCGATCCCGGCATTCGCCGTCAGATGCTCGGCTACGGTCCCGATTTGATGGTCTGCCGCGTCTGGTTCGAGGAAGGCGCGATCGGCCACATCCATTCGCACCCCCATAGCCAGTCGTCCTACGTCGAAAGCGGCCGCTTCCGTGTCACCATCGACGGGGATGAGCGCGAGCTGGAGGCGGGCGATGCGTTCTACGTCGCGCCGTTCCTCGACCACGGGGCTCTCTGCCTCGAAGCGGGCTGCCTGCTCGACACCTTCAACCCGGCGCGTGCCGATTTCCTGGGCGAGGAGGGCTGACCATGCTTCGCAATCGCTTTCGCTGGACCATCGTCGCGCTCGTCGCCGTGGCCACCGTGATCAATTACATCGACCGCGGTGCGCTCGGCCTGCTCTGGCCCGAGATCTCGCAGGACCTGGGGATGAGCAAGCTCGACTATGCGATCATCCTCAACGTCTTCACGTTCGCCTACGCCTTCGGCCAGACGCTGTTCGGCAAGATCTTCGACTGGGTCGGCACCCGGCTGGGTTTCGTCCTGTCGATCGTCGTCTGGTCGGCGGCGACGGTCCTGCACGCCTTCGCCCGCGGCCTGTTCAGCTTCGCGCTGTTCCGCGCGCTGCTGGGCGTGTCTGAAGCCGGCAACTGGCCCGGCGCGACCAAGGCCAATGCCGAATGGTTCCCGATCCGCGAGCGCGCACTGGCGCAGGGCATCTTCAATTCGGGCGCCGCGATCGGCGGGATCGTATCGGCCCCGGTCGTCGCCTATCTCTTCGTCTTCCTCGAATCGTGGCAGGCGACCTTCATCGCCATCGGCGCGCTCGGCTTCCTGTGGCTGGTCCCCTGGTTGATCGTGTACAAGAGCGGGCCGGACAGCCATCCGTGGCTGAGCGCGGAAGAGCGCGACTATATCCTGACCGGACAGCGCGATCTGGAAACCAATGAAGTCGCCACCTATGCGCCTTCGACCGGGCAAATCCTCTCGCGCAAGGAAAGCTGGGGCGTAATCCTCGCCTCCTTCTTCCTCGATCCGATCTGGTGGCTCTTTGTTGCCTGGCTGCCGCTCTATCTGTCTGAAACATACGGCTTCGGCGTGGCCGAGATCGGGCTCTACGCCTGGGTCCCCTATGTCGGCGCGATGTTCGGGGCATGGTTCGGGGGCATCCTGGCCCAGAACCGGATCAAGGCCGGCTGGACGGTCAATCGCACCCGCAAGGGCGTGATTGCGCTGGGCGGGGCGATCATGCTCGTTTCGCTGCTGCTGACGATCCAGGCTGCGACGCCGCTGGTCGCCGTGCTGCTGATGGCGGCGATCCTGTTCGGGTTCCAGACGGCGGTCGGCAATATCCAGACGCTGCCGAGCGATTTCTACAGCGGCAAGTCGGTCGGCACGCTGGCCGGTTTTGCCGGAACGGCGGCCAAGCTGGCGGTCGTCGGGCTCAACTTCCTGATCCCGATCATCACTGTCGACAGCTACGCCCCCGCATTCGCGGTCGGCGCAGCGCTGGCGATCCTTACCGTGGCATCGGTGTTCATCCTGTGCCCGCGGATCAAACCCCTCAATGCAAACCCGGGTCGGCCGAGCGCCACGACCCCTTCGTGAAAGGCTAATCAACACATGACGGATCTTACCAACAAGGTTGCCATCGTTACCGGCGCGAGCCGCGACATCGGCGCGGCGGTGGCAGTCGAACTCGCGAAATGCGGGGCGAAAGTGGCGGTCAACTACCGTTCGGACGAAAGCGCTGCCGATGCGGTGGTCGATGCGATCCGCCAGGCGGGCGGCGAGGCGGTGAAAGTGCGTGCCGACGTCACTGTCGCGGACGATGTCGAGCGGCTGGTCGCGGAAACCCGCGAAGCCTTCGGCAACGCAGTCGACATCGTGGTCAACGTTGCCGGCGGCATGGTCGAACGGCGCCCGCTCGACGCGATGGACGAAGCGTTCTTCAACCACGTCATGCAGCTCAATGCGACTTCGGCCTTCCTCGTCACCAAGGCGGCGGTGCCGCATATGCCCGAAGGTTCGGCCATCGTGAACTTCGCTTCGCAGGCGGGGCGCGACGGCGGCGGGCCGGGCGCCTGCGCCTATGCCACGTCCAAGGGCGCGGTTATGACCTTCACCCGTGCCATGGCGAAGGAACTGGGGCCCAAGGGCATTCGCGTCAACGCTCTGTGCCCGGGCATGATCGCGACCACGTTCCACGATACCTTCACCAAGGATGAAGTGCGCAAGAACGTCGCCGCTGCGACGCCGCTGCGCCGGCAGGGCAATTCGGAAGAAGTCGCCACCACGGTCGCCTGGCTCGCCAGTGAAGAAGCCGCCTTCGTCACCGGGGCGAACATCGACATCAACGGCGGCACGTTCTTCTCCTGACGGGGAAGCCGGGGGAAACGGACGGGATGAAGATCTTCATCTTCGGCGAGGCGATGCTGGAGTATCACAGCCTCGGGGGGGCCGGATTGCGGTATGGCGGGGATACGCTGAACACCGCAATCCACATGGCCCGGCGGGGGCTCGATGTGGCCTATGTCACCGCGGTCGGGACCGACCCGATCAGCGATGCGCTGGTTCGCGCCTGGCAGGACGAGGGGATCGACGTCACCCACGTCCATCGCCATCCCGACCGTTCGCCCGGCATCTATGCAATCCATCTCGACCAGGCGGGGGAGCGGAGCTTCCTTTACTGGCGCGATCACAGCGCCGCGCGCGAGATGTTCGCCCTGCCTGCAATGGCCGCTACGCTGGAACAGGCCCAGACGTGCGATCTGGTCTATTTCAGCCTCATTTCGCTCGCGGTGGTGGGCGATTCCGGGCAGCGGATGCTGCTGGATCTCGCCCGCACGCGCAAGGCGGCGGGGCGGGCGGTCGCTTACGACAGCAACTATCGCCTGCGCCTGTGGCCCGACGCGGCGCAGGCGCAGGCGGTATCGCTGGCTGCCGCGGGTGCGGCCACGCTGGGCCTGCCGACCAATGTCGATGAACATCAGCTGTTTGCCGACGATATCCCGGAGACGGGGATCGCCGCACGATGGCACGATGCCGGTTGCCCCGAAGTGATCGTCAAGGCCGGTGAAAGGGGATGCTATCATTCAATGGACGGGCAAACGGCCGGCTTCCCGGTCGAACCTGTCAGCGTGGTCGATTCCAGCGGAGCGGGCGATGCCTTCAATGCCGGATACCTTCACGCCCGTCTGACCGGCGCGGATCGGGACCGCGCGATCGCGGCGGGTCAGCGGCTGGCGGCGGAAACGCTCGGCCATCTCGGTGCAATTCAGGTGGGTGGGCAGCGGCAGGCCGGATAGTGCGCAGGATTTCCCGCCTTTGATCCAGATCTGCCATCCAGGGAAATATTCGAAGATTGCCAGGCGGCGGTTATTTCCGCCAGGGCAATAAATGTTGCATATAGCCTGATCCCGGGAACATCGGGATTGGCAGCGCATTTGACGCTGCATGTCCTCTCCAGAGAATCTCGACGATTTCCTGCAGCTTTGCATGTGGGATGTGGCTGCCGGTGCGCGGCAGCTCTTTCGTCGTCTTCCGGAACTGGCGCAGCACGCGGAGTCTTCGGCGCTTCAACTGACTCTCCACGAAATGGCTTCGGTGGCAGGCATGTGCGCCGACCGGCTGTTCATGACCGGCGGCAAGCATTCTGGGCCGGACAATCTGTGGATGGCGGGCATCCTCGACGATGCGGACCGCGACACGCAGATGATCGATCACGGGCCGTTGCTCGACCTCGCGATCGTCGGCGCCGTGCGCAAGGCGCTGCAGGCGAAGCTCGCTGCGACCGAAACGGCCCGTGCCGCTGCCCGCGCGTTGAAGGATTCGAGCACGACGGCGGCCCTGCAGCTTTCGCAGGCCGAGGCTGAAGTCCACGACCGCAGGCTGGCCGACCTGCTCGATGACTTGTCCGAGGATGCCGTGGCGATGGGCCCCGGCCGTACTGGCGGCCGCAAGCGGCACGGCGTTGCCAGAGTGGCTGCATATCGGGATTGACCGCGCGCCCGGCCATCCGCATTGCATGACCGCATGGATGCACTGGCCCGTCTCGAACACACGATCGCGCAGCGGCGCGATGCCGACCCCGACACCAGCTATGTCGCCCGGCTGCACGATCGCGGCCTGCCCGTCATCGCGCGCAAGGTGGGCGAGGAAGCGGTGGAAGCCGCCGTCGCCGCCCTGTCCGGATCGCGGGAGGAGCTGGTGGGGGAGGCGGCCGATGTCCTGTTCCACCTGATGGTCCTGCTTTCCGCGCGCGAGATCGCGCTTGCCGACGTGTTTGCCGAACTCGACCGGCGCGAAGGCGTTTCGGGCCTCGACGAAAAAGCTTCCAGGAGCGAATGATGCCGATCGACGCGACCCAGCCTTACGATGACGAGAATATCTTCGCGAAGATCCTGCGCGGCGAAATCCCCTCTACCAAAGTGTACGAGGACGAATGGGCCTATGCCTTCGAGGATATCAATCCGCAGGCGGCGATCCACACGCTGGTGATCCCCAAGGGCAAATATGTAAGCTGGGATGATTTCAGCACCACGGCCAGCGACGCCGAAATCGCCGGATTCGTGCGCGCGGTGGGCAAAGTCGCGCGGGACAAGGGGCTGGTGGAGCCGGGTTATCGCCTGCTCGCCAACCTGGGCCAGCACGGCGGGCAGGAAGTTCCGCACCTCCACGTCCACATTTTTGGCGGCGAATCGCTGGGGCGGATGATCGCGAAATAGCCACGGCTGACAGTTTCGTTTGCTTGGCGAGTCCGCGATCCGCTAAGGCGCGCGCGACGATGACGTTGCGCCCGACCCCTCCCGATGGCCTGATCGACGGCACCCGGCACCTTTATGCCGTGCGCGTCTATTACGAGGATACCGATCTGTCGCAGGTGGCCTATCACGCCAATTACCTGCGCTGGTTCGAACGCGCGCGGTCCGATCTGCTGCGCCGGCTGGAGATCGATCAGCGCGCCGCGATCGAGGCGGGGGAGGGGGCCTATGCCGTCGCCGACCTTTCGATCCGCTATCTGCGCCCGGCCAGGCTCGACGACGACATCGTGATCGAAACCTATTGCACCCAGCTTCGTGCCGCGAGCTGCCGAATGCACCAGCGTGCGCTGCGCGGCGACGAACTGCTGGCAGAAGCTGACCTGAGGGTCGGCTTCGTCGCCCCCGACGGGCGCCCGCGCCGCCAGCCCCAGGCGTGGCAGGAAGCTTTCAAGTCCCTCCTCTCCAGTGAAGAAGAACCGCAATGATCCTATCGCAACTCGCGGCGGCAACGCCGAACCGGCTCGATCCGGTGCAACTGTTTCTCGATGCCGACATCGTGGTCCAGCTCGTGATGGTCGGCCTGATTGCGGCGAGCATCTGGACCTGGATGATCATCGTTTCGTTCTCCATGCGGATGGGCGGCGTGCGGCGCCGGGCAACCGCGTTCGAAGCGGACTTCTGGCGCACCGACGATTTCGACGGGTTCATGCAGCAACATGCCAAGCGCAACGTGCCGATCGCGCGGATCGCGGGGGCGGGCATGTCCGAATGGCGTCGGTCGACCAAGGGCGGGGTGAAAGATCGCGACGGCCTGCGCGACCGCGTGGCGCTGGCGATGGAAGGCCAGGTGGCGGAAGAGGCGGACGAACTGGCTTCGCGCCTCAACTTCCTTGCCACGGTCGGTTCGGTCGCGCCGTTCGTCGGGCTGTTCGGCACCGTCTGGGGCATCATGAACAGCTTCTTCCAGATCGGCGCGCAGGAATCGAGCTCGCTCGCGGTCGTCGCGCCGGGCATTTCGGAGGCGCTGTTCGCCACCGCCATCGGCCTGTTCGCCGCGATCCCCGCCGTCATCGCCTATAACCGTTTCAGCCATGCCGTGAACGCGTTCGAGGCGCGCCTGCAGCGCTTCGCCGATCGTTTCCACGCCAGCCTGAGCCGCGAACTGGAGCGGTTGTAATGGCAATGGGTCTGGCCCGGACGGGGCGGCGCGCGCGCGGCAGCCGCCGCACGCCAATGGCCGAAATCAACGTGACGCCGCTGGTCGACGTGATGCTGGTGCTGCTGATCATCTTCATGGTCACCGCCCCGATGCTGACCGCCGGGGTGCCGGTGGACCTGCCCGACAGCCGCGCCAATGCCCTGCCGCAGGATCAGCAGGAAGTGACCGTCGCGATCACCGGCGATGGCACGATCTACCTCGACGACAGCCCGCTGGCCCCTGGCGAATTGCCCGACCGGCTGGTCGATCTGGGCTGCGATGCGGGCGCGGGACGGCAGATGACGCTGCGTGCCGATCGTTCGCTCGATTACGGGCGCGTCATGGCGGTGATGGGTGAATTGAACCGGGCCGGCTGCAATCGGATTGCACTGGTCACCCATGGTTCAGTTTCGGCCCCATAGCTGGCAGACGAGATGGCAAGCGTCGCCCTGACTTCCGAAGAACGGATCGCCCTCGGCATTGCCGTGGCGCTGCATGTGGGACTGGTCGTGCTGCTGCTGATCCAGCCGCGCGCGTCGGACCCGCCGCCGATTCCCGAACGGATGACGGTCAGCCTGGCCGAAGATGTCGGGCCGGTTGCGGTTTCCCCCGATCCGGTGGCGGAAAGCCGCGCGGCGATCGCCCCGACGTTGAGCGATAGCCCGGCCCCGGTCGCGGCGCCGGCAATCGAACTGCCGTCTCCGCCCCAGGTGGACCGTCCGGCACCGGCGGAACGGCCGCGCCCGCGCGCCACCACCGCGCCCCGGCGCGAGGCGACACCGGCCCGTGAACAGCCCCGCCGTGAACAACCCCGCCGCGAACCGCCCCGGCGCGAGGCGCAGCCCGACCGCAGCGCCTCGCAGCGCAGCGGCGGCACCCGGATCGGCAGCGATTTTCTGGGCGGCGCGGGATCGAGCACCACGACCGAGGAAACGCGCATCCCGGCCAGCCAGATCGGCGCCAGCGCGAAGGCTTCGATCGTTCAGGCGATTATTCGCCAGATCAAGCCGCACTGGTCGGCCCCCCAGGGCGCGGATGCCGACCAGTTGGTGACCATTCTTTCCTTCCGCCTCAACGAAGACGGGAGCCTTGCCGGCACCCCGCGCGTTGTCAGCCAGTCGGGCGAAACCGCCGCGAACCGGCCGCAGAAGGCATTGCACGCCGAACGTGCGATCCGCGCGGTCCAGCTGGCGGCGCCGTTCGACCTGCCGCCCGAATATTACAACGCCTGGAAGTCCATCGACGGCGCCAGATTCGACAGGAACCTTTCGCGATGAAACCGATCCTAGCTCTCTTTACGCTCGCCCTCGTAACCGCCCCGGCCGCGGCCCAGCAGGAAGCCCCGCCGACCGCCTCGGCCAGCGACCTCGGCACGCCGGTGCCCACGGGCGGGGAGGTCGAGACGATAGAGCAGGCCCAGGCCGAAGATGGCGGCCTGACCTTTACCGTCACCGACGAAAGCGAATGGCAGGATCTCGGCATCGCAATTCCAGGCTTCGCCACCGATCGCGACGCGCCCACCCCGGCCAATTCGTCGGGCACGGCGGCGCTGGGCAAGGAACTGGCGCGGATCGTGTTCAACGATCTGAAGAACAACGGCCTGTTCAAGCCGGTCGGCCCGGATGCGCTGCCCCAGCCGACTTTCGCGCAGATCACCGCGCCCAACTGGTCCACCTGGTCCAGCCGCGGCGCGGAAATGCTGGTGCACGGCTACGTCCGGGCGCGGGGCGACGGCAAGCTGGTGGTCGGTTGCTACCTCTATGACATGGCGCTGAAGAGCGAGCTGGTGCGCGAAGGCTGGGTCGTCCCGCCCGCGGACTGGCGGCGCGCGGCGCACAAGTGCGCCGATCTCGTCTATTCCCGCCTTTCGGGCGAAGATCCGTTCTTCGACAGCCGGATCGCCTATATCGCCGAAACCGGGCCGAAGGATAAGCGGGTGAAGCGGCTCGCAATCATGGATTCGGATGGGGCCAATCATCGCTTCATCACGACCGGGCGCTCCACTGCGCTCACGCCGCGCTATTCGCCCGATTACCGCAAGCTGCTCTATCTTTCCTACGTCGACGGCAATCCGCGGATCTACGTTTACGACATCGGTTCGGGGCGGCAGACGCTGGTGACCGAAAACAGCAACCCGACCATCGCCCCGCGGTGGAGCCCCGATGGCCGCTGGATTCTCTATTCGATGGCGGTTGCCGGCAATACCGATATCTATCGCGTATCCGCCGAAGGGGGGCCGAGCGTGCGACTGACCAGTGCGCCGGGGATCGACATCGGCGGGTCCTATTCACCCGACGGCAGCAAGATCGTGTTCGAAAGCGACCGTTCGGGGTCGCAGCAGATCTACGTCATGGATGCCGACGGTTCGAACCAGCGGCGGCTGACTTTCTTCGGCGGGCGCGCGGCGACGCCGGAATGGAGCCCGCGCGGCGACCAGATCGCCTTCACCCGCATCGCCGGCGATTTCAACATCGCGGTGATGAGCCCGCAGGGGAGCAACTTGCGCACGCTGACCAACGGCTGGCAGGACGAGGCACCGACATGGAGCCCGAACGGCCGCATCATCCAGTTCTTCCGTACCGAGCGCGGTTCGGGCAAGACGTCGCTCTGGCAGGTGGACCTCACCGGCCGTAATGAAAGGAGACTGCCGACGCCGGTGGATGCGTCGGACCCGGCCTGGGGACCGATTCTCCCCTGAGTGCATTCTTTGATGTGTCACCCTTTTTCGGGTCGTTGGGGTCGCAACCCAATCTTGGCATGAGGAAACCTCGATGAAACTACGATTTGCAACCGTCGCCCTTCTCGCCGGAACCGCCGCGCTTGCGGCCTGCAAGAAGGAACCGCCCGAATCGCTGCCGCCCGAACCGTCGCCCACCACCAGCGCGCCAACCGGCCCGGCTCAGCCGACCGGCCCCGTTCTGGGCACCCAGGCGCATTTCGAAAATGCGGTGAATGGCCGGAACGTGATCTATTTCGACACGGACCGGTACAATATCGACAGCGCGGACATGGCCGCCCTGCAGACGCAGGCGCAGTATCTTGCGCAGTATCCGAATATCTCGATCACCGTCGAAGGCCATGCCGACGAACGCGGTACGCGCGAATACAACCTCGCGCTGGGCGAACGCCGGGCGAATGCGGCCAAGAACTATCTGGTCAGCCTGGGCCTCGCCGCCAATCGCATCCGCACGGTTTCCTACGGCAAGGAACGCCCCGTCGCCCTCGGTTCGAACGAGAGCGCATGGGCGCAGAACCGCCGCGCGGTCAGCGTAGTGGTCAACTGAAGCACGGACCGGCCGCGCCCCGCACAGGCGGGCGCGGCCGTTTCGTTCAGTTCAGGTTCGCTCAGTTCAGGCCGATCTGAACCGCGAAGGGGAAGGGCGCCGATCCGTCCACGGCGGGGTTGACTGCCGGTTCGAACCCGGATGCGATCACGAACAGCGCCATGACAAGAACGCTCACCGTGGCGGAAAATGTCAGTTGCCGGCTCATTCACACAAATCCATCGTTGTTCTGCCGCGGCCTATAGCGCAGCTATTATGAACGCCATGTTGCGGCGCAGCATTTTTTGCATGGCTGGCCTGCCTGCGCTTCCCACCGGGCGCAACGATGCCTAGACTGACCACAATGATCATTCGACAAACGTCATCCGGGTGCGCGGTTTGAGCCGCGCACGCCGCTCTCTCGACTGGGGTTTTCCGCGCTGGCGCGGCTATGGTTCCGCGCGCGATGCAACCACGGTGCGCCTGTGCGACCGGCATGGGTGCGAGGAGCCGGGCGATTGCCCCGCGCCCAAGGCACCGAACAGCCCCGACCGGTGGTATTTCTGCCAGCGCCATGCCGCCGAATACAATTCCCGGTGGGACTATTTCGAAGGCCTGGACAAGCTGGAGAAGGAAGAGCGCGCGAAGGCGGAACGGGCGGAAAACGCCGGTTATGCCGAAGCGCAGCACTATGGCTGGGGCGGCAGCGGCGACGGTTCACGCTCCGCCGACGAAATGCGCGCGCTCGATGTGCTGGGCCTGGAAACGGACGCCGATTTTCCCGCGATCAAGAAAGCCTACCGCAACCGCGCCAAGGAAGTGCATCCCGACGTGAAACCCGGCGATGCCGAAGCGGCCAAGCGCTTCCAGGCCCTGCAACTCGCCTACGAAGTGCTGCGCAAGGCGGAAGAACGCCGCGAGTGGAAAGGCTAGGCATGCGCCGGGCTGCCCGCCGCGCTGTCGCGCACCCGGCCCAGCGACCAGTCTACCCCAGCCGCGCGGCCAGTGCGGTGGCCATGCGATCGCCGAATTCGGGGCTCTGCCGGGGATAGAGGAAAGGTTCGATCAGTTCCGCTTCCATCACCGCCAGTTCGCCCGATGGCAGGCGGACCATGTCCACGCGGGTATAGAGCAGGTCGTCGAAGGGCAGGGCGGCGACGACTTCGGCGGCCTGGGCAAGATCATGTGCGCCGGGTGAATAGGGCGCTTCGGTGCCACCGAACAGCGACTGGATGCGGTATTCGCCCTTGGCCGCGCGCTTGTTGACCGCGTGGGAGAACGCGCCGTCCACGAAGACCAGCGTGAATTCGCCTTCCTCCACGATGGCGGGCAGGAACGGCTGGATCATCGCCGCCCGGCCCATCGTCCAGCCATCTTCGGGCAGGGTGTCGCGGGTGAAGCTGTGCTGGCCCAGCCCGCCCGCGCCGATCCGCCGCTTCACCACCACCCGGTCGGTGGCGAAGGCGTCCATTGCCGCGGCCACTTCGGCCCGGCCGGGGTTGTCTTCCCAGGCGGTCGGCACGATCGTCGCGCCCGCATCGCCCAGCTCGCGCAAGTACCACTTGTCGAGGTTCCAGCGGACCGCGGCGGGCGGGTTGTGGACCGCCACGCCGCGCGCCTCCAGATCTTCCAGCCGGGCGACGAATTCGTCGGCCCGGTCCTGGTAATCCCACGGCGTGCCTAGCAGGACCGCGTCGAGCGCGGCGAACCCGTCAATGGGCGCGCGCCAGTCGATTTCCACCAGTTCCATCCCCCGCGCGGCGAGGGCCGGGCGCAGCGCCGCGACTTCGAGATCATGCTCGAACGCGTCGCCGCGCCGCGGCCCGTCGCCCGGCAGGGTGTCGGCACAGGCGAGAAAACCGACCTGGATCATCAGACGGCTTCCAGCGCCTGATCGAAGTCGCGGATCAGGTCGTCCGCATCCTCGATCCCGATGGAAATGCGCACGAGATTGTCCGAAATGCCCAGTTCCGCCCGACGCCCTTCGGGCACCGAGAGGTGCGTCATCGAAGCCGGGTGGCTGGCAAGCGTTTCGGTCCCGCCCAGGCTGACCGCCAGCTTGGCGACTTTCAGCGCGTCGAGGAAGCGGAAGCATTCGGCCTCGCCCCCTTCGATGAACAGCGAGAAGGTCGACCCCGCGCCGAAGCAGTGGCGCTGGTAGATGTCTTTCTGCCGCGCGTCCTTGATCATGCCGAGATAGCCGAGGCCGACGACTTTCGGATGCTGGGCCAGGAATTCGCAGACTTTCGCCGCGTTCTCGCCCGCGCGCTGCATCCGCAGCTCGACCGTTTCCAGCGAGCGGAGCAGCATCCACGCGGTGTTGGGATCGGCGATCCCGCCCATCGTGTTGCGCAGGGCGCGGACCGGGTCCATCCAGCGCTTCGCCCCGGCCACGCTGCCGGCGACGAGATCGGAATGACCGCCGACGTACTTGGTCAGCGAATAGGCGACGATGTCCGCCCCGTTGTCCAGCGGGCGCTGCCACAGCGGGCCGAGGAACGTGTTGTCGATCGCGATCGGCGTCACGTCGCCGTCCAGCGCGGCATCGCGCGCATCGCGCACCGCCTCGATATCGACCAGGG
Source organism: Pelagerythrobacter marensis (assembly GCF_001028625.1). Taxonomy (NCBI): domain Bacteria; kingdom Pseudomonadati; phylum Pseudomonadota; class Alphaproteobacteria; order Sphingomonadales; family Erythrobacteraceae; genus Pelagerythrobacter; species Pelagerythrobacter marensis. The sequence continues at coordinate 1,820,976 of NZ_CP011805.1, read as the reverse complement.
CATTGGTCGGGTTGCCGGGGCTTTCGAGGTAGATCATCGCCACCTTGCCGCCCTGTTCATCGGCCCGGGCCTTGGCGCGGGCGAGCACGTCGTCCAGCTCCTCCCGCGTCGCGCCGGCGGGGAAGTCGATATAGGTCACGCCGAAGCGCGAGAGGACTTTCGCCACGAAGCCCTCGCTCGCGGCATAGAGCGGGCCGGAATGGACGATCACGTCGCCGGCGGAGACATAGGCGAGCATGAGGATGCAGATCGCCGTCATCCCGCTGGAGAACGACAGGGCATCTTCCGCCCCGTCCCAGATCGCCAGCCGGTCCTCCAGGATTTCCTGATTGGGGCCGTTGAAGCGCGAATAGACCAGCCCTTCCGCGCCGCCGGGGCGCAGGCCGGTGATCCCTTCGAAATGGCGCTTGCCCGCGGCCGCGCTTTCGAAGGCGAACGTGCTGGTGAGGAAGATTGGCGGCTTCAGCGAGCCCTCGGACAATACGGGATCGTAACCGTGGCCCATCATCAGCGTGCTGGGTTTGAGCTGGCGGCCGTCGATCCGCGTCGGTTCCGGCTTCGGGTTGCGGCGCGGGGTGGGCTTGTCGGTCGAATCGATTGCGTCGGGCATGGGAATGTCCTTCCTTGCGTCACGCTCCCAGGAAGGCAGGAGCTGAAATGGCGACCGCGCGGCGCCCGTTCCTAACCTCCGCAGGAACGCATCTCCGCCCGATGCCGATAACATCGCCGCGAATACCGCCGCACCTGCGCGGTTTCAACTCACTCGCGCACGCGGGGGTCAGCCGACGATGGCGGCCATGCCCCATACGCAGGCGACGATCAGGAAGATCCCGGCAAGGTCGAGCAGCACGCCGGCGCCGACCATGCGGGTGATGCGGATGTGCCCGGTGGACCAGGCAATCGCATTGGGGCCGGTGCCGGCGGGCAGCATGAAGCCCCAGCTTGCCGCCAGTGCGGCGGGCATGGCCAGCAGGATCGGATCGGCCCCCAGCGCGACCACCAGGCTGGCGACGACCGGGACGATCGCGCTCGCGGTGGCGACATTGCTGGCGAATTCGGTCACCAGCACGACCAGCGCGACGATGGCCAGCGCGATCACGATCAGCGGCAGCGCCTCCAGCGGCAGCAGTGCCTGGCCCAGCCAGTCGGCGAGGCCCGATGCCTGCATCCCCGCCGCCAGCGCCAGCCCGCCGCCGAACATCATGATGACGCCCCAGGGCGCGCGGTCCGCTTCCTTCCATACCAGCATCGGCCGCCCGGTCCCGTCGGGCAGGACGAACAGTACCAGCGCGGCGATGATCGCGATGGTCCCGTCGGTCCACGATCCCGGCGGCAGCAGGGGCGCGACCAGCAGTTGCGTCAGCCACAGCAGGAAGGTGATTGCGATGATCGGGACCAGCCGCTTTTCCGCCGTGGTCCAGGGCGCGCGATCGTCGATCGCGGCGCGCGCGGCGGCAATGTCGAACGGATGATCGGCCACTTTCTGCACCCGGCCGACGATCCACGCGGCCAGCGGCACGCCCAGCAGGACGACCGGCACGCCATAGAGCATCCACTGCGCGAAGGTGATCCGCGTCCCCGTCATCGTGTCGATCAGCGCGACCGCGATCCCGTTGGTCGGCGACCCCACGATCGTGCCGAGCCCGCCGATGCTGGCGGCAAAGGCAATCCCCATCGGCAGCGCGCCGGCCAGCCCTTCGCTGTCTTCGGCGGGCAGGCCGCCGCCGGCCAGCACTGCCAGCGCCATCGGCATCATGATCAGCGCGGTCGAGGTGTTCGATATCAGCATGGACAGCAGCGCCGCGCTGACCATGAAGGCCAGCAGCAGCCGCGCCGAACCGCCCGTGCCGCTGCCGCCCACGCTTTTCAGGATCGCCAGGCTCAGCCGCCGGTGCAGGCCGGTGCGTTCGATCGCCAGAGCGATGAAGGCCCCGCCCAGCAGGAGGAACAGGATCGGTTCGTAATAGGCGCTGGCCGCATCCTTGGCGGTCATGATCCCGGCCAGCGGCAGAACGACGAAGGGCATCAGCGCGGTCGCGGTCAGCGGGATCGCCTCTGTCATCCACCAGGCCGCCATCAGCACGACCAGCCCGGCGACGATCATCGCCTCGCGCGGCATTCCGCCGGGCAAGGGAACGAACACGCTCCCCGCCAGTGCCGCAGCCCCCAAAGCCAGCCCGATCCGCTGTGCGTTCAATCCCCGCTCCCGTCGCGTGCCTCTTGCCGAGGCGTCTGTCGTTATCGCTCAGAGTGCAGGGCGGGCGGATGCGGTGCAACCGCTATTTGCCGTGCGGCGTTCAGCGCAGGCTAAACCACGGGCAGCTATATCCGCGGCCATGATCCGAACCCTTGCCATTGCCGCTTCGCTGGCGGCCCTGCCGCTCGCGGCGCTGATCGCCACCCCTGCCGGGGCGCAGCTTTCCCGTCTGGCCGAACTGGCCAGGCAGCAGGCGGGGGAATGGCAGATCGGCCCGCTTTACAAGGGGCGCAGCCTTTCGCCGGGGATGCCGATCACGGCGACGCGGGCGGGCGATCATGCCTTTTTCGATTTTCCCTGGCCCACCGCGCGCGCGGGCCACGTGCATTACGTGACGCGGCAGACTGGTCCGCTGACCGGGGCGCGGCGGATCGTCCTGCGCTATCGGATCGAGGGGGAACGGGGCGTGCGTTTCGTGCCGCAGGAGGTCCCGGACCGCGAGGCGACCCTGTCGCTCTATTTCCAGCGGCGGGGCGATAACTGGAAGGCGCGCGGCCGCTATGCCACCTATCGCTGGTACGCGCCTGCTGCGCTGATGGGGCCGGTTACGCCGGGCACGCACGAAGTGTCCGTGCCGCTCGACGCCAACTGGGTCGCGGTGCAGGGCGCCAACCGGCGAAGCGCGCCCGAGGCGTTCGAGGCGGCGCTGGACGACGCCGTGCGGGTCGGGTTCGTTCTCGGATCGAGCGGCGGGCGCGGACACGGCGTGTTCGCCACCGCACCCGCGCGCTTCACGATTCTCGATTTCCGGGTCGAATAGGTTCGTTTTCGTTGAAACGGTGCCGTCCGGCGCCGCTTCAGCCTTATTGAAAACGATTTCGGGAATCGCGCCGCCCCGGCCCTGCCGAAGGCGGCTGCGTCCTGCCGCCTATTTCGGGGCCAGCACCATCAGCATCTGGCGCCCTTCGAGGCGGGGAAACGCCTCGACTTTGGCGATTTCGTCCACGTCTTCCTGAACGCGGCGGAGCAGGTTCATGCCGAGCTGCTGGTGCGCCATTTCGCGCCCGCGGAAACGCAGGGTGACTTTCACCTTGTCGCCGTTCTCGATGAACTTGTTCACGTTGCGCATTTTCACATCGTAATCGTGATCGTCGATGTTCGGACGCATCTTTATCTCTTTGATATCCTGCGTCTTTTGCGTCTTGCGCGCGGCGTTTGCCTTCTTCTGAGCCTCGTACCGGTACTTGCCCACGTCGAGGAACTTGCACACGGGCGGGTCGGCGTTGGGCGAAACCTCGACGAGGTTCAGGCCGACATCGGCCGCCTGTTCGATCGCTTCGCGGGTGTACATCACGCCGAGGTTTTCACCCTCGTGATCGATGACGCGAACCTTGTCGGACTGGATCATGTTGTCAAAGCGCGGGCCGCTCTTCACGGGCGGTTGGAATGAGCGCCGAGGGGGACGGGCTATGGGGCAGTCTCCTGGTGTTTGCCGTTATGGAAGCGCCCCATGTAAGCCGAAACGCCGGGATTCGCTAGGGGCCTTCGCGATGGCGCGCGCGGGGTGTTGCGCGGCTGCATCCCGGTCACGCCGCCTGGCGCCACAGGGGGAAGCGGGCCAGCCGTCCGCGCAGGGGCAGGACCGCGTCGATCCGCTCCGCCGGCTGCATCGCCGCGCGGATCGCCGGATCGGCGGCGTTCATGCCCCCGGTCAATGCGCCGAAGGCCGGCAGGATCATCCGCCCGCCGGCGCCTTCGCCCCCTTCGGCCACGACCGCGCAGGGGCGGCGGATGTGGCGTTCGCGCACGGTCACCTGCAGGCGCGGGTGGTAATGCCCCGACAGTTCGGGCCGCGTCTCCCCCGCCTGGGCCTGATGGCGCAGGACGACACCGGCAATGTCCAGCTCGCGCGCGATCGTGCCGCCGCTGCGCGCTTCCATCGCCGGATCGTGATTGCCGGTGATCCACACCCAGTCGGTCGCGCGGGTCAGCGCGGCGAGCATTCCCGCCGCGTGATCTTCCAGCCGGGCGCTGCCTTCGTTGTCGTGGAAATTGTCGCCCAGGGTATAGACCCGGCGGGCATCGGTTTCGCGGATCGCCAGCGCGACGCGTTCCAGCGTCTCGCGGCTGTCGTAAGGCGGCAGCATCTGCCCGTGGCGGGCGTAAAAGCTGGCCTTTTCCAAATGCAGGTCGGCCACCAGCAGCGCCCGTTCGCGCGGCCAGTAGAGCGCGTTGGCGCGCGTGAGGGCAAATTCCTCGCCTGCGAACGAAAGGGGAACCATGGTCCGCTCTTGCCCCACGCCGCTGCGCTTGGCAAGGGTTGGCGCGATGACCGACTGGACCCCCTATACCGCCCGCGCGAAAGACTGGTTCGAGGACCTGCGGAATCGCATCTGTGCCGAGTTCGAGGCGATCGAGCGCGAGGCGGGGTCGCAGGCCGCGTTCGAATACGTGCCCTGGCAGCGGGAGGAAGACGGCAACGACAATCCCGGCGGCGGGGTGCGCGGGGCGATGAAGGGCGAAGTGTTCGAGAAAGTGGGCGTCAACGTGTCCACCGTCCACGGCACTTTCGCGCCCGAATTCGCCCGCACGGTGCACGGGGCGGCGGAGAACCCGGCCTTCACCGCGACCGGGATCAGCCTGGTCGCGCACATGGCCAATCCGCATGTCCCGGCGGTGCATATGAACACCCGTTTCCTGACCACGGCCAGGGCCTGGTTCGGTGGCGGGGCGGATCTGAATCCCCCGATCCCGCGGGCGGAGGATACCGAGGAATTTCACGCCGCCTTCCGCGCCGCCTGCGCCGCGCACAACCCGACGTATTACGAACGGTTCAGCAAGTGGGCGGACGATTACTTCTTCATCCCTCATCGCGGGGTGCATCGCGGGGTCGGCGGTATCTTCTACGACCACCTCGAATGCGAAGGGCCGCCGGGCGAGGCGGGCGGCGGCGAAGAGGGGGACGGCGCGGCATGGGAACGGCATTTCGCCTTCACCCAGGATGTTGGCCGCGCGTTCCTCGACGTCTTCCCGCGCATCGTACGCCGGCGGATGGCAGAACCGTTCACCGATGCGGACCGCCAGACCCAGCTCGAATGGCGGGGCCGCTACGCCGAATTCAACCTGGTGTATGATCGCGGCACGCTGTTCGGCCTGAAGACCGGCGGCAATATCGATGCCATCCTGATGAGCCTGCCCCCGCAAGCGGTCTGGAGCTGAGCGGGCCGCCGGTATAGAGCTTTCCGTTCGGACCCGCCCGGTCCCATGACAACTCCCCGGAGATTCCCATGCGTTCCCCCATGCGTTCCACTGCCGCAGTTCTCGCCATCCTCCTGTCCACCACCGCCTGCGCCACGATGGACGCGCAGACCCCCGCCGCCGCACAGGCGGAACGGCTGGTGGCGCCGATCCTGACCACGCCCGATGCGGTGGACAGCGCGACCTTCGCACAGCCGCAGGTCGCGCGGGTGACGCACGTCGATCTCGACCTTGCGCTCGATTTCGAACGCAAGCGCGTGGCCGGCACTGCCACGCTGGACATCCTGGCGCGCGAGGACGCGGCGCAGATCGTGCTCGACAGCAATGGCCTGGTGATCGACCGGGTGACCGACGGGCAGGGCCGGGCGCTTCCCTTCGAAGTCGGCCCGCGGGTCGATGGCAAGGGCGAACCGGTCACCGTCTCGCTTCGCACCGATGACGGGCAGGCGCGGCAGATCGTGATCCATTACGCCGCCAATCCGCAGGCCGATGCCCTGCAATGGCTCGCCTCCGAACAGACCGCGGGCGGCGAGCATCCGTTCCTGTTCAGCCAGGGGCAGGCGATCCTCAACCGCAGCTGGATCCCGACGCAGGACAGCCCCGGCATCCGCCAGACCTGGCGCGCGCGGATCACCGCGCCCGAGCCGCTGGACGTGGTCATGTCGGGCGTCGCGCAGGGCGACCCCGAAACGCTCGGCAACGATGAAAACGGGCAGGGCCGCCGCGCCTTCACCTTCGTGATGGACAAGCCGGTCCCGCCCTACCTGATCGCGATTGCCGCGGGCGACATCGATTTCCGCGCGATCGGCCCACGCACCGGCGTCTGGGCGGAACCCGACATGCTCGACCGCGCGCACCACGAAGTCGCCGATACCGAGGACATGGTGGAAGAGGCGGAGAAGCTCTACGGCCCCTATCGCTGGGGCCGCTACGACATGATCGTGTTGCCGCCCGCCTTCCCCTATGGCGGGATGGAAAACCCGGTCATGACTTTCCTGACACCGACCTTCATCGCCGGCGACCGCAGCCTGACCGGGCTGGTCGCGCACGAACTGGCCCATTCGTGGTCGGGCAACCTGGTGACCAACGCCGTCTGGGGCGACGGCTGGCTGAACGAAGGCGTCACCTCGTACTTCGAAAACCGGATCGTGGAGGAAATCTACGGCGAAACGCGCGCCCGGCAGGAGGCTGCGCTGGATTACATGGCGATCCTCGAAACGCTGGACGAAGTGGGCCGCGATGCCCCCGGCACCGCGCTGCACCACCCGGAAGGGACCGACAGCGCGGGCAGCGCGATCGTTTACAACAAGGGCGCGGCCTTCCTGCGCACGCTGGAAAGCAAGGTCGGGCGCGAGCGTTTCGACGCCTGGCTGCGCCAGTGGTTCGACAACCACGCCTTCCAGCCGGCGACCTCGAACATGATCTACGAAGACATGCGGACCAACCTCGCGCGCAATGCGGCGGAGGCGGAGCGGCTGATGCTGCGCGAATGGATCTTCGAACCCGGCCTGCCGGCCAATGTTGCGAAGCCCGACCCGGCGGCCTTCGCGGCGGTCGACAGCGCGTCCGCCGCCTATGCCGCCAGCGGCACGATCCCGGCGGCGCAGACCTGGCGCGGCTGGACTTCGGCAGAGCGGCAGCGGTTCCTGCGCCAGGTGCCGCGCGACCGCACGGCGCAGCAGCTCGCCGCGCTCGACCGGCAGCTCGGCCTCGCCGCGACGGGCAATAACGAGGAACTGTTCCTGTGGCTCGATCTCGCGCTGGCCAATCGCTACGCGCCCGCCGTACCGCAGGCGGAAAGCTTCCTCGCCGAAGTCGGCCGCGCCAAGTTCGTCCGCCCGCTGTTCGGCACCCTGGCGGAAGAAGGCGACTGGGGCGCTGCAATCGCGAAGCGCATCTACGCCGAAACCCGCCCCGGCTACCACGCCGTCACCCGCGGCAGCGTCGACAAAGTGCTCGGCTGGGAGGAGTGATCGGCTTCGGCGGGCGAGACGGGCGGCGGCGAGCGCTTTACCCCGCGCCGTCCATCTCGTCGGCGAGAATCGCGAAGTAGCCGGGCAGCAGGCGTTCCAGCATGGCGTGGCCTTCGTCCGTCAGGCGGACATGTTTGGCGCGTGCATCGCTGCGGTCTTTCGCGGCGGCGACCAGGCCGTCGCGTTCCAGCGTCCGCAGGGTGCGTGCGACCACCGGGCCTGCGACGTCGAGCCGGTCGGTGATCTCGCCCACGGTCAGCGTTTCGCGGTCCGGCTCGCGGTCGATCACGATCAGGAACAGGAAGCGGAGCTGCGACAGGCCGTGGTCCGCGAAATAGCTTTCCAGCCGGCGGATCAGCAGGCTGGCGCGGCGCATCATCGTCAGCGCTTCCCCCACCGCCTGCGCGGGAACGCCATGCGCGGCGGCATAGCCTTCGATCATGCGGGCCGAGGGCAGATCCTTCAGGAAGAACACGCAGGCCCCTCCACCGGCTGCATGAAGACGATCGCGACCGGTTCGGCCAGCCAGTCTTCGTATTGTTCGAACACCGCGCGGGTATAGTCCTGCCGGTAATGCGCATCGAGCGCGGCCCGATCGGTCCACACTTCATAGAGATGGAGCTGCCCGTTTCCCTCGCCTTCATGAAGGTCGAAGGCGAGGCAGCCGCTTTCGGCGCGCGTCGGGGCCAGGATTTCGCGAACAGCCGATCGCGCCTGGTCGAAATGCGCGGGCTTCGGGCTGATCGTGGCAAATACGGAAAGCGGCATGATGAACCTCCTGCGGGAGTGATATTATCATGATACATATCATGATATGCAATGGCGGTAAAGGTATTGGCACGGGGTGCCTGCCGGGACGGCCCCCTCCACCACGCGCTGCGCGAGCGGTCCCCCTCCGCAAGACGATGGGGAGGATCGGGTGACGCCGGGGCAGTCCTCCCCAACGACTTGCGTTGGGGAGGTGGCAGCCGCGCAAGCGGCTGACGGAGGGGCCTTGTCCGAACCCGTCCATCCGCTCCGACCGCCGACAGGACCTGCCTCCTCCCTCGCTCAGACGCAGCAGATCGGCACAACTATTTTGACAAATATAACCATATTGGTTATCAAGCCCATCGCCCGGCGGACCTCAACGTCGGGCGAACGAGGATCGGGGCCTGCGTCCTGTCGACGGCGCACAGGTCTCTATTCCGCCGGGGCGGGCCGGGCTTTGGCCTTCCGTTCACGGCGGCGCGGCCGGTGCGGCTGGCGTGCGGTGCTTACAGGCTGCGGGTGCGTATGTTCTCAGGAGCCGGAAGCCGCTCCCTTCCGCCGGAAGCCGGGACAGGGATGATCACGGTGCGTGCCTTGCCCGCGCGAACCCGCCTCTGCCGGCGGGTCTTCCCGGGGCAGCCTACACCGTGCGCTGGCGTGGCCGATCAGCCACGGGGCGATGGCGGACTTTTGGCGAGTCCTGGCCGCTTTTGCCCGCCCACCCGGAACCGCAGGATCGAACCGGGCCTCCACCGCGGCGGCGGCGAGGCAATCGGGCCGTGCCGGTGGACCTCACGCCGGATTGCACGCCCGTCGGTCGTTCGCAAGACATGCCGCCAACCGCCCGTCCCTCGCGCGCACGCCCCTGGCGTGCCGCACCGGCCGCGCGATCCGAGTGCCAGGCGTTGCAGATCCGGGTTCGCCGCCGGAGGATGGGGTGTGGGCGCGCTCCCGGCGTTCACCCGCCGACCGGCGAAGCAGGCCCCGAATCAGGCGATCCACAACCTCAAGACCCAGGCGACCGCGCCCAGCACGGTGACGCTGGCGAGCCAGATCGCCGCGAGCCAGGCCAGCCGCTGCCACAGCGGCCGCCGCTCCGCGCTGCGGCCTGGCCCTTCCATCAATGATATCCTTCGTGGCCGACCTTGCCGCGGAAGACCCAGTAGGCCCAGGCGGTATAGGCCAGGATCAGCGGCAGGGTGATCGCCACGCCCACCAGCATGAAGGCCTGGCTGCTATGCGGCGCGGCGGCCTGCCAGATCGTGATCTCGTTCGGCACGATATAGGGGAACATCGACAGGCCCAGCCCGGCCATGCCGAGGAAGAACAGCGCCAGGCTGAGCCAGAAGGGCGCGGCTTCCCAGCCTTTGGCAATGCCGCGAAACAGCAGGAAGGCGATGATCGCGGTCAGCAGCGGAACATTGGCCGCAAACAGCACGCTGGGCATCGAGAACCAGCGATCGAAATACTGCGCGTCGAGGAACACGGTATAGAGGCTGACCGCCGCCAGCAGCGCCAGCGTCGCGATCGCGGAGCGGAAGGCCATGCGCCGGGCATGGTCCTGCGCCGGCCCTTCCAGCTTCCAGATCAGCCAGGTGCTGCCCAGCAGGGCATATCCGGCGACAGTGCCCAGCCCGGTCAGCAGGGTATAGGGCGTCAGCCAGTTCCACCAGCTTCCGCCGTAATTGCGCCCGTCGATCTCTATCCCCTGCAGCAGCGCGCCCAGGATCATCCCCTGCGTCATCGCGGCGACCAGCGATCCGCCGGTGAAGGCGGCATCCCAGAGCGCGCGGTGGGCCGGATCGCGCCAGCGGAATTCGAACGCCACGCCCCGGAACACCAGGCCCAGCAGCATGGCGATGATCAGCGGATAGGTCGCCGGCAGGACGACGGCGTAGGCCAGCGGGAAGGCGGCGAACAGACCGCCGCCGCCCAGGACCAGCCAGGTTTCGTTCCCGTCCCACACCGGCGCGATCGAATTCATCGCGCTGTCGCGTTCCTTCCCCACCGCGAAACCGGGGAAGAGCACGCCGATGCCCAGGTCGAACCCGTCCATCACGACATAGGCGAAGACGGCGAAGGCGATGATAAAGGCCCAGATCAGCGGCAGGTCCATCATTCGGCCTCCTTCCGGTTGCGCGGCAGGCTGTCGGGATCGCCGGGGTTCTGCGTCGGCCCTGGGGTAATGCCGGCGGTGCGGATCGGCCCGCGTTCGCCCATCTTGACCCCGCGTTCGCCCGGGTGCGGCGATTTTGCCATCAGTTTCAGGATGTACCAGGTGCCCGCGCCGAAGACTGCGAAATAGACGACGACGAAGGCGACCAGCGATGTCGCCACCGCCGGCGCGTCGAGCGGGCTGGCGCTGTCGGCGGTGCGCAGCAGGCCGTAAACGGTCCAGGGCTGCCGCCCGACCTCGGTCGTGATCCACCCGGCGAGCACCGCGACGAAGCCAGAAGGCGCCATCGCCAGCGCCCCGCGGTGGAGCCAGCGCCAGTCGTAGAGCCGGCCCCGCCAGCGCGCGATCAGGCTCCACAGCCCGATGCCCAGCATGGCAAAGCCGATCCCGACCATAACCCGGAACGACCAGAACACGATCCCCACCGGCGGCCGGTCTTCCTCGGGAATCGTGTCGAGCCCGGCGAGCGGCGCGTCCAGATCGTGCTTGAGGATCAGCGAGGATGCCTTGGGAATTTCGATCGCATAGTCGACCCGCTCGCGCTCGCTATCGGGAATGCCGAACAGGATCAGCGGCGCGCCCTCGGGGTGGCTCTGATAATGCCCCTCCATCGCCATGACTTTGGCCGGCTGATGCTCCAGCGTGTTCAGCCCGTGCATGTCGCCGGCGAAGATCTGCACCGGCGCGACCAGTGCGGCCATCCACATCGCCATCGAGAACATCGTCCGGGCATGGGCGTTGGTGCGGTCCTTCAGCAGGTGCCACGCGCCCACGCCGCCCACGGCAAAGGCGGTGGTGAGATAGGCGGCGATCACCGTGTGCACCAGGCGATAGGGGAAGCTGGGGTTGAACACGATGTCCCACCAGCTTTCGCCCGGCAGGAACTGCCCGTTGTCGCCCATGACGAAGCCGGTCGGGGTGTGCATCCACGAATTGACGCTGAGGATCCAGAAGGCCGAAATGAACGTGCCCAGCGCCACCATGCAGGTCGCGGCGAAGTGCAGCTTGCGCCCCACTTTCTCCATCCCGAACAGCATGACGCCGAGGAACCCGGCCTCTAGGAAGAATGCGGTCAGCACCTCGTAAGCCATGAGCGGACCGATCACCGGCCCCGCCTTGTCGGAAAAGACCGCCCAGTTGGTGCCGAACTGGTACGACATGACGATGCCGGAGACGACGCCCATTGCGAAGGCGACGGCGAAGATCTTCACCCAGTATTTGAACAGGTCGTGATATCGCTGCTGCCCGGTCTTCAGCCACAGCCCCTCCAGCACGGCGAGAAAGCTCGCCAGCCCGATCGAAAACGCCGGGAAAATGAAGTGGAAACTCACCGTGAAGGCGAACTGGATCCTCGCGAGGAGGATGGCATCGAGATCCTGCAACATGGCGGCTGGAAGACATAGCGAAGATAGCCGGCGGCGTATATCGCGCTTCCGGGAAACACCCGTTGCGCGCGGCGCAACCCCCGCGGGCGTAGCCTAAGGGATAACCCGCTGCCGGAACCAGTCGGCCAGCGCATCCTCGTCAAGCTCTCCCGCCGCAAGGGCGACGACGACGCGGATCGTGTCTTCGGGGGAAAAGGCGATCTCGACACCATTCAGTTTCAGGAATAGGCGGGCCATGACCCAGGCCGTGCGCTTGTTGCCATCGGCAAACGGATGGTTGCGCACGATGCCGAACGCATAGGCAGCGGCGAGCCGCACGCGATCGTCTTCGCCGTACGTCCAGCGATTGACTGGCCGCGCGAGCGCCGAGTCCAGCGCGCCGCTGTCGCGCACGCCCCGCCCGCCGCCATGTTCGGCGAGCTGCCGGTCATGAATGGCAAGCGCGATTTCGCCGTCGAGCCAGACCGGCTCCGCGCGTTCTCCGCCCATGTGGTGCCCCTATTTGGCGAGAACCCGCAGGATATCACGATCTTCGCGCATGATCGCTTCGGCTGCTTCCATTTTCGATGCGAAATCGGGATCGGCTGCCGACAGGCGAACGCCGTCTGGCGCTTCGGTCAGGAACAGCGCATCGCCCACCCCCGCGCGGAGGCGTGCCAGCACTTCCTTCGGCAGGATGATCCCGGCGGAATTGCCGATCCGGGTGATCTTGAGCGTCGCGTTCATACCGGTGTTATAACGCAGGCGGCGCAGAGTGACAATCCACTGCACCTGCACGAAAAAACTTGCGGCGACGGCTGTAATCCTCACATCCTTGGCGCGATGCTGCGCCAGTACGAACTTGTTGAACGGGTCAAGGAATACGACCCCGACGCCGACGAGGCGCTGCTCAACCGCGCCTATGTCTACACCGTGCAGAAGCACGGCACGCAGAAACGCGCCAGCGGCGACCCCTATTTCAGCCATCCGGTCGAAGTCGCCGGGCTGATGACCGACCTGCAGCTCGACCAGGAAACGATCATCACCGCGCTGCTGCACGACACGGTCGAAGATACCCTGGCGACGATCGAGGACATCGAAAGCAATTTCGGCGACGAAGTCGCGCGGCTGGTCGACGGGGTGACCAAGCTGTCGAAGATCGAGGCCATGCCCGAAAACGAGCGGGCGGCGGAAAACCTGCGCAAGTTCCTGCTGGCGATGAGCGAGGACATCCGCGTCCTGCTGGTCAAGCTGGGCGACCGGCTGCACAACATGCGCACGCTGCATTTCATCAAGAGCCCGGATAAACGCCGCCGGATCGCGCGAGAGACGATGGATATCTACGCCCCACTAGCAGAGCGGGTGGGGATGTACGAATACATGCGCGAGATGCAGCTTCTCGCCTTCGAACAGATCGAGCCGGAAGCCTATCGCACGATCACCGGCCGGCTGGAACAGATCCGCCGGCAGGGCGGGGGGCAGGTCGATGCCATCGCGCTGACGGTCAAGCAGGCGCTGGCCGAAGCCGGGCTGCAGGTGGAAGTTTCGGGGCGCGAGAAGCACCCTTATTCGATCTGGCGCAAGATGGCGGAGCGGCACCTGCCGTTCGACCAGGTCAGCGACATCATGGCCTTCCGCGTGATCTGCGAAACCGAGGCCGATTGCTACGCCGCGCTGGGGGTGCTGCACACGACCTGGCAGTTCATCCCCGGCAAGTTCAAGGACTATATCTCCACCCCCAAGACGAACGGATACCGTTCGCTCCACACCTCGCTGATCTATGAAAATTCGATGCGGGTGGAGGTGCAAGTCCGCACCCGCGCGATGCACCGCACCAACGAATTCGGCCTCGCCGCGCACTGGGCCTACAAGCAGGGCGACCGGCCCGACGGGCAAGTCGGCTGGCTGCGCGACCTGATCGAAATCGTCGACGCCAGCCACGATGCGGAGGAGCTGCTCGAACACACCCGCATGGCGATCTATCAGGATCGCATTTTCGCCTTCACGCCCAAGGGGTCGCTGTTCCAGTTGCCGATTGGCGCCACCGCAGTCGATTTTGCCTTCGCGGTGCATACCGATCTGGGCGCGCAGACGGTGGGGGCCAAGATCAACGGGCGCCACATGCCGCTGCGCACCCCGCTGGAAAACGGCGACGTGGTCGAAATCATCAAGGGCAAGAATGCCGAACCGCAGCTGTCCTGGCTGGGCTTCGTCGTCACCGGCAAGGCGCGCGCCGCGGTTCGCCGCGCGGTGCGGCTGAAGGAACGCGCCGAAGTCGCGGAAATCGGCAGCAAGCTGTTCGACGAGATCGCGGCGCGTGTTCCGGCCAAGATCGGCAAGAAGGCGATCCGCGACGCGGTCGCCCGGCTGGAGCTGGAGGACGAGGAAGACCTGATGTACGCGATCGGTTCGGCCAAGCTCGACGATCGCGAGGTGATGGAAGCTCTCGTGCCCGGCTGCACGGCGGAGATGGACGACGATGGGGCCTGGCCCACGCGCGAACGGGCGATATCGATCCGCGGCCTGACGCCGGGCGTCGGCTTCCGCCTCGCCACGTGCTGCCACCCGGTGCCCGGCGACCGGATCGTCGGCCTGCGCAAGCCGGGCGAAGGGGTGGAAGTCCACGCGATCGACTGTTTCGAACTGGCGAGCGGGATCGACGCCGACTGGCTCGATCTGTCGTGGGGCCGGCGATCGGTGGGCGCGGTCGGGCGGCTTCGGGTGACGCTCTACGACAGGCCGGGCACGCTGGCCGACATGGCGGCGATTTTCGCGCAGAACCTGGCCAACGTGGTCGCGCTCGATCAGGTCCAGCGCGACAGCCCGTTCCAGACATACGAACTCGATCTGGAAGTGCAGGATCTCGCCCACCTGACCCGCATCCTCAGCGCCCTGCGCGCCAGCGATGCCGTCGCCCAGGCGGAACGGATCTGACCGTGGGCACCGGGGGCGAGGTGACGGGCATCGACCATGTTCAGCTTGCCATGCCCGAAGGCGGGGAGGATGCGGCGCGCGCGTTCTATGCTGGCGTGCTGGGGCTGGCGGAAGTGGCCAAGCCCGCGCATCTCGCTGTGAACGGCGGCTGCTGGTTTGCGGGCGGTACCGCGCACATCCATCTCGGCGTCGAGCGCGAATTTCGCCCGGCGCGCAAAGCGCATCCGGCGCTGCTGATCGACGATCTCGATCGCTTCGCTGCCCGTCTCGAAGCTGCCGGGGTTGCGTTCACTCCGGGCAAGCCGCTCGACGGCTATGTTCGCGGGGACATCGCCGATCCGTTCGGCAACCGGATTGAATTGATGCAGCTGCTCTGAGAGCCTGTCTGCAGCCTAAAGCAGTTCCAGTTCCACGGTTACCGGCGCGCCCGGTTCCAGATCTTCGTCCCGGATGATCTTGCGGCTGACGAGCAGGATCCATTCGCTCGATTGCTTTTGCGGGAAGACCGAGCTTTGCCAGTCGGTGGCGCCAACTCGCGCCATGACCTTGACCGAACCGAAGCCGCGCCGGGCGCCGTATTCGAGCCGGTGCAGCCGTTCATGCATCGCGATGTGCTCGGCCGCGCTGCCGGTGATGGCGATCAGGTGATACGTTCCGCGATCGCCCTGCCAGCGAATGAGCGGCGCTGAATGGGTGAGGACGTCGCCGGCCATCACAGGTCCGGCCTTGCTGCCTTCAGCAAGCGATGGCTCATTCGTCCCCCATCCGCCGCACCGGCACCGGAATATTGCAGATGTCGGCGCCGCCGGCGGGCACGATGAAGAACGGGTCGCGCCGGTTGGCCCGTGCGTCGGCATAGCGGGCGAAGGTTTCCCCTTCGGTCGAAAGATATTCGAAGCGCGGCCGCTCGCCTTCGGGCAGGTCGCTGGCAACGCGGATCGACCGGATGGGGACGTTCTGCGCCGGGTCTTTGTAGAACCCCAGCGGCCCGGTCCCGCGCGGCAGGCTGGAAAGATGCTCGATCCCCTCGACGACCCGCCCGACCAGCGCAATATTGCGGTCGAGGTGGCGCGGCGCATGGCCGATTACCGTATAAAGCTCCGCCCCCGATCCCGTGTCGGGCGAATAGCTGCGCCCGACCCCGACCATGCCGTAGCAGTGGACGGGCCATTCGCGTTCGTGATCGTAAGCGGTCGGCCAACCCCGCGTGAAACCGGTGAATTCAGCGTAGGCATCTCCCCGACCATGATGGACGGAGCGTTTTCCCTCGCTGGGCGGCATTTCGTGGATGGCGATCGTGGTGGCGTTGGCCGTATAGGCGTCCGCCCGCATCACCCGCAGCCCATCCGGCAACGGCTTCGCCCTGGCCTCGTCCTCCGCATGGGGATCGCCCCACTGGACGACGTAGTTGTCCTGCACCCGGGTGACGGCGATCCCGTCGTACCAGCCGGCGCGGGCGAGGGTGCGGATGTTCTCCACCCAGCCTTGCGAGAACGGTGGCGGCATAAGCTGGATCACGACTTCGCGCGCCTTGCCCTCCGCCCCGGGGGCGAGCGTCATCACCAGCAGATCCTCGGGCGCGATCGCGATCCATTCCGAGGCAGGAGCCGCGGCGACGATCTCGCTCGGGCCGGGTGTCGTGCCGGCCCCGCTCTGCGCGGTGACGGGAAGGGCGAGTGCGAGCGCGGCAACGCCCAGCGCGATGGCGGTGGTTTTCATCGGGAAAGCTTGCCAGCAGGGGGCGCCAAGCAAAAGCCCCTTTCCACGCGATTTTGGGGGGCGGAAAGGGGCTCTGCGGCGGCGTTCGCCGGGAATGCCGATCCGCGCAGCGCCGCCGTCGGCGATTCCCTTACCACGATTTTCGGCCCCGCGCAGCTTCTTCCGCCGCAAGCCGCAGGCGCCATGTCTTGCGCTGCCATCGATCCCCCGCTAGGTGCGCGCGTCTGCCAGCAGGCATGCGGAGCGGTGGCCGAGTGGTCGAAGGCGCACGCCTGGAAAGTGTGTATACGGTAACCCCGTATCGTGGGTTCGAATCCCACCCGCTCCGCCACCAGGCTTCTCCCCACAAACTTACGAATCCGGTTCGCGCCGCGCGCGTCGATCCGCTGGCTTCGGCAGCGGCGAGCGCGGCGCTGGCGGTACGTGAATTTACAAATGCGCAGAAATCTGGTCGGATTCGGCTCCCGTCGTCGTCTTGCCTACGAGGAGACCGACACGACCATGCCGAGTCTGGCAGACATTATGGCAAAGGCGCGCAGCGCCGTGATGCGGCGGGGCGTCTCGCGCGAGGACGCGGAAGACTGCGTGCAGGAAGCCTATCTGAAGATCGACGGCTACGGCCGCCGGCACGAAGTCCGTTCGCAGGAGGCGCTGCTGGTGCGAGCCGCGGTCAACTTGGCGATCGACAAGGCGCGGCGTTCCAGTCGCGCCGGGATCCATCAGGGCGACGATTTCCAGACAATGGCCGATACCACGCCCGGCCCGGCCCAGATCGTCGAACAGCAGGTGCGCCTGATCCACGCCGCCGAATGCATCGACAGGCTGCCCCCACGCACGCGCCGCATCCTCCTGATGCGCCGGCTGGACGGCCTGCCCTATGCCGAAATCGCCCGCCGCGAATCGATGACCGTGGCCGCGGTGGAAAAGCAGGTGGCGCGGGCGACCCTGCAGCTCCTGCAATGGATGAAGGGATGGTGAGCGGCATGTCTGCGGCCCTTTCCCCTCCGTCCCGGGCGGAAGCCGAAGCGGCAGCCTGGATCGCGCGGCTCAATTCCGGCGCGCGGCGGGAGGATCTCGACGCCCCCTTGCGCGCCTGGCTGGCGGAGGGCGAGGGCAACCGCGAAGCCTTCGAACGCGCGCTGGAGGCGTGGGAGATCATTCCGGGGGCGGCGTTGATGGCGGGGGCCCCGAACAGCGGCGAGCTGCCGCCCGACGAAGCGGAAACCCCGCCGGGCAGGCAGACACCGGGGCGGATGCGGGCCCTGGCGATCGCAGTGGCGAGCCTGATCCTGGTGGTGGCGACGGCATTTTTGGTCGGGCGGATCGGCGGGCCGGATACGCTTTCGGTTCCGGTGGGCGAACAGCGCGTGGCCACGCTGGACGACGGAACGCGCGTCTCGCTCAACACGGGGAGCGACCTGGTGGTCGATTACCGCGAGGATCTGCGCGAAGTCCGGCTCGAAGCCGGCGAGGCCCTGTTCGAAGTGGAGCGGGACACCGACCGGCCCTTCATGGTGATCGCAGGCGACGAAAGGATCGTGGCGCTGGGCACCAGCTTCGTGGTGCGCAAGCTGGACGATAGCGTCAGCGTCACGCTGATCGAAGGCAGCGTGGCGATTTCGCGGGCAGACCGTCCCGGGCCGTCGGTCGTGCTCGATCCCGGACAGAGGTGGTCGGCATCGGCGAAGGCGCCACCGCGGATCGATGCGCCCCCGCTGGCCGGCGTGACCGCCTGGCGCGAAGGCAAGGCCGTTTTCGACGATACCAGCCTGGCCGAGGCAGCGGCAGAGATGAACCGTTATGGCGGACCCGAAATCCGGCTGTCCGATCCACGGCTGGCGGCCCTGCGCGTTTCGGGCGCCTTCGACACGCGCGAGCCGGTGGCCTTTGCCGAAGCCATCGCCGCACTGCACGGGCTCCACGCCGTTCGCGACGGGGCGGGTGTGGAGCTGAGACGGGAGTAGCGCGCACCCCTGCACGGGCACCCACGCAATTTCTTTACGATTCGATGTCGGGTTCGCGACCCTTCTGCGTCTTGAGGGGGAGGGAGAAGTACGGAACGTTACTTCGGGGGGTAAAATGGCATCGAGAATCATTGCGCTGGCAGGTGCGGTATCCTGTCTCGTTATCGCGGCGGCGAACCCGGTTCACGCCCGGCAGGCGGCGGAGCCGGCTTCGCTCCAGGAACACCGGTTCGATCTGCCGGCTCAGCCACTGGCCGTTTCGCTCCTCGCGATCGCGCGCAAGAGCGGGGCCAATATCGTATTCGACAAGGCCGAAATCGCCGACCGCCGGGCGCCTGCGCTGAAGGGGGACTTCGATGCGGAGGCGGCCGTGCGGCGGCTGGCTGGCGCTGCGGGCGTGCCGGTTACGGTGACGGCGGGCGGTGCACTGGTCGTCGGCGGGCCCCGCGGATCGAACACGCGCCGCCAGATCTCGTCCGTTCAGGAACGGCGCGGCCGGCTGGAAGGGCAGGTGGCCGAAGGGGCGGGCGCGCGTGACGTTGCCGGTGCCCTCGTCCGGATCGTCGAAACGGGGGAGGAAACGCGTTCCGACGAACGCGGGACATTCCGTTTCTCCGACCTGGCGCCGGGCGAATATACGCTGGAGGTTTCCTTCCTCGGCTATCCGCCGTTGCGGCAGGCCGTGGTCATCGATCCCGATGCCACCACACTGGCAATCGTGACCGTCGGGACCAGCGCAGAGGACGAGATCGTCGTCTACGGTTCGCGCAGCGCCCGCGCCATTGCGCTCAACCTGCAGCGAACCGCCGAAAACAACGCCGATGTCCTGGCCGCCGACGATCTCGGCAACTTTACCGGCACCACGATTTCGGAGGCGCTGCGCCGCGCCCCCGGGGTCGCGTTCCAGCGCAATTCGGTGACCGGTGACGGGACGAACGTGATCGTCCGCGGCATGGAGCCGGACATGAACGCGGTGAAGCTCAACGGGTTGAACCTGCCGGTCGGCAGCGGCCTCGGCCGATCGGCCGACTTGTCCAACCTGCTGGCCGATTCGGTGGGGCGGATCACGATCCACAAGTCGCTTCTGCCCAGTCAGGACAGTTCGGGCACCGGCGGCCTGATCGAGATCGAAACGCTTTCGCCGCTCGACCGCCCCCGGCGTTATGCCAATCTGTTCGTCGAAGGCGGTACGGCGTCCAAGGATTTCAACGGCGACTTTCTCGCCTCGGCGACTGTCGCCGGGACATTCGGGGCAGGAGACAACTTCGGCCTGAGCGCCTCGATCCAGTATCGCGACCATGGCAACCGGTCGATCGGGTACGATTCCGGGGGGAACGGCGGTGCGCTGCACTTCGGACGCAGCCTGCCGCTCGATGCCAGTGGCAATCCGCTGACCACGTCGGACGCGGTCGATCCGCTGGCCGTCTTCCCGTTCGTGGACGGCGACGACCAGGCCTATACCGCCGGGCTGCGCACGAGTTTCTACAACGTCAGCACACAGAACCTGGCTGCCACGCTTTCCGCCGAATGGCAGATCGCCGGGCACACCAACCTGAAGCTGGACTTCCAGCATTCGGAATCGACGTCCGATCACTTCTCGCTCTCGGACACCTTTTCGGCCGGGGCGGAATATGTCGTCCTGCAGGGGGAGGGGCCCAACGCGCAGCTCGGGGTCGATCTGGCACCGGGCAATGCCGCAATCTCGCGGTCGCAGTCCTACCGTTACGATCCGGGGGTGAAGCAGGTCACCGACACTTACAGCTTCACCGGCAAGACGACGCTGGGCGATTTCGAGCTGGACTATCTCGCCGGTTATGCCCGGGGCACGGAAAGGCATCCGGGCACTTTCGAACTGCAGCTGCGGATGCCCGAAAGCGATGCAAGCGCGGAGCTTTTCCTGCCCGAGGCGATCGACGGCGCCACGGGCCGGATCGTCACCGGTTTCGCCCCGCGCAGCGGGAACGGCATTCCCCTGCCGCTGCTGAGCGAGGCGGGCTGGGCGCTGGTCAACGACCCGAGCGCGTTCGTGATCGAAAATGCCAGCGGCCTGATCGACCAGTCGAACGGCAGCAACGACCGCTATACCGCCAGCGGCAGCCTGCGCTGGAATGCCAATGCCGGCATTCTCAGGTACATCGAAGCCGGCGCCTATTTCGAACGCGCCGAATTCCGCGACGTTCACCTGCGCAGCCAGATCGGGGGCGGCGTTCCCGTTTCCGCGCTCGGCCTGCCGTTCCAGCCGTCGGACCTGACGCGGATCGGGATCGACGTTCCGGGTTTCTCCACCATCGCCGAACGCGACATCCGCGATTTCGTATCCAGTATCGATACGCTGGTGGATGGCGACACCGGGCTTACGCTGACGCCGATCGAGCCGCATCCCGATCACGACCGGCAGAATACCCGGGAAACCACTTTCGCCGCGTATTTCCAGACGCGCGCGGACATCGGCAAGCTCGAGATCATCGGCGGCCTGCGCTATAACCGGACCGAGCTGGAAGCGACCAATCTGAGCTTCCCGGTCTATACCGGCCCGATCCTGCCGGAAAACGGAGGCGGGGTCGGCGTGGACTTCGTTTTCCAGGACGCCTTCACCAAGCTGGTGACGGAATCGACCGTGGCGCAGGACGTTCTGCCGCGGGTCCTCCTCAACTATCGTGCGAGCGACAATCTGATCTTTCGCGGCGGCTATTTCCTGTCGGTTGCGCGCCCGTCGATCGGGCAGCTTTCGGCCGAAACCCGGATCGCGTTCATCAACTTTCCGATCCCCGGGCCCGAAGGCGTCAAGCCGATCCTGCAGATCAACAGCGGCAATCCCGACCTGAAGCCGGCCACGACCCACAATTTCGACATCAGTGCCGAACTCTATTCCGGCGTCGGCGTGTTCAAGGCGGGGGCGTTCTACAAGCGGATCGACAACCTTCTGCAGACGAACATCACCAATGGCCCGGCGACGCTGGCCGCCGTGATCCTGCCGGATCATCCCTATTTCAACGGTTCGCCCTATTTCGATCCCGACAACCCGGATTCGGCGTTCATCACCGGCGGAACCCCGGTGAACAGCGACGAAGTGGCGGAGCTATGGGGTTTCGAAGCCCAGGCGGAACGGCGCTTCGATTTTCTGCCTGGGGTCTGGGGCGGTTTCGGTGTCTATCTGAACTATACTTTCACCCAGAGCTCGCGGACGGACCGCTACAACTGGGCTTATGACCCGGACCCCGAGCATGTGTACGAATTCGACGATCTGCCGTTCGTCCAACAGCCGAAGCATTCGGGCACGGCGGCGCTGACCTATAACAAGTACGACATCGATGCGACGCTGACGTACGGCTATCAGTCGCGCGCCTTGCAGATGTTCCGCCCGCGCGGGCTCAGCGTCTATACCGAAGGCGTGGAAACGCTGGACTTTCGCGGCGAATATTACCTTCGTCCCGGCTTCGGCAATATCCGCATATTCGTCGAAGCGAGCGACCTGCTCAACAGCACCTCCGATCCCGACCTGGAAACGACGTTCGGCGGCGAGGCCGGCACGCCGAAGTTCTATACCCGCGCGACCTATCTTGGCGGGCGCAGGTTCAAGGCGGGCCTTTCGATCACCTTCTAGGCCGTTTCGATCACTTCCAGCCGTTCGGGCGGCTTCTCGCATTTGCTGCCTTCGGCGGCCCCCTTTCCTCCATCAGCGGGTACTTGCATGAACCTCGTAAAATTCCTGATCGCCCCGTCCCTCCTCGCGCTTTCCCTTCCGATGTCGTCGGCCAGCGCGCAGGAAGCCATCGCGTTCGAACACTTCACGCTGCCCAACGGCCTGCGCGTGGTGGTTCACGAGGATCGGTCCACGCCGAAAGTCGCGGTGGCGGTGTGGTACCGGGTGGGCGCGATGAACGAGCCGGAGGGGCGCTCGGGCTTCGCGCACCTTTACGAACACCTGATGTTCAACGGATCGGAGAACCACGACGACGAGTGGTTTCCTCCATTGCAGGAAATCGGCGCATCGGCGGTCAACGGGGCGACCTCGCTCGACCAGACATATTACTACGAGATCGTGCCCACCGGCGGGCTCGAACGCGTGCTCTGGCTCGAATCCGACCGGATGGGGCACATGCTCGGCGCGGTGACGCAGGAGAAGCTCGACGAGCAGCGATCGGTTGTTCAGAACGAGAAGCGCACGTACGAGAACCGGCCCTATGGCCGGATGAACAATCGCGAAATGGCCGCGATCTTCCCCCCGGGCCACCCCTATCACGACTCCGTCATCGGCTCGATGGAGGATCTCGATGCGGCGTCGCTCGACGATGTGAAGGACTGGTTCCGGCAGTATTACGGCGCGGCCAATGCCGTCGTGGCGCTTGCCGGTGACATATCTGCCGATCGGGCCCGCGAACTGGTGGAACGATACTTCGGCGCCATTCCGGCCGGCCCGCCGACGGAACGGGTGGAACGATGGGTCCCTGCACTCGATTCCGCGCGGGCGGATACGATGCTGGACGATGTCC
Organism: Pelagerythrobacter marensis; assembly: GCF_001028625.1. Lineage (NCBI taxonomy): Bacteria > Pseudomonadati > Pseudomonadota > Alphaproteobacteria > Sphingomonadales > Erythrobacteraceae > Pelagerythrobacter > Pelagerythrobacter marensis. The sequence continues at coordinate 1,798,148 of NZ_CP011805.1, read as the reverse complement.
CGCAGGTCGCCATTGCCCGCGACTGGGTCGTTCCGGGGCGAGGGACCCCCGAAACCGCATCGCTGCGCATGGCCGCGCATATCCTCGGCCGGGGCAAGAACAGCCGTCTGCACACTGCGCTGGTGAAGGAAGGCAAGATGGCCACGGCGGCCAGTGCAAACTACATGTCAATGGCCGTCGCAGGGGTCTTCAGTATCAGCGTGCGGCTCAAGGAAGGGGCCGATCCCGAACAGGCCAAACGCCGTATCGATGAGGTCGTCGAAGAGTATCTGGCAAACGGCCCGACTGCGGAGGAACTCGAACGCGCCAAGACGACGGGCCACGCCGACACGGTCAGGGCCTTCGAATCGATCTACGTTCGCGCCATGGCTCTGGCCGACGGAACGATCCTGAGCGACGACCCGGGTGCCTATGCCCAGGCCGAGCGTGAATTTGCAGCAGTGACCGCGGACGAGGCGCAGGACATCGCGCGGACGTGGCTGGGCAAGCCGTCCTATACTCTCACCGTGCTGCCTTATGGCCGGTACCAGGTGTCCGCCGAAACGGTCGACCGCAGCGCCATGCCCGGGCTTTCCCCGTCGCCCGACCTCGTCATGCCCGAACTTCAGCGCGCGACGCTTTCGAACGGCATCGAGGTCAACTTCATCCGCAAGGCGGGGACCCAGCTTGCCGAACTGGCGATGGTTTTCGATGCCGGTTCGGCCGCCGAGCAGCATGCCACGCGCGGAATTCTGGGCTTCACAACGGGCCTGATGGATGAAGGCACGCAGGATCTGACCGCGAACGAATTTGCCAACCAGCAGGAACGGCTGGGCGCGCGCATCGGCCACGCGGGCAATCTGGACGAGACAGCCTTCCATCTCTCGAGCCTCAGCCGCGAGCTGAGCCCGTCGATCGCCTTGTGGGCGGATTACATCCGCAATCCGGGCTTTCGAGAGGAGGATATCGAACGCGAGCGCGATGCCGCCCTGTCGGGACTGTCGCAATCGCTGGTGAACCCCGACAGTATCGCGCAGCGCGTCTTCGGCCACCTGATCTATGGCGAGGATCACGCCTACGGGACGAACCTGGCCGGGCGTGGAGAGGCCATCCGGTCCTTCACCCGCGAGGATCTGGAGGCGTTTCATCAGGCGTGGATCAGGCCCGACAATGCCACGATCTACGCATCGGGCGACACGACCCTGGCCGCGCTGGTGGCCGATCTGGAGAACGCCTTCGGCAACTGGCAGGCGCCCGCAGAGGCCGGGGGCCAGAAGACCCTCGATCCCGTGCCTGACCCGCGCGAAGGGCGGGTGGTTCTGGTGGACAAGCCGGGCGCCATCCAGTCGATCATCAGGGTCGGCGCACCCATGCCGGACGGCCTTTCGGCGGACGTGTTCGAGCTCAATGCAATGAACGAAATACTGGGCGGCAGCTTTACCGCTCGCCTCAACATGAACCTGCGCGAGGACAAGGGGTGGACCTACGGCGCAAGCAGTTACATCAGCGGCGCGCGCGGCCCGCAGACGTTCGGCGTGACGACGAGCGTCCAGACCGACAGGACGGCGGATGCGATCAAGGAAATCCGCCGCGAGCTGACCGAGATCCGGGGGGCAAGGCCGGTGACGGCCGATGAACTGGCGCTGGTCAGGAAAGGGCAGATCCTCGGCTTGCCCGGGCGGCTGGAAACCAACAAGGCACTGGTCGGATATCTGCAATATATCCGCCGCTTCGACCGCTCGTACGACTGGCTGGCAGCGCTGCCGGACCGATACAACGCGCTGACGCCCGAAAGCCTCACCGCCACGGCGCAAACCCGGCTGAATCCCGATGCGATGACCTGGGTGGTGGTCGGCGATCTTTCGCGGATCGAGGACGATGTGCGCTCGCTCGGCCTCGGAACGCTCGAGGTCTGGGATGCGGAGGGGCAAAAATTGCGGTGAACGGGCGGCGGGAGGCAGAGCAACCGCCGATAGGACGATAAACGGGCCAGTTCCTGGGCGGCAAATCATCGACGATCCAGCGCTGTAATCCTGCCGACACACGGCGGCGATAGGCGCTGGCGTCCATGAACGCCGAGAACTCAAACTGGCGAGGTCATCGCGTCGAGCTGCTCAAGTATCTGGGGCGACGGGTGGACGATGCCGCGCTGCGGGAAGACATCGTCCAGGAAGCATTCGCCAGGCTCTTCACCTATCAGGCCCGGCGCGACGGCGTCATCAACAATCTGCCGGCGTATCTGCGGCGCATCACGATAAATCTGTTGCGCGATCACCAGCGCGCCGCGCGCCGTTTCCCGATCGCGGGGGAAGTGCCCGAAACATTGGCCTGCCCGGTCCCTTCGGTCGAAAGCGCGCTGGATTTCCGGCAGAGGGTCGAAATCCTGGTTGCGGCACTCGATCGCATGCCGCCGCTGCGGCGCGAGATATTCCTGCGCAACCGCTTTGACGAACAACCTGCGTCCGATATCGCGGAGGAACTGGAGATGAGCCGGGCCGCGGTCGACAAACATATCGTCCGGGCTCTGGCCGATCTCAGGGGCAGATTGGAAAAGCACGGGTTGGCGCTATGGAGGAAAGGGCGATGACGGCAAACCAGCAGACGGCGTCGCAGCACGGTTCTTCCCTGATCGACGACCCCGCGTTCAAGGAAGCGTTGAGCCGGTCGGCTGCGAAAGGGCGTCTTTCCAACGACGAAATTCGCGAGCGGCGGGCCGGGCGGCGGCGGTTCGTGACCGCAGGGATCGCCGGGCTATTGGTGCTCGGCGGTGTCGGGCTGTACCATTCCCAGTCGGACATCTTCGCACAGATCGGCCGCAGCGCGCCGCAAACGCGCGAATATTCGACCCAGCCCGGAGAAATGAAGGAAATCGTGACCGAGGATGGCACGATGATCCGCCTCAACGGTGCGAGCCGCATTGCGCTGACCTTTGCGGACGATCGGCGTCACGCCCGGCTCATCACCGGGCAGGCTCATTTCGATGTTCGCCGTGACGAAGATCGCCCTTTCACCGTTCGGGCCGGCCAGTCGGAAACCCGGGTGCTGGGTACGGCGTTCGACATCAACCTGATGAAATCGCAGGTCGTTCTCTCGGTCTATCGGGGGGGCGTGCGCTTCGACAGCGTCGATGCGAATCAGCCCGTGGTGGTCACGGCGGGCTGGCGCCGCCGGCTCAACGGCAACAGGATCAGTGCGCCTGAATCGTTCGACAGCGGACAGCGCGACTGGGACAAGGGTTGGGTCAACACCGCCGGCATCACGCTCGCCGATCTGGTCGAAGTGCTCAATCGCGGTGGCGGCAAGCCTATCGCTGCGCCACCGGCCGAACTTGGCCAATCGGAGATATCGGGGCGGTTCCGCATCGACGATTCGCGCCAGTTCCTGTCTTCGCTGGGCGAAGCCTATGGCTTCCGTGTTCGCGAAACCGATTCAACCGTCGTGCTGGAGGCACGCTGACAAGGCGTGAAAGCGTTCCGGCCGGGGCGGGTGAAAAAGATTGTCCTGATCCGTGGCAGCGACCGTCTCTTTGTCTGAGGCCCGAATTCGGGGGTCGTTGCAAAGGGGCAAATCATGTTTCGTTCGAGCGTCCAACTGTCACTGCTGCTGCTGGCAACTACGGCCAGCGGGGCGATAGCCACTGCGCCGGCGATGGCGCAGGGTGCGCCCGCCAATCTGAGCGCGACGCGATCCTTTTCCGTGCCGGCGGGCGATCTCGCCCCGGCATTGACGACGTTCTCCCGCGTTACCGGCGTGCAGATCGTTTTCTCGCCCGACCTGGTCCGTGGCAAGACGACGCGCGGCGTTTCCGGCTCGCGCCAAACACGCGAGGCGCTGTCCCATCTCCTCGCTGGGACCGGGTTGAAGATGAAAGTAAGCGGCAACATTGTCGCCATCGTTCCCGGTGCCAGTGGCGGGACAGCGCGCAGCAATGCGGCACGGCCGGCGCAAAGAACCGAACCGGCGGCCCCGGTCGCCACCGCGCAAACCGTGGCCGAAACGACAAGCCCGCCGTCGGCGATCGTCGTCACAGGATCGCGCATCCCGCGTCCTGAGCTGGAATCGGCCATGCCGGTCAGCGCCGTCAGCATGGAGCAGGCCGAGCAGTTCGGTCTGGTAACCGCCTATGACGCTCTGATCCGTGAGCCCGCGGTAGGCCCCGGTACCGGCCCGGGGTCCAACAATCGGACCGTCGGGGGCAATGGCGGTACGGCTTCGATCGACTTGCGCAACATGGGCACCAACCGGACGCTGGTGATGGTCGACGGGCGCCGCAGGGTGAGCGGGTCGCACACCAGCTCCGCCGTCGATCTCAACATGATCCCGGCCGGTATGATCGAACGGATCGAGGTGATTACCGGCGGCGCGGCAGCGATCTATGGCGCGGATGCCGTCAGCGGTGCCGTCAACGTTGTGACCAAGCGGCGCATCGACGGCATCGATCTTTCTGCCCAGACAGGCATTTCCTCGCGCGGGGATGCGCGGACGATGTCCCTCTCCGCGGTCGCCGGCACGACGCTTGACGATGGTCGCGGATCGATCAGCCTGGGGGTGACGTACGTCGATTCCGAAATCGTCCTGCTGGGCGACCGCAAGCACATGCGGGACAAGTTCATCATCTTTGCCAACAACCCGGAAAATACAGGCCCGAACGATGGGATTCCGGATCGGATAACCTATGACAAATGGGGCCTCATCGGCCTCAACACGTTCCCTACCTTCTTTGTGGATGGCCAGCACTACGGGTACGAAAACGGTTCCGTCAGGGAACTCAATTACGACATCGTGGTCCGGACGCCATCGGTGGGGGATGCGGGGATCGGCGGGGACGGCGTTCCGTTCCACGAGGATCTTCCGCTGCGTACGCCGCTCGAACAGTTCGCCGCCATCGCCAAGTTCGAATACGCGCTGACCGATACGATCGATTATCACGCCCGTCTCGATTTCGGGCACACCAAGACCAGGCTGCATGGCGAATACTATCGGGAAGACAGCCGCAACATCTTCCTCGGCGGGGCCGGCGGGCCAAAGGCCTATCTCGACAATCCCTATCTGCCCGATCCGATCCGCGACTTCATGGTCGAAAACGGGTTGAGCGAGCTTTCGATCGCGCGCGCAAGCCCTCAACTGGGGCAGCAGATTCACGACTTCGACCGGCACGCCTATACGATCTTCAGCGGCCTGACGGGCACGGTCGGCGATTTCGACTGGGAGATTTTCGGTCAGTACGGCAAGACCAGCAATCGCGCGACGTACCCCAATGCCATCCGCGCTTCCCGGCTGGTGGCCGCGCGCGATGTCATTGCAGATCCGGTGACAGGCGCGCCGGTCTGCCGCGACGAGGCCGCCCGCGCGGCCGGTTGCGTGCCCTATAACATCTTCGGATACGACGAACCGACCGAAGCGCAGCGCGACTGGATGTATGCGGTGCGCGAACGTTCGATCGTGAACACGCAGACGATTTTCGGCGCCAGCATCGTCGGGTCGGCCTTTTCCCTGCCGTATGGCGACGTTTCGCTGGCGTTGGGTGCCGAATATCGCAGGGATACGCTCAAGAGGATCGACGATCCGCTCGCAACTCTCGATGAACTTGCGCACTTCGCCTCCTACGGGCGCGTGCTCGACATCGACGCATCGCAGGCGGCTACCGAGGGCTATGCAGAGCTGGTCGTGCCGGTGCTCGAAGACCTGCCGTTCGCGCAGCGGCTACAGGTCGAAGGCGCCTATCGCTATTCCGACTATGACAGGTCGGGCGGTACCAGCACCTGGAAAGTTGGGGCAACGTGGGCTCCGATCGAGGATCTGACGTTCCGCGCCGTCCGTTCGCGCAGCGTGCGGGCGCCGAATTTCCAGGAACTGTACAACCCGGTCTTTCTCGCCCTCAGCACGGCGCCCGAACCCTGCCACAGGGACGTGATCGATACGACGCAGAACCGCCGTGCCAATTGCGCCGCGCTGGGCATCGAGGACCCGTGGCTGGAGACGGGATATCCCTTGTCCTACACCGGTGGCGGCAATCCCGATGTACAGCCGGAAACATCGAACAGTCTGACGATCGGCGCAGTTTTCCAGCCGCGTTTCCTGCCTGGCTTCGACGCGACCGTCGATTTCTGGCGGATCGATATCGACGACGTGATTACCACATTGAGCGCGGGGCAGGTTGCGAAGTTCTGCGTCGACTTGCCGACGATCGAAAATCGTTTCTGCGATGCCATCACGCGCGATCCGGTTACCCGCCGCATCACATCACTGAACCGTCAGGTGATGAACGCGTCCAATCTGTTCGCCGAAGGGATCGATTTCGGCATGAGATTTCGCCATCCCCTGGGCGGCGGCATGTTCAACGCCGGGGCGAAAGTTACCTATCTTCTCGACAAGACGACGCAGGCTGCACCGGGCACGGACTCGGTCATCGTACGGGAGGTAACCGGATACGCCGATCCGCGTGTCCGCGGCAGTTTCAATGTCGGTTACGACACCGATCACTTCACCTTCGGCTGGTTCGTCAGGGTGCATGGATCTTCCGTGTTCAACCCGGACCCGACGCTGAGCGATGAATTCTACGAGGACAACAGCATTCGCGCTGCCTGGTATCACGATGTGTCCGTCAGCTACAAAATCGATGAAACCTACAAGCTGACGTTCGGCATAAACAATATCTTCGACGAGAAGATGCCCGATTTTCATGCCAATCAGAATGTCAATAACGGTATCTACGATACGATCGGGCGCTATCTGTTCGCGCGTATAAATACGAAGTTCTGACAATTCGGAATGCCTGCAACGTCGATCGCCCTGTGCGGGAGACGTTGCAGGCTATTGCGACTTCAGAATGCCCAAATTCAAGGAAGACCCCATGAAGCTCTTGCGTTCGGTGCTTTGCGCCGTCGTTCTCGCCGGTGCAGCTCACCCAGCCGTGGCCGAGACGTTCAGCTTCCCCGACACGCCCGATGGGCGCAAGGTTCTGGCGGTGGATTTTCACATCCACACGGTATTTTCGGACGGCACGGTTTGGCCGAACATTCGAGTGACGGAGGCCATGTCGGAAGGCCTCTCGGCTATCTCCCTGACCGAACATATCGAACTGACCGTGCAGAAGAAGTATCTGGCGAAGATCGATGGCCTGGTCGACAAGAACCAGGCGCATGCGATTGCCAGGGACTATTCGGAATCACGCGTTCTTCGGGACGGGCAGGAACGGGTGAATGTCATTCGCGGAGCCGAAATCACGCGGGGTTTCGGCCATTTCAACTGCATCTACACGACCGACAACAACCGGCTGCATGTTCCCCAGCGCGAAGACGATCCTGCCGTCCTGACAGATACGGATGCTGCGAGCTATGTCGAAACGGTGAACTCGTTGGCGGAAGCGAACAGGCAGGGCGCCTTCTGCTTCTGGAATCATCCTTACGCACCAGGCCAGAATGCAGGGAGCATGGCCCCCCGGAAAATCCATCGCGAAATGCTCGACAAGAAACTCATCGGCGGGATCGAAGTCGCCAATGGGGGCGGGATATTCTACGACGCGATAGACACGGCGATGAAGTACGATCTGGCCATTATCGGCGGGTCCGATATCCACGGCCCTGCCAGGTGGAGGGAGGGCAGCCACCGCACCGTTACGCTGGTCCTCGCTCAGGACTTGGGCGACACTGCGATGAAAGAAGCGGTGGAAGCGAGGCAGACGGTTGCCTTGTATAGCAATACCTTGATCGGCCGGTCGGGGCCGGTGACCAGGATTATCGAAGGCGCGCTGACCGTTTCCCTGATGCCGCCGTCGCGCGGATGGCATGTCATGCAATATCCGGTGAAGATCGAAAATGGCAGTTCGATGCCGTTCACGCTGGAAATCGACCCGCGACTGACGCCTTTCAATCAGCCGGATATCATCACCGTCGATGCAAACAGCGCGAAGACGGTCGTCATGTTCCGACAACCCGATGAAGCCCTGGGCTTCAAGGCGCGCGTACTGAACACCCACGTCGATGGCCGGCACAGAGCGCAGGTGACATTGCCGTTCGAGTAAGATCGTCGATACGCTGCCCGGAAGGATCACTCCATTCCGGGCAGCGCGTCGTTCAGGCCGGCGCCAGTGCGCCGAACTTGCCAGCGTTGAAATCCGCGATGGCTTCACGGATTTCGCCTTCGGTGTTCATCACGAAGGGGCCGTGGCCGACGACCGGCTCGCCGATCGGCTCGCCCGTCATGATCAGGACCATGCTGTCACCGTCGGCCGTCAGGGTCACGCCTTCTCCGGCGCGCGACAGGCGGGCGATCTCGGCTTCGCCGACATTCTGCCCGTCGATCGTGACGTGGCCGGAAAGAACCGCGACCATCGACGTATGGCCATCGGGCAGGGGCAGGGTGGCCGTAGCGCCGGCATCGAGCCGTACGTCCCACAGGTTGATCGGCGTGAACGTGTCGGCAGGGCCTTTGGCCCCGTCGAACGCGCCGGCGATAATCCGCGCGCGGCCACCGTCGAAGGCGACTTCGGGGATTATGTCGCGCGTGATCGCCTGATACCGCGCCGGTGTCAGCTTGTCCTGCGCAGGCAGGTTGACCCACAGCTGCACCATGCGGAACGGCCCGCCCGTCTTTGAATAGCCGGGGGAGTGGAACTCCTCGTGCAAAACGCCGGAACCGGCCGTCATCCACTGCACCTCACCCGCGCCGATGGTGCCGCCGCCGCCGGTGGAATCGCGGTGGCTGACTTCGCCGTCATAGACGATGGTGACCGTCTCGAACCCCTTGTGCGGATGCTGCCCCACGCCGCGCGGGTTGCCCTTGACCGGATCGAAATTCCACGGCCCGGCATAATCGAACAGCAGAAACGGACTGATAGCGTCAGTGTCGCCGTGATAGCTGAACAACGAGCGCACGGGAAAACCGTCGCCGACCCAGTGGGCGCTGTCGTTGCGCAGGATGGTGTCGAGTGTCTTCATCTCGCGGACCTTTCTAGGGGGCGTATTCGTCTGCCCCGCCCCGGGGCATTGCCTTGGTATCGAAGGTGACATAGATCTGAGGGAGCATTTCAACAAGTACGGTCCTATCGGATACTGTAATGGCACACGATGAATCGCCGCACGACGGCTGGCATTGCCCGGCAGAGCGGACGCTGGAATTCCTTTCGGGCAAGTGGCGGCCGATGGTCATTTACTGGCTGATGGACGGGCCGCTGCGCTTCAATGCATTGCAACGCCGGCTGGGCGGGGTAACGCACCGCACGCTGTCGAAAACCCTGAAGGAAATGGAGAGCGACGGCCTGCTCTCACGCCGCGATTACGGCGAAATTCCGCCGCGGGTGGATTATTCGCTAACGGAAAAGGGGCGCAGCCTCCGTCCCGTGCTGGAGGCAATGGCGGCATGGGCTGAGGCGGGCCGTTGATTGCCCACATAGCGCCCGCAATCTCGGCCTTGTGACGCTGTTTGACATCAAAGTGCAATATTCGGCCCCGAGTGGGGCGCGCAGTGGGCCATTCACTCCCCGACACGATCCGGCATCTCAAGCATGTCCTGCGCCGCCGGGGGGTGCGCGGCACCGATTCGGAAGATCTGATCCAGGACGCGTTCGACCGGCTGGCGCGATATCGGCGGACGAAACAGGTTGATAATGAACAGGGTTTTCTTGTTCGCACAGTCATCAACCTGTCCATCGATGCGATGCGGAAGCGGCGACGGCTGGATCAGCATCTTGAAACGGATGGCCCGGATCTGGCGTCGATCGCCGACGAATCGCCGCTGCAAGATGAGGTGTTTGCCGCCCGCGAACGTCTATCCAGGTTGGAGGAAGGTTTTTCCGCGCTCGATCCGGTGACACGCGCAATGCTGCGTGCGCGCCGGGTCGATGGAATGGCGATTGCTCAGATCGCCGCGCGACATGGTTGTAGCGTGAGTACGGTAGAGAAGCGGTTGGCGAAGGCCGTGCTGTTTCTCACCGACTGGATGGAGGGATGGTGAACGGTTCGTCTGCGCCTGGTCACGAACGATGTGCACACCGCAAGGTTCGTGCGCAGGCCGCGCTGTGGACCGTCCTCGCGCCGGATTCGTCTGCCGACGATCTGCGCGGTCTGGCCCGTTGGCTGGCAGATGGGGAAGACCACGCCCAGGGCTACACACGCACCCAGGCGATCTGGGACGATCTCGGCGACGTTCTGGCTGGCCAGGAAACGATCGACGATCGCGAACTCGCCGTCGCGGAGAAGCCGGGCTGGGTGCGGCCCGCACCGATATTCGCCATGGCGGCAAGCCTCGTCCTCGCTTGTATGATAGGCTTCCTGATGCTCGCCAGGCCGGTGCAGTACGGCACCGATGTGGGCGAACAGCGGGTCGTTTCGCTGGCCGATGGCTCGCGCGTGACGCTCAACACCTCTTCACAGATCGCCGTTCGCATGTCCGATGGTCGACGCGAGATTTCTCTGGAACAGGGTGAGGCCCTGTTCGACGTGGCCCCCGATCCCGCGCGCCCGTTCATCGTCAGGACGGCAGACCGATATGTGCAGGTCCTCGGCACGACATTTTCCGTGCGTCGGGACGAAAGACGGCTGGATGTCGTGGTCCTTCATGGAAGCGTCGAAGTGGGGGACGCTGACAGCGCGAAGGCGCTGGCCAGGTTGCGGCCCGGGGACCGGTTCCGGGAGCGTGCGAGCGAACCCGGCCCGATCCTCGACCGTCCCGATCTCGAGGTTGAAACCGCCTGGCGCAACGGCGAACTGATGCTCGACCAGACACCTCTGGGGACAGCAGTGCGCGAGATGAACCGGTATAGCGAGACACAGATCGTCCTCGCCGATCCCGGCATCGGCAAGCTACCCATCAGCGGGGTGTTCCGCACTGGCGATAGCGCCAGCTTCGCCCGGACGATCAGCCTCATGTACGGGCTGAAAATCAGCAAGAGCGACGAAACGGTGGTTGTCGAGAGATAGCGCCTCGTTCGCAGCTCCGATCAAAAAATCTGAGAAATTCCCGCAGGTTGGCGCCCGCTTCAGGCGCAGGCCCGGTCGCTGGCCGTTCGCGTGCGGTGGCGGGCTGGGCGCAGCGACCAACTTTTTTGCGATCGACGTTATGGGTTACGCAAATTGCTTCGTCTCACATACTGACGGCAAAGTTAAAGTTAGTAGTGAGGGTGGGTGACGGACTGTGAGCACAGTAACGTAACTGTAACAAATTCACATATTTGAAGTTGTATTCAAGCGCAGAGTAATTCGGCGTTTAAATACGGCATTATTCATTTTGTTTGCGGGTCATTTCACGACGCCAATACGCCTGGGTCGGCGTATCGTTTTTGAGCTTGGCGGATTTTTCGGAGCGGGGACTATGAAGAGATTCTTGACAGGTTTGGGCTTTTTGGCGCTGCTTTTGCCGGGGCCGGCCCTGGCGCAGGAATGGTGGGATTCTGACTGGGGTGAGCGTCGGTCGATTTCGGTTTCTGCTGGTGATGTTGTTGGCGGTGCTGTTGGCAATGCGCCTGTTCTGGTTCGGCTTCACGCGGGCAATTTCGATTTTTCGCAGGTTGCGGCTGACGGGTCGGATCTTCGCTTCGTCACGGCGGACGGGACGCCGCTCGACGCGCATCTGGAGAGTTTCAACCGGCAGGCGGAAGTGGCTTTGGCCTGGGTCGAGCTGCCTTCGGTGGGCGCCGCGCAGCAGCAGATCTATGTCTATTACGGCAATGCGGATGCTCCGGCTGTAGGGACGCCGGCGGACACTTACGATGGCGAGCAGTCGCTGGTGGTTCATTTTGCCGAGGGTTCGGCCCCGCGCGATGCGACCGCGAACAACAATGCGATTGCCGACTTCGTGGGCGAACTGGTGCCCGAAGGTCTCGTGGCGGGCGGCGCCCGTCTGACCGGCAGCAGCCGGATGCAGATTGCGCCGAGCCAGTCGCTGACCATTGCCGCCGGGGGCGAAGCAAGCGTGTCGGCATGGGTCCGTCCTGCAGAACAACAGGTGGGCGAAGCGGCGATCTTCACCAAGTATGGCGCGCAGGGGCCTGCGGGTGCGGAGCGGCTGTCGATCGGCCTGCGCGGCAATGCCCCTTACGTTCAGGTGATCGATGGTTCGGGCACTGTGCGCGAGGCGGCGGCCGATGCGGCGCTGGCGCCGGGCGAATGGGCGCATCTGGCGGTCAGTGCCGGGGACGGCGTGGTCACGCTATATGTCGGCGGACAGCAGGCAGCACAGGTTGCGGCCGATCTTCCGGCGCTCGGCGGCATGGCGCTGGTCGGCGCGAACGGGCAGCTTCCCTCGTTTGCCGGCGATCTTGACGAGCTGTGGCAGGCCAACACGGCACGTTCGGCGGACTTTGTTGCCTTTGCGGCGGCTTCGCAGGGGCGCGATGCCACAGTGGTTCAGACCAGCGGGGAAGCGCAGGAAGCGGGCGATGCGGCGGGTGGTCACAACTACCTGTCGGTGCTGTTCGGTGCGCTGACGGTCGATGCCTGGATCGTGATCGTGATCCTGCTCGTGATGCTGGCCATTGCGATTGCGGTGATGGTGAGCAAGGCGGGCCTTCTGTCGCGAGTGGAGCGGGCCAATGCCGCGTTCCGCGAAGCGTTCCGCAATGCTTCGGGGGAAGCCGGGCTGCACGATGGCCTGGTCGGATCGGATCGCCTGCAATGGGCACCGGCCTCGACCCTGGGGCAGCTGTTCTCCGTCGGGCGCGAGGAGACGCGCCAGCGCCTGGATGAAGGGCGCCGGTCGGCACGCGACCAGTTCGCACTGGCCCCGCAGTCGGTGGCGGCGATCCGGGCGGCGATGGATGCGCAGATGGCGCGCGAAGGGCAGAAGCTCAATGCGCGCATGGTGCTGCTGACGATCGCGATCTCGGGCGGTCCGTTCCTGGGGCTGCTAGGCACGGTGATCGGGGTGATGATCACCTTTGCCGGGGTTGCCGCGGCGGGCGAGGTCAACATCAACGCGATCGCGCCGGGCATTGCCGCGGCTCTGCTGGCGACGGTGGCGGGCCTTGCCGTCGCGATCCCGGCGCTGTTCGGATACAACTGGCTGCTGAGCCGCGTCGAGAAGGTCGAGATCGACAATCAGGTTTTCGTCGACGAGCTCGAGAAGCGTCTCGCCGAGACTTACCGCCCATCCGCTGCCGCACAGGCGGCGGGCTGAGCGCAGGGTCGAACGGGGAGACGAGCAATGCAGGTTCAGAAAAAGCGCAAGCCTTACGACGAGATCAACGTCACACCGATGGTCGATCTCACCCTGGTGCTGCTGATCATCTTCATCCTGCTGACCACGGCAGCGGTGCAGGGGATCAAGGTCAACGTGCCCAAGGCCAGTTCGTCGGTGAGCCTGGCCAAGCCGACGACCAAGGCGATCACGATCGACGAGAGCGGGCAGATCTACCTCGATACTTTCGCGGTGACGATCGACGAGCTTGAGACGCAGCTGCGCACCTTCAAGGCGACGACCGAGGAGTTCCCGGTGGTCGTGAAGGGCGACCGGGTCACCCAGTATGGCCGGATCATGGAAGTGCTCGACGTGTGCAACCGCGTGGGCATCGACCAGCTCGGCCTCGTCAGCGAACGGGTGCGGCCGTCATGAAGCCCGGTGCCGGTTCGCAGCGTCACGAGCCGACAGGCGGCGACGATCAGCGCATGTCCGCAAGGTCGTATCTGCTGATCGGCGGCATACTGCTCGCACTCGCGGGACTGTTCGCCTGGCTGTTGTGGCCGCGCGATGGCGGGCCGCCGCAGACCGAGCGGTTCGTGACCGAGATCGAGATGCTCCAGCCTCCGCCACCGCCGGAGCCGGAGATGGAAGATCCGATCATGGAGGAAGAAGAGGATATCCTGGAGCCGAGCGAGGAGCCGCCCAGCGAGACGCCGAACGAGGAACCGGTCGACCAGCCGCAGGATAGCCCGAGCGAGCCAAGCGATGCCAATCAGCTGGCCGGGCTCGACCGGCCCGCGGATGCCGGATCCGACAACTTCCGCCTCGCGGCGGGCGGTGGCGGCGGACTGTTCGGACGCGGCTCCGGCGGCGGCGGAGGAGGCGGCGACTGGGGCGGCTATGTCGAAAGCCATATCCGCCGCGCGCTGCAACGCGACCCGCGAACCCGCGCTGCCAGAGGCTCGCTCCGGGTCGAGGTCACAATCACAGCCGACGGCCGCTTCTCCAGAGCAACCCTGCGATCCTCAACCGGAAACCCAGACCTCGACAAGGCCGTCCAGGACGTCCTCCAGAATATGCCAAGGCTGGGAACCGCAAGGCCTGCAAACACCTCGGCCCAAACCTTCGCAACTATCGACATGAGGCGTCTGTGATGCGTGGATCGCACCCGGCTTCCATTCGCCGCGAACACGCAGCGACCATCCTTGATCGGCTTCCCGGCCGATCGCGCCACCGAACCAGATATACGGAGTACGCAATGCAGTTGCGCCTGGCCTGCTGCGCAAGCGCAGCGGCGCTGTCAGTTTCGTTTGTGCCTGTCCTTCATGCGCAGGACACGCCGGAGCCGGTCGAAACGGCAGAACCCGCCGCACGCGAACAGACGGCATCCCCCGATCCGGCCGCGCGCCGCGTGGACATCCTTAATTATGCAGTCAGTGGAAACACTCTGCTTTCCACAGTCGAAGTTCAGCGAGCGCTGCAGCCCTACCTCGGCCCTGCACGCCCACTGGCGGACGTCGATGCGGCGCGCGAAGCCTTGATGAACGCGTTCCACGCGAAGGGATACGAGACGGTCAACGTCATTATCCCCGAACAGCAGGTGGCCAATGGCAATATCAGGCTGGAAGTGGTCGAGATGCGCGTGGGCCGCCTGCGTGTCGAAGGCGCGACATACTATTCGCCCGACGATATCCGCGCGCGCATGCCTTCGGTGAAGGAAGGCGAGGTCCCCAACTACAACGAGCTGTCGCAGGAGCTGGCAGGCGTCAACCGCTCGCGCGACCGGATGGTGTCGCCAACGGTGCGGGCCGGGCTGGAACCGGGGACGGTGGATATCGATCTGACGGTCGAAGACAGCCTGCCGCTGCATGGTTCGATCGAACTGAACGACCGCGCGAGTTCCAGCACCGAACGCCTGAAGGTGTCGGCATCGGCGACTTACGGCAATCTGTTCCAGGCCGATCACAGCCTGTCGATCCAGGGGCAGTTCAGTCCGGAGGCGCCCGAGGAATCGTGGGCCGTTTCCGCGTCTTACGCTGCCCCGATCAAAGGCACCCCGCTGACCCTGGTGGCTTATGGCGTGCACACGGACAGCGATGTCGCGGCCCTGGGCGGCATCAACGTGCTGGGCAGCGGCGACATTGTCGGACTGCGGGCGATCTATTCCGCCGTCGCGGGCGATCCGGCGGCGCCGACCGTGCATCAATTTACCGCCGGGCTGGACTACAAGAAGTTCACCGAGAGCCTGCTGTCGGACGACAACCCGTCCTACACCCCGATCGATTATGTGCCGTTGATGCTGCGCTACGACGTTTCGGAGCGCAGGGCGGCTTACGACTTCGACCTGGGGCTGGGCGTCGCGTTCGGGCTTCGCGGCCTTGCTGCCGACGATATCGAATTCGGGCTGAAGCGATACAATGCCAACGCCAACTGGCTGGCCCTGCGCGGGGACCTTTCCTACATCCGCAAGCTGCCTGGCGACTGGCGCGTGGGCGGTGGTTTCGCCTGGCAATATGCCGGCGAGCCGCTGATTTCGAACGAGCAGTTTTCCATCGGCGGCTTCGACAGCGTTCGTGGATACTACGAAAGCTACAAGATCGGCGATGACGGCCTTTCCGGCCAGTTCGAAGTTCACTCCCCCAACTTTGCCGGCACCGGCTCGTTCCTGCGCGAACTGCGCCTGTTCGGGTTCGCCGATGGCGGGTTCATCAGAATCTACGATCCGCTGAGCGTTCAGGAAATCAACGGCGCCCTCGCCAGCGTGGGCGGCGGAGTGAACGTCAGCGCGGTTCACGGTCTCAACGGTGCGGTCACGGTGGCCCGGCCTTTCCTGGAGGAAGGCGGAACGCTGACCGATTTCGACAGCGCGCTGCGCATCCAGTTCCGCGTGTGGAAGGCCTTCTGATGCGTGCTGCAAGGCAGCCGGCCACACCCGTCAACATATTGAGTTCAAGCAATTTTTTAATGAGGTCCATGATGATCTGGAAGAATTCGGCGATTGGCGGTCTTGCGGCTGCATCGACAGTCCTGCTGGCCGCCCCGGCCATGGCGCAGCCTTCCGACGACGTAAGCGTCAAAGTGCTCCAGCTTTTGGTCGACGAGGGGGTTATCCCGCTCGAAAAGGCGCAGACCATCCTCGATCAGGCGCGTCAGGAAGCGCAGGCCAAGGCTGCGGCCGAGGCGAGCCGCGCCGCATCGGATGTCATCAATGTCCCCTATGTGCCCGAGGCTCTGCAGGAAGACATTACCGACAAGGTGGGTGAGCGGGTCGTGGCCACGGCCAGGCAGGAAGGCTGGGTTGCGCCGAACACTCTGCCCAAATGGGTCGAAGGCGTGACCATCTCGGGCGATCTGCGCATTCGCGGCCAGTACGACAATTTCGCCGCGGGCAACTTTCCGTACTTTCCCGATGCAAACGCGATCAACCGGCAGGGCGGGGTCACGACCACCGATGGTTTCCCTCTTCTGAACTCGACCGTCGATCGCGAGCGGATCAGCTATCGTGCGCGGCTCGCCATCGATGCCGATGTTGCGAAAGGCCTGTCGGTTGGCCTGCGCTTCGCGTCGGGCGACGAGCCCGGCGCCGTGTCGACCAATTCGACCTTCGGCGACTTCTTCGACCGGGACGAGCTGTGGGTCGATCGCGCCTTCGTTGACTTTGAACCGGTCGCGGGCGCGCACCTGATCGCGGGCCGCATGCCCAACCCGTTCTTCTCCACCGATCTGGTGTGGGATGAAGACATCAATCCCGAAGGCGTCGCGCTGGTTGGCGAGCATGCCTTGGGCGAGAACGCCAGTGTGCGCGCGGTTGCTGGCGTGTTCCCGCTTCAGGAACGCGAGATCTTCGACGATGCCTATCTCTATTCCGGGCAGATCGGGGCGCGTTATGGCAATGCCGACAGCCCCTATTTCGTCGAGGCGGGCGCGGCCTACTACTACTATGACAATATCCAGAGCCTGAAGAATCCGCCCGACGGTTCGCGGATCAACGACTGGAGCGCCCCCGCCGCGCTTGCCAAGGGCAATTCGCTGTTCAACATCCGGACCGACGGCCTGACGACCTTGGCCGGGCTGGCTGCCGAATACGAATTGGTCGCCGGGACGCTGAAGGCGGGTTACCGCAGCGGCCCCCTGACATTTTCCCTGACCGGCGAAGTGGTGAAGAACCTCGCGCTCGACCCGGCGGAGATTGCCGCACTTCGCAAGGAAGAAGGCGTCAACGGCGGAGAGGGCGTGGAACCGGGCGACCTGGGCTGGATGGTGCGCTTCCAGGCCGGCCATCCGGTGATTGCGGAAAGGGGGCAATGGCGCCTGTTCGCCGGCTATCGCCACCTCGAAACCGATGCCGTGCTCGACATCTTTACCGACTCCGATTTCGGCCTCGGTGGCACCGATGTGGAAGGTTACGAGCTGGGCGGAGCGATCGGCATCCACACCAATGCCTCGCTCGGCCTTCGCTGGCTCTCGTCCAACTCGATCTCGCGCGCGCCCTATTCGGTCGACGTGCTGCAGATCGATCTGAACACCCGTTTCTGAGGAGGGAGCCATGAAAAGAGCGCTCATCGTCGCACTCGCCCTGATCGCTGCGCCCGGGGTGGCGCAGGGTCAGGTTGCGGATCGGACCGCGGATCAGGGCGGGGCAGGGCCGGAGCCGACGGCCTGCGATCAGGCCGATTACCAGCGCGCGCTGCAGGCCGAACAGAACGCCCGCCAGCAGGTCGCGTCGCTTAGGCAGGAGATCGCGCGCCAGCAGGCGCTGCTCGCCCTGGCGAGCGAACGCAACGGCGAACTCTACGCCATTGCGGTGGAGGTGATCGATCGGGGGCTCGCTCCGCGATCGGCAGAACCCTTCCTCCAGCTCAAGCGCGTGGAGATGGAGAACCTGCGGCAGGATTTCCACGATCGCGCGCACCAGGCCCGCATATTCCCAGGCTCGCTGGAAACCGCGCTCGAGGCGCAACAGCAAACGTCAGACCAGGCCGAATAAGTCGGCATCGCCGGTTCCAGCCATACCACAGAGGCTCAAGACATGTCCGTGAACGCCACTGCATCCAAACATCCTTCCGTCAACAAGCTGAAGCTGGGATCGAGCCTCTTCGCGCTCGCAGTGACGGGGGCTTTCGCGTCGGTGGCATCGGCGCAGACTGCACCGCCTGCGGTCGATCCGCCGTTCGGCACGATGGTGGGCATGCAGGCAGGGCGGACGATCGGGCCGAACGGCCAGATGTCGGTGTGGGACGGCGCGAACCGTCCGGTCATCGGGATGGAGGGCGATCGCCATCTGATGACGATCGAGCAGACCAAGGCCAAGGCGGTGCTCGACTGGGAAGATTTCCGCCTCAAGACTCAGGAGATTCTGGAGTTCCAGCAGCAATCGCCCGACTGGCTGGTGATCAACCGCGTCCACGGTGAACACGAAAGCCGGATCGATGGCGAGATCCGGGCGATCGGTTCGGTCTATATCTTCAACGACAACGGCGTGCTGATCGGCGAGGACGCCCAGGTCAACACCCGCCAGTTGGTCGTCGGTTCCGGCATCAGCGACGTTGACGTCGACGGCGACACGACGACTTTCGTTCAGAGCAGCGCCAAGGCGGTGCTCGACTGGCAGAAGTTCAGGGTCGATACCGGCGAACTTCTCCGCTTCGAACAGCAATCGTCGGACTGGCTCGTCATCAACCGCGATCTCGGCGCGGCCGATGCCGCGATCGACGGCACGATCAGCGCGCAAGGGATCGTCGCGATCGAAGACGATACCGGCTTCGATATCGGCGAGAACGTCGAGATCGATGCCGACCGCTATTTCCTGACCCAGGGCATCGCCGACATTGATGTCACCGCGGACAACGTGACCCTCACCCAGGGGCGCGAGCGGGCGATCGTGAACTGGAGCGACCTCAACCTCGCTGCGGGCAAGAGCCTGACGCTGCGCCAGGAAGGTGAAGGCTGGACCGCGATCAATCGCCATCTCGGCGGCGGCGTGGCCCGGATCGACGGGACGGTGCGGGCCGACCAGGGGATCATGCTGATCGCGCGGGACGGCCTCGCGATCAACGGTTCGATCGAGGCGGGGCAGGTCATCGCCTCCGCGCTCGATATTCGCGACCAGGCCTTCATCGAAAACGGCCTGATCTCCCACGCCTTCGCTGCGAGCCGAAGGCTCGATCCGACCTTCAGCAACAACTGGATCTACGCCACCGACCGTGCGCCGGACCGGACGCCCGATGGCCTGACGAACCGCTATCTCAACCTGCTGGAGGAAGGGCCGGTCGTTTCCGATCGGGACAATCCGCTGCTTTATGGCGTGACCGTCGGCAGCAAGGGACGGATCGCGACTGCCGATCAGGGCAAGATCATGCTGTTCGGCCCCCATGTCACGAACAACGGCACGCTCGACGTTCGCGACGAAGGGCAGGTCGTGCTGGCAGCGGGGGAGAACGTCTTCATCCAGCGCGCGCCGGGCAACGATGCCAAGCTGGATATCTACACCAGCGTCCACAACGCGCTGGATATCCGGCCCAGCTACATGAGCTCGCGCAGCTATGCTCTGCCGTTTCTCGTCTGGGCGCGCGACCCCGAAACGCGCAAGACGCTGCCGACCGACAGCGAAATTCCGGCCGAGTGGGTCGATTTCGTCAATGCGATCACAGGGGGCAAGGCCGGCGGGGGAGAATACGCGGCAGGCGATATTCTGCCTTCGGATGTCGCGCGCCAGATGGCGGCGGAAGGCGATGACAACATCATCCTCCAGTATATCGACGCGACCCGGATCGATCGCGCGAACAAGTATGGATTTGCAGTTCGCAACAACGGCGTGATCAACGGCACAGGCGGCAGCGACGTGGACCTGCGTGGCTGGACCATCGAACAGAACGGTGCGATCACGCTGACCTCTACGGCGAACTTCCGCGCCGGGATAACGATGCACGCCCTGATGCAGGACGCTGCCGTGCCCTCCACGCTGGAAATCACGCGGCCGATGGCCGGCAACGGCACGATCGTGTTCGGCAAGGGTAGTCTTACCCAGGTCACCCCCGATCTGGAGAGCGACGACAAGCTGCCGCTGACCGAAGGCAACCAGTCGGTGGGCAGCATCCACGTCGCCGGCGGCAAGCTCCACTTCCGCGAGGATTCGCTGGTTTATCTGCCTTCGGGCAAGGCGGAATTCTACGCCGATGCCGATGCGACGGTGCTCAGCCCGCTGGGGGCTAGCGGCAACGGCAATAGCCAGGACGGTTCGCGCCTGATGATGGACGCCGGGGCGACGATCGACCTGTCGGGGTGGGAAGTCAGCCGTAAGATGGGCTACCATCAGGTGACGGGCAAAGTCTTCGTCGCCCAGCTCAAGGACTCGCCCGTTCAGGATGGCGGACCGCTCTATCGCAAGGAAATCAGCGTCGATCGCCGTTACGGCACAAACGTCGTGGACTGGGAGAGCTTCGACAATCTCAACCAGCTGACGCTCGACCAGATGATCGTGGATGGCGGATCGCTCACGATCGCCGCGGGCGACGACCTGATCCTGAAGTCCGGTTCGGTAATCGACGTTTCGGGCGGTTCGATCACTTACGATGCCGGCTACGTCTACACCACGATGCTCCGCCGGCTCGACGGGACGGTGATCGACATTCGCGAGGCCGACCCGGACGAGGTTTACATGGGCCTCGCCGATCAGTGGGTCGATTACGACACGAAATGGGGCAAGCAGCGGACGTACTACGTTCCGCTCATGTCATCCTCGCGTGGGCGCTACGAAGAAAGCTACGTCGAAGGCGGCAATGCGGGCCAGGTCAAGATCTGGGCGCCCGACGGGGTCTATCAGGGCACCTTCCGGGGCGAGGTGACGGTCGGCAAGTATCAGCGCACCAATATGCCCGATGCCGGGGCGCTGATCATCAATGAAGAGAACGAGTTCGATTCCGAATATATCAGCACCCGCGTCCTGATCGCGCAGACCCTGGCCGAACTGGGCATGGATTTCGGCTTCGATGACAGCCTGACCGGCGTTTATGGCGATATCTTCGGCGAAGAGGAGGAACGCGAAGGCACATCGGACGGCAAGGGCAACCTTACGCTGATTTCGCAGGACATGTTCGAGCGGTCGACGATGGGCCGCTACGACATCACGCAGCTCCACCTGCGTGCGGGCGGCAGCTTTTCCGAGACTGCCGACGATGGATACGACAACCAGTATATCGTGCTGGAAGACGGGGTGGACCTGAACTTCGCCAATGGCGCGACGTTCAACCTGATCGGCACCAGTTCCATGTATTTCGGCGGATCGATCACGTCCAACGGCGGCGACGTTGCCCTGCGGGGGCAGGGAATCGTCTTTTCCGACGACAGTTTCATCGACACCAGCGCGAAGTGGCATTCCGACTACGAACTGCAGGATTACCGCCCGCTGGCCGGGCGGCCGATCGTACACGGCGGCGATATTCTGATCACCGCCTTCCGCGCCGGCCAGATCAACACGCCGGATGACGGCACTTACGAATTCATCCTGCCCGAAACGGTCTATTTCAATGCTGACGGCGGCGGCTTCCTGAACCGCGAAGGCGAACTGACCGCGGGGACCGGCGGCGACATCAATATCCGCAACTACATGGCGCTGGACAACAAGGTCGATCTGTCGGGCGCGTTCAATGCGCGCTCGCTTGGCCTCGGCGGCAACGGCGTCTTTGCCCTCGAAAGCAGTGGCGAGCTCTATATCGGCGACACGCTGCCTGACGATGCGGCCGAGCGGAACATCGTCGCGCGGATCGATCCGGCCCTGTTCGAGGCGATGCCGTTTTCGGGCATCTACCTCAACGCACCGAAGATCGGCCTGACCCCGGGCACCCATCTGAAGGCGACCAAGGCCACGATGCAGCTGAAGGCTGCCACGCTGGAGAACGGCGTGCCGGAAGCGTGGCTGGCCGAATCCGGGACCGACATCCGCGATGTGACCGAAATCGGCTACGTCGAGCCGGGCCAGCGGGCGAAGGACGTTCGCAACGGTGCGCTTCTGGCGTTCAGCGGGATTCCTTATTCCGATGCCTACAACCAGATCGGGGTCGTCAGCCTGGCCCCGCACGGCACATCCGAAGGCGGGCGCATCACGCTCGACGCGCAATCGAGCCTGGAGGTCAATCCGGGCGGCGAGATCTTCTTCGACGGTATCCTTGCAGGCAGCCTGATCGCGCCGGCAGGGACGATCACGCTTGGCGGGCACGTCGATGCCACGGCGCGGGTGCTGGCACCGGGGGCGGTGCGCATCACCGACCGCCGCGTGCGGGCCAATGGCGAAGAGATCCTGCTGGGAGAGGTCCTGAACGGCGGCGAGATCCGCAATCTGGGCCCGCTGACGGTGGCCGAAGGTGCGATTTTCGATATCTCCGGCACCAGCGGCCGCCTGCACGTTCCGGTGCGTGCCGATGGCGGTACGACGTTCCGCGAGCGCTCGATCGCTTCGGATGGCGGGCTGATCAGCCTCTATGGCAGCGATATCGATGTCAGCGGCGCCGTTTTCCGTGCCGCTGCCGGGGGCGAGGGCGCCCGCGGGGGGACGTTCCGCCTGCAATGGAAAGGGCCGGACTACGACGCCCTGACGAATTTCTTCGGCAGCGCCATGCGCAACAAGCTGAGCGGGGCCTGGTACTACAAGAAGGACGGCAGCGCCGTTCAGGGCCTCGCCGGCATCGACCTGTCGACGATCGACTGGTCGCGCAGCAACCTGCACAACGTTCCCGATTTCGCCGAAGGGACGTTCCTGCCCGACGTCGACGAGGTCGTCGCGGCCTTCGAAGCCTATCACGAGGCTCAGGCGATGGTCCCGGCACCTGTCCTCTATATCGGCGAAGGGGAAAGCAGCGGGGCGATCGATTACGGCGACTTGCCCGAAGTCGATCCGGCGTTCTTCCCGCTTTACGAGGGGCTCGGCTACACCCTGCCCGATCTGCCCGAGACTGCGGGGACGATGAACCTGTCGCCCAGCAACCTTGCCAGCGGCGGGTTCGCCGGGGTGGAAGTCTATGCCGGCAGCGCGATCGTCTTCGCCGGTGAATCGCACCTGGGCGGCAAGGCCGGCGATGGCAGCTATCTGATCGACGAGATCGTGCTGTCCGCACCCCGGCTCTACGGTCTCGATGACGCGGACTTCACCATGTCGGCCAACCGCGTCCGTATCACCGATCGCGGCACGGCCGGCGGCGTTTCGATGAAGATCGACGAAGATCGCTTTGCTGCCGCGCTGGTCGAAATGGGCGTGTCCGACGATGCGGAGGGCACCCGCTTCGGCGCCGAAGCGGGCCAGTTGATCGACGTCACCTCCGCCGAATTCAAGGGCTTTGCCGATGTGTCGCTGGCGAGCGAGGGCGACCTGCGTTTCTCCCCGACCCATATCATCCAGGAGTACGCGGCGCCCGAAGGCGCGCTGATCGCGGGCGGCAATCTCCAGTTGAAGGCCGACCAGGTCTATACCGCTTCGGGACGCATCTTCACGGTGGAAGCGGGCGGCACCCTTGCCATCGCGGGGCCCGACGCCGGGACGCAGATCAACAGGACCCCGCTCGAAGGGGCGGCCAGCCTGACCCTGCGTGCCCCGCGGATCGAACAGGGCGGTATCGTGCGATCCCCGCTGGGATCGATCACTTTCGATGCGGTCGACGACAGCAGCGAAGGGGCCGGCACGATCACGCTGCTGCCCGGCAGCATCACGTCGGTTTCTGCCGACGGCAACACGATCCCCTATGGACGCCTGCAGAACGGCGATACCTGGGTCGATCCGTTCACCCGGCGGGAACTGGCCTATCTGCCCGATCGCGAGATCAACCTGGAAGCCGACACGATCGATTTTGCCGAAGGCGCAGTGGTGGACATCTCCGCCGGCGGCGACCTGGTCGCGAGCGAATTCGTGCCCGGTGTGGGCGGATCGCGGGACTGGCTGACCGGCTACCGCGACGACGATCACCGCTGGGTGGCCGATTCATCGCAAGTCTATGCCATCATTCCGGGCTACGATGCCGATGTGACGCCGCTCGGCACGGGCAGCGGATACGATGTGCAGAGCCTGGGCAAGATCTACCTGTCCGAGGCCGAAGGCGGCCTGCCCGCGGGTGAATACACGCTCCTGCCGGCGGAATACGCCAGCCTCCCGGGTGCATATCGCGTCACGGCGAAGCACCAGTACGGCGACCATTCGCACATGGCGCTGGGCACTTCGGCACCGAAGGCGGATGGTTCGATCATTCAGGCGGGCTATCGTTTCACCGCCGCGCCCGACGGGTCGCGGCAATATCGCGACCGGTTCAATACCGGGTTCCTGGTGATGGACGGCGACGTCCTGGCGCAGCGCACGCAGTACAATATTGCCAGCGCGACGACCTATTTCGATTCCGAGGCGTTCCTCCAGGCCGCCCGGCGCCGCAATCTGGACGTGGAATCGCTCCCGCGCACTCCGCTCGATGCAGGCGGTCTGACTCTCGTCGCCGGCTCGTCGCTGACGCTGGACGGCACGGTCGAAGCAGCCGCGGCCGAAGGCGGCAAGGGCGGCTATGCCGATATCTCGTCCGCCCGGATGGTCGTCACCGGAGCTGGCACCGACCTGACGGATTATGAAGGCTATCTGCAGATCGATGCCGAACGGCTGGTGAGTTTCGGGGTCGAGAGCCTGCTGCTCGGCGGGCTGCGCAAACAGACCGAAAGCGGGACGGCAATCGACGTTTCCGCACACGAAGTGGTGGTCGATACGGCCGGAACCACGCTTTCGGGCCAGGACCTGATCCTTGCCGCGCTGCAGGAAGTGTCGGTCAAGTCCGGTTCCGTGATCGAGGCGACGGGCGAACTGACCTCTCCGACCGAAAGCTATACCCTGTCGCCGGCGTTCGGCCTGTTCGTGGACGACAAGGGATCGAGCTACACCGGCGACGACGAATTCGTTCACGGCGAGCTGGATATGGGCGCGGTTCTGCACGTATCGGCCGGATCGCGGGCGGAATTCCTGCGCGATAGCGAGGCTGTCGATGCAATGGCCGCCCTGCGCGCGAACCCCGAGCGGCTGGCAACGATCAACGCCGCGCGTGCGGCCCGCGGACTTGCGGCGATCGATGCGACCGGCGGTGTCCTGTCGATAGAGGGCGACGCGCAGCTTTCCGGTAACGCGCTCCTGCTCGATGGTACGCGCGAGACGACGCTTGCAGTCGGGGCGGCGCTCGATGCGGAACAGGTTTCGGCTGCGGCATCGCAAGTCAGCATCGGTGCAGCGCCCGAAGGGACGGGCGGCCTTGTCTTCGGCGATGGCACAGGCGGACTGTTCGCCAGTGCGCAGGATGTAGCGCTCAAGAGCTATTCCAGCCTCGATTTCTACGGGTCGGTCGATTTCGCGGTCGAAGGCGACCTCACGCTCGATGCGCGCGAGATCCGCCTGCTCGAAAACGAAGGGGGCAATGCGGCAATCAGCGCGCAGCGCCTGACCCTTGCCAACAGCAGCGGCGGCGAGGCAGAGGCTGCCGGCGGGTCTGCCTCGCTGCTTCTCACGGCCGATGAGATTGCCCTGACTGGCGGCATGAAGGCGATATCCGGCGCGGACTCCGTCACGCTGCGGGCAAGCGAGCGGGTCGTGGGCCGCGATACCGGCGGCCTTGCCGTGCCGGGTTCGCTGACGATCGAGGCGGGGCAGCTCACCGTCGACAGCGGTGATACGCTGGCGATCGAGGCAGGTGGTGCCATTGTTCTCGACAGTATCGGCGATCCTGCGGAAGCGGCCAATTCGCTGGGCGCGACACTCTCGCTGACCGGTGCCAGCATCGCCAACCGGGGGCGGATCGCGCTGCACGGGGGCACGGTGGCGCTGCGGGCCACGCAGGGCGACATTGCCCTCGCCTCCGGGAGCGCAATCGACGTCTCGGGCACGGTCTTCAGCATTTTCGATCAGCAGGTGGGCGTAAACGCGGGCGCCGTCTCGCTGACGGCTGATGCCGGCGATGTGCTGCAGCAGAACGGGGCCCTGATCGATATTTCGGGCGGCGAGGCAGCCGATGCCGGTGCCCTCGCGATTTCCGTGGCGCAGGGCCGGGCCGTTCTGGACGGCACGCTGAAAGGCTCCGCCGGCGCAGGCCGTTCGGCGGGCGATTTCTCGCTCCAGATCGGCGAGCTTGCCGATTTCGCGGGTCTCAACAGCGCCCTGGCCGAAGGCGGGCTCAACGGGCGGCGGGCGTTCGAGATTCTGCGCGGCGACGTGATCCTCGACGGCACGACCGAGGTTGAATCGCTTTCGGTCGTCGCCAACGATGGCGCGATGACCGTGACCGGCACCGTGCGCACGACCGGTGCTGATGGCGGCCGGATCGCCCTGGCGGCATCGGAAGGGCTGGCCCTGGCCGCGGGTTCGCGCCTGATCGCGGCGGCCGGCGAAGACGGCGGCTCCGGCGGGACCGTCAGGATCGAAACGGCCGGCCGCAATGGCGGCGTCATTGCGATGGCCGGTGGCGCGCTGATCGACGTCAGCGGGGCGGAAGATCAGGGCGGTACGGTTCACTTCCGCGCGCCGCAGATCGGTGCCGACGACATCGCCATCGATGCCCTCGCCGGGGAAATCCGCGGTGCGGACAAGGCCGTGGCGGAGGCATTCCGCATCTACGACAACGTGGGAACGATCGACGGCGATCTCGCCGCGCTGGTCGGTGGTGACGCCACTGCGTTCATGGACGCAGCCCTTGCCAATGGGGTGGCCGATCGCCTCGGCGACGCCACGCTCGTTCCCGGGATCGAGATCCGCAACGATGGCGATATCGAACTGGTCGAAAACTGGGACCTGAGCGGTCTGCGCTTCGGCCCGGACCAGGTCGCGGGAATCCTGTCGCTGCGCGCAACCGGCGACGTTCTGGTCAACGCCGATCTTGCCGACGACATGGCCGGGGGCTGGAACTGGGGCGTGAACCTGGTCGCTGGCGCCAACCCGGAAAGCCCATCGGTACTGGGCGTGCTGGCCCCCGGTCTGCTTGCCGATGGCAAGGGATCGGTCGTCATCGGCGGCGTGGCCGACAAGATCGATTTCGTCACGCTGGACCCGAGCGACTATGACCTGTCGGTCATCGTCGGCGACCCGGAAGCGCCCGATTTCTCCGCTGGCGCGTTCAATCTCTACTTCACTGCCATCGCATTGGTGAATGCGGGCGAGCTTCCATCTTCCGTCGGCTCGCAACTCAACAACATTGCCGGCAACGCGAGCGGTTACGAGGAAATGCTGGCGCTGATGTCCGAGTATCTTCTGGACGAGCATCCCAACGCATTTGCGCGAAGCCCCGCCTATGGCGACGAGTACCAGAATCTCGAAGCGTTGATCGATGCCCAGTTCATCGATCGCATCGCCGATGCGGACAAGGCCGAATATCGCGCCATCGGTTATGGCCCCAACGGCTATCACGACGGGAATGCCACCGGCAGGGAGGCTTTTCAGCGACTGGTGCGCTTCCTTGGCGCGGGTTACCCCGACATCTTCCGCAATGTCGTCCTGGACGTACCGACGAGCCCGGTTGCGGCGGCGCCTTACTACCTGCGCGTCAACGGGCAGGAATCCGAACTGCGATACGTCAATCCCGACGGCTCGCTCGGTGCCGAGCTGGATCGCGATTTCGCCACCGGCTTCTATTACTATTTCGACGATGGCGGAGAGAAGCACCTGGTCCGTTATGACGAAGGGGCGAGCGACTACGCCGATACCGACGTCTACGCGCGCGCCAAGCATCCCTGGATCATGCGGGAGCGCTACCAGGGCGAGGGCGATTACTATCGCGGCAAAGTGCAGACGTACGATCCGGTCGGATACTCGATCGTTGCGGGCACCGTGAACGTTGCCGCCGCGCGGGACCTGCTGCTGGAGCAGCGCCCCTCGTCCATCCGCACGAGCGGCGCGGGCGGCGATATCCAGATCGTCGTGGGGCGCGACATTGCCGCGCACGATGCGGTGGCGAAGACGGTCGTCACCGATATCATGACCGATGGCCGGGCCAGCATCGACGCCGGCGGCGCCATTCACAACCTGACGGTTGCTGCGCACGATCTGGCGGTCCGGGCAGGTGGTGATATCGCCGGCGGCATCTATCAGGCCACCGGCCAGGGCATCGTCACGACCGGCGGTAGCATCGTCGCTGGCAGCGAAGTGAAAACCTACAACGACGATTTTTTCACCGGCGATCCGCAGGCGCCTTACGCCGATTGCAACATCACCAGTGACCGCTGCCACTGGGATCTCGACCCGACCGACGTGCTGCGCGGATACCCGCTCCACGCCTTCTTCGACGCAGGGGAGGCGGGCACACTGCGGGTTGAGGCAGCGGGCGATCTTCACGTGGAGGCGGCCTATGGCGGCGCCGATGCGTCGGTTGCCTTCTACTCGGCCGGCGGAGACATCAGCGCCTGGAACAACGATTACAACATCGTTTCGGCGGCGATGCACAATGGGGCAGGCATGCCTTATTACCTGGACGCGAATGAAGGCATCAATGCACCGCTGTCCGACGAGGGGCAGATCTGGGCGGGCACTGTCTCAATGATCGCCGCCGGCGGCGACGTGAACGTCGAGGGCGGCTTCCGGATGACCCCGGCCCAGCACGGCAACCTCGACATCCTGGCGCGCGGCAATGTGCGGATCGGCCACTACGACCGGTTCGAGGATGCGGTGCCGATCGATGGCCAGTCGGCGCGGGATCACGCCTGGCGGCTTGCCACCCACCAGAACAACTATCGTTCCACCCTGCTGGGCATCTACATGATGAGCCCGATCAAGGACGACGGGGTCTACTGGGTCGATTCCTATTACCAGGACATCTACGGCACTTTGGGCGAACGGCACCTGATGCTGCACGAAGGCGATCTGGTACCCAGCCGGATCTACGCGGCAGAAGGCGATCTGGTCACCATCGGCGGGATCACCTCGACCGAGCAGTTGTGGATGAAGGCGGGCGGGGATGTCTATTTCCCCAATGCCCTCATCCAGCACAACAATCCGGGCGATGTCAGCCAGGTGACCGCGGGCGGCGGGATCTACTTCGGCACTTTCCACGAGACCGGCGACATCTATCTCGGTTACGGCAGCCAGCTCCACGTTCGCGGGCCTGGTGCGTTCGAGATCGAGGCGGGCGGCGACTTGTGGATCCCGAGCAATTCGGAAGGGATCACGACCGATATCCTCTACGACGTCGCGCGGAGCGGATTCGGCGGCTATGTCAACGTTCCCCTGGACCCGAACATGAAGGCTGCCGACATTGCGATCAGCGTCGGATACAACGAACAGCCGGCCTATGCGGATTTCGAATCCGCCTATTTCGATCCGGCCAACATCGGTACGATGGAAGACTACCTGCTCGCCGAGGCTGGTGACGGGGAACGGCTCCCGATCTATCTGTTCGATCGCTTCTATGCCCGCGGCAACGGGTCGGGGGCCGAACTGGTTGACGAGCGCCTGGCCGGCGGGTTCGTCAACTACATCCGCTCGCTCCAGGGGCTCGACCCGCTCGCCGAGCAGTCGGCCCAGCAGGCCTATCTCGATCAGGCGTGGGACTATTGGGTGCACCTGCCGGCAGGACAGGAAACCCCCTTCGATGCGCTCGTGCCGCGCTATTCGGCGCGCGAAGCGGCCGAACAGGGCGCAAACGGTGCATTCTTCGTCCCGGAACGGCGGGAAGGGCTCGTCAACTATGTGCGCGGACTTCAGGGGCTCGAGCCGCTCGAGACTGTGGCCGAGCAGCGTGACTACATGAACGATGCGCTCCAATACTGGGAAGGGCTGGATACGGTCTACAAGACGCCGTTCTACCGCTCGGTCCTGTTCCTCGAGCTGCGCACGGCCAGCCGCGAGGCGAACGATCCCGACAGCGACCGGCAGGGTTCGGTCGGCCGTGGCTACACCGCCATCGGTACGCTCTACCCCGGCGCCGAAAAGGAAGCTGAGGAGGACGAGGGGCGCTGGCAGGGCAATTTCGAAACCTTCGCCAGCCGCGTGCTGTCGAACAATGGGGGGAATGTCTCGGTCGTCGTTCCCGGCGGCTTCTTCCGCCTCGCCAGCGCAGCCGCCAGCGCGGAACAGACCGGCCAACCGTCGGACACGAACATTCAGGGTGACGCTCTGCGCGCCGGTGTCGTCACCCAGGGTGGCGGCGAAGTGAACATCCTCACCCACGGCGATACCGATGTAAACCAGTCGCGCGTCCTGACGACCCAGGGCGGCAACATCCTGATGTGGTCGTCTTATGGCAATATCGCCGCGGGGAACGGGGCGAAAACGTCGCTCAGCCCCCCGTACTACAACCGCGCGGTGGACGAGATCGCGAACCTCACGCGCTCGCCCGCCGGGCTGCCCACCGGTGCCGGCATCGGCACCCTGGCGACAACCGCGGGGGTCGCGCCTGCCGATATCGATCTGGTCGCCAATCACGGCATCATCGATGCGGGCGACGCCGGCATCAGGGTGTCGGGCAATCTCAACGTCTTTGCGATCGAGATTCTCGGGGCCGACAATATCGATGTCATCGGGCGCACCACGGGCCTTCCCGAAACGCCGGCGGCACCGCCTACCTCGCTCGACGTCGACGATGCGGGTTCCAAGGCCCTTCAGGGCGGCGACGCACTGAAGGAAACGCTGGAATCGGTGCGGCGAGGCAGCGCCGTGGTCACGCCTTCGATCATCGAGGTGCGCGTGACCGGGTACGGCGAAGATGCCTGCGATGGAGAGGAAAAGCGGTGCGAACCGGTCGCGCAAGGCAGCCCGACGGGCCGCTCGCGCACCAGTGCCCCCGAGATTGCGATGCTTGCCACAAGCGCCGGCAATCCTGCGAACCTGGAATTCGACATTCCGCAAGGCCGTATGGAAACCACGCTGCGTGCCATCGCCCGCGCTTCCGGCCTCAACATCGTGTACAACGATCCGAGCATCGACCAAGCGATGGCCCGGCCGGTCCGCGGCCGCATGACGGTCGAACAGGCCTTGCAGGAACTGGTTCGACGGAAAGGGCTGGAACCGGTGCGGGTCGATAGCCGCACGATCATGCTCCGTCCCAAGGTGAGTTAACGGCTCCTGAGCCCGCAGGCTGCCTCAAAAAGCCTGCGGAGCGCCGGGCGCGGGGCCAACTGGCCGCGCGTCCGGCGCACGTCTATCGGGGGCAGTCGGGACCGTCAGCATCAGGCCGGGACCGCCCTAGTCCGCCAGATACCGTTTCCATATCCGCTTCCCCAGGCGATCGTACCGGATCATTGCCCCGATCAGATCGGTCAGCGCATGGCTGGGGCACAGCTCTTCGGGCAGCAGGGGGTCGCGCATGATTGCGCGGATGGCCTGGCGGCCCAGCAACAGGGTTTCCGCAGCAGCGGCCGGCAGGTCGGTCGTTTCGATATTGGCCGCGCTATCTTCCAGCTGAGCGGTCAGCTGCTGGTGCGAGGCGAGCAGGCTTGCGGCGTCCCACAGGGCCGGGAAACGTTCCCGGCGGGTTTCATCCAGCGCGCGCGCTTCGACGACGAACAGCGACGTTGCCGCTTCGAGGTCGATCAGCCGGCGGCGTATGCCGTCGGCCCCGTCGGCCAGATTGGCGGGGCGCGCCCAGATGTTGACCTCCGCCTCCGCAAAGCCTTCCAGTTCGAGGGCGCGCAGCGTGCGACGCCAGGCGGTGCGGTCGGCGCGTTCCTGCGGCCCTGCGATGGCCAGCAGCCAGTCGCCGGCCCAGGCCTGGCGACGATCCAGCCGGGTTCGCCAGCCGAGTATGCGCTGCTTCAACGGCTCGGCGCTTGCGCCGATTATATATCGTCCGCGGGTCAGCGACTGCACCCGCCCTTCGGATTTCAGGCGCGTGAGGGCAGTGCGAATCCCGGGCGCTTCGATGCCGAACGCGGCGCCCGCGCGAACAAGATCGCTTGCTGAAAAACTGGGCGGATCGCCGGTGTCGAGCAGGTCGAGGATCAACATCCGCGCGCTCATCGCATTGCCGTCGGCCATTATTGTATTGCGTTTTTCGTCCATATCCGACATTTTGCGTAATAAATAAATGGAGCGGGAGAGGAAAGTATGCTGCCCCTTGAAGGCATCACGGTAATCGATCTCACCAGCGTTGTCGCCGGTCCGCTTGCCACGCAGATCATGGCGCAGCAGGGGGCCCGGATCTGGAAAGTCGAACCGTTCGAAGGGGACCGCGCACGCCTGCTGGGTGCAGTCGCGACGCCGGGTTTCAGTTCCGCTCATGTCGCGCTCAATGCGGACAAGCAGTCAATCGCGCTCGATCTGACGCGCGACGAAGGGCGCGAAGTGCTCCGGCGGCTCATCCCCCAGGCCGATATTCTGATTCATAACTTTCGGCCCGGCGTGATGGAGCGCCTGGAACTGGGCTCCGCCGCGCTGCAAGACTTGCGACCGGAACTGGTGACCGTGCGCATCAGCGGCTTCGGCCAGAACGGCCCGATGGCGGATGCGCGTGCCTATGACCCCATCGTCCAGGCCGAATCGGGCATGGTTTCGTGGGGCGAAGATGGGCCGACGCTGATGCCGCAGTGGATCTGCGACAAGAACGCCGGGCTCTATGCCGCGCAGGCCGCCACAGCAGCGCTGGTCGCGCGGGGGCGGACCGGCAAGGGCGCGCAGGTCGACGTGTCGATGCTCGAAGCCGCGATCGCTTACGGTTGGATCGACCTTCACGGCGATCTTGCCTTCCCGGAAAGCGAGTCGCGCATGCCGGACATCGCATCGGTCTATCGTCCGTGGCAGACTGCCGACGGCTGGATCGTCGTGGTCATGCTGTCGCAGGCCGAATTCGAAGGCTGGGCGGGCGCGATAGATGCACCCGACCTGCTGGCCGATCCGCGCTATGCCGACATGACGAAACGCTTCCTCAACTGGAACGATCTGCGGGCGTTTTCCGCACCGCGCATCGCGGCGCTTTCGACGTCGGAGGCCGTGGCCCGGCTGGTCGATGCAGGGGTGCCCTGCGGGGTCGTCAATCGCTCGGCGGCGCTGCCCGATCATCCCCAGGTCGTCCACGACGATTTCGTCGTCCTGACCGATCACCCGCAAGCCGGCGCGGTCCGCCGCACCCGCCCCGTCGCGCGCTTCGATGGGAAGCGGTCCGGGCTGGACGACCATGCCCCCCGTGTCGGTGAACATAGCCGCTCGGTGCTCGCAGCCGCGGGGTTCGAGCCCGAAGAGATTGAAGCAGCCCTTGCAACCGGTGCCGCTCGCGCGCCGCAGGAGATTCACTGATGTCCTTCCAAACCCTGTCCTACACTGCCGAAAATCGGGTCGCGACCATCACGCTCGATCGGCCTGAGCACTTCAACGCGATCGCGCATGGCATGCCGCGCGAAATCCGCCAGGCGGTGGAGCGGGCGGAGGCCGATCCCGATGTCCACGTGATCGTCGTGCGCGGGGCGGGGCCGGGCTTTTGCGGTGGCTACGACCTGAAGCACTATGCCGAACGCAAGGGCGAGATCAGTGGATCGCAGGATATGCCGTGGGACCCGACGCTCGATTTCCAGATGATGTGGCGCAACACGCAGGATTTCATGGCGCTGTGGCGTGCGAGCAAGCCGACGATCGCCCGCGTCCACGGTGCAGCGGTCGCCGGCGGATCGGACATCGCGCTGTGCTGCGATTTCCTGATCATGGCCGACGATGCGCGCATCGGCTATCCGCCCGCGCGCGTCTGGGGCGTGCCGACGCCGGCCATGTGGGTCTATCGCCTGGGCCCGCAGATGGCGAAGCGGATGATGATGACCGGCGACCTGATCGACGGGCGCGAGGCGGAACGCATCGGGCTCGCGCTCGAAGCGGTGCCGGAAGCGGAGCTGGACGATGCGGTCGGGCGGCTCGTCGGCCGTCTTCGCGGTGTGCCGCGCAACCAGTTGATGATGACCAAGACCGTGGTCAACCAGGCGTATGACAACATGGGCCTCAACAATACGCAGATGTTCGCGACCCTGTTCGACGGCGTCTCGCGCCACTCGCCCGAGGGTATGTGGTTCCGCGAACGCGCACAGGAAGTCGGCTTCAAGCAAGCGGTTGCCGAACGCGACAGCGGCGATCCCATCGCCAGCCAGGTGTCGAAGCGCCTGCCCGCCGAAGATTGAGGAGAAGGACGATGACCGCCATTCAGCCGATCGACCGCCTCGATACGCATGAGGTGTTCAACCAGCCGCCGCCGTTCGAGAACGTGAACCTGTTCACCGGCGACCGCGCCTTGGCCGAGGCGGTGGCTCGGGCGGGGGCGGGCGAACATGCCGATCGCCTGACGGCGCTGGGCGCGCGTTGCGGCTCCGCGGAGGTGGTCGAGTGGGGCGTGGAGGCGAACAGGCAGGCGCCGGTGCTCGAGAGTTTCGACCGCTACGGCCACCGTGTGGACGAGGTGCGTTTTCACCCCGCTTATCACGAACTTATGCGCCTCGGGATCGAAAGCAGGTTCGCGGCATCGGCGTGGGATGGCAGCGCGCGCGGGCACACGCTCCACGCCGCGATCCTGTTTCTGACCGGACAGGCCGATTCGGGAACGAGCTGCCCGATGACCATGACTTATGCCGCTGTGCCCGCACTGCGCGCAGAGACTGCGGTTGCCGACACCTGGGTGCCGCGGATCGCAGCCGGCCGCTACGACCCAGCATCGCGCCCGGCGGCCGAGAAGGCCGGTGTCACGATCGGCATGGCGATGACCGAAAAACAGGGCGGCAGCGACGTGCGCGCCAACACAACCCGTGCCGAACCTGCGGGGGAAGAGGGGTGGTACAGCCTGACAGGGCACAAGTGGTTCTGCTCGGCGCCAATGTGCGATGCGTTCCTGACGCTTGCCTATGCCAAAGGGGGGCTGACCTGCTTCCTCGTCCCGCGCTGGCTGCCCGACGGCACGCGCAACGCGGGCTTTCGCGTGATGCGTTTGAAAGACAAGCTGGGCGATCGTTCGAACGCCTCGTCCGAAATTGAATATCATGGCGCGCTGGCGCAGCGGCTGGGGCCGGAGGGGCGCGGGGTCGCGACGATCATCCAGATGGTGCAGCATACCCGGCTCGATTGCGTGATCGGATCGGCGCAGCAAATGCGCGGGGCGCTGGCCCAGGCGCTGTGGCACACGGCGCATCGTTCCGCGTTTCAGAAGCGGCTGATCGACCAGCCGGCGATGGCGGCAGTGCTCGCCGATCTGGCCATTGAAAGCGAGGCTGCGACTGCGCTCGGTTTCCGGCTGGCACAGACTTTTGACGAGGGCGATGCGCTCGCCCGGCTGCTGACGCCGATTGCCAAATACTGGGTGTGCAAGCGCGCGCCGGGCCTGATCTACGAAGCGATGGAGGCGCATGGCGGCGCAGGCTACGTCGAATCCGGGCCGATGCCGCGCCTGTTCCGCCAGTCTCCGCTAAACGCAATCTGGGAAGGATCGGGCAACGTCATCGCGCTCGACGTGCTGCGCGCCATCGGCCGGGAACCCGAAGGGGTGGAGGCGCTGCATGATTTCCTGTCTGCCCAGCGGGGGCATCATCCCGCCTACGACGCCTGGATCGATGCGATCGACCTGACCGACGCGCAGGAAGGGACGGCGCGGCTGCTGGTCGAGCGGCTGGCACTTGCCGCGCAGGCCGCGATCCTGATCGGGCAGGATAATCCCATGGCAGAGGCTTTCTGCCGCCTTCGGCTGGCACCGCGGGGCGCGGCCTATGGTGCCTTCGATGCGGTGGTGGACACGCGCGCCATCATCGACCGCGCGATGCCTGCATCGTGAGCGTTCATATCACCAACGAGGGGGCGGTGCGGACCGTCACCATTGATCGCCCCGATTGCCGCAACGCGGTCGATCCTGCGACTGCCGATCTCCTGCGACAGGCGTTCGTCGATTTCGAGCGCGACGACAGTGCATCGGTCGCGGTTCTGACCGGTGCAGGCGGCCACTTCTGTGCTGGATTCGATCTGAAGAGCGTCGGGGAGGGCAGGGACCGTTATGATCCCGAGGGCGAAGGGCCGATGGGCCCTTCGCGGATGCTGTTGACGAAGCCGGTCATCGCGGCGGTCGAAGGCTACGCGGTGGCGGGGGGGCTGGAGCTTGCCCTGTGGTGCGACATGCGCGTTGCGGCCCGCAGCGCGACCTTCGGCGTTTTCTGCCGCCGCTGGGGTGTGCCGCTGATCGACGGGGGCACCGTCCGTCTGCCGCGCATCGTCGGGCAGGCCCGCGCGCTCGACATGATCCTGACCGGCCGGCCGGTCGATGCGGCGGAGGCGCTGGCGATCGGGCTGGCCAGCCGTGTGGTCGACGATGGCGGCGCGCTCGCTGCGGCACAGGCGCTGGCGGCGGAGATCGCGCGCTTCCCCCCGCGGTGCCTGCGCACGGATCGCATGTCCGCCTATCGCCAGTGGGATCTCGACCTTGCCGAAGCTCTACGCTTCGAAGGCCGCGAAGGCGCCGCGCCGCTGGCCGCAGAGGCAGAAGCCGGCGCGAACCGCTTCGTGAACGGTGCGGGGCGCGAGGGACGGTTCGATTGAGCGCCTTTGCCGGCTAGAACCGGGACAGCACCAAAGCGCCCACGAAAAGGCCGAACCCGAAGACCGTGTGCGTGACGAAGCTGCGCCACCGGGCCACGTTCGGTCGGGGAGTTTTCGAAGCCGCGATCCCGAGCCCGAGACCGGGTTGCAGGATGAAGAATGGAGCGAACAGGGTGATCCATCCGGCCACCAGCGCGGGCCACAAGGTCGGTGCGTCCACCCATTCGGTTCCCATGATTGCCAGCAGGCCCCCGGCAAAGGCGACACCGATGGCGTAATGCGCGGCCCAGCCCATTAGGGTTTCACCGGCAACAGGTGCGGCCGCGGCAATGTTCGGATGGCTAAGCCGTCCCGCAGGGATGTGCCCGAGCCAGCGACCGACAAAGGCATAGTTCAGCGATGGGATGGAGAATGCGCGCTTCAGAAATATCGCCCAGACGTCCATCACCGCGGTTGCGATGACGCCAATCGCAAGCGCATTTATCGCCCAGTCGGCCCCCATATCCATTCGCACGCTCCGTCTGCTATCGAATCAATGATTCAATCAATAGATTGATTGATCTTGCGAATGACGATACATGTCAAGGATGGATATGGACCGCGCGCAGCACGCTCTTCTCACCGACCTCGCCAATCTCGCGCGGACGTTAGGCAGCCCGCAGCGCCTCCTGCTTCTTCAGCACGCCGCCCAGGGCGCGCGCCCGGTGGAGCGGCTGGCCGAACTTTCAGGCCTTTCGGTCGCCAACGCCTCGCAGCATCTGCAGCATCTGAAGCGCAGCAGCCTCGTCGTGGCCGAGCGGAAGGGGAAGCAAGTGCTTTACAGCCTTGCGGGCGGACCGATTACCGACGTCCTCGGCGCGTTGACGCGGCTAGCCCAACATCAGCGATCCGAAATTCGCTCGGTGATATCGGCCAGCCTTACGCAGCCCGATGATCTCGAGGGCATTTCGCTGGACGAACTGCTGGAGCGTTTGCGGGATTCATCGGTGATACTGCTCGACGTTCGCCCGCCTGAGGAGTTCGCCATGGGGCACTTGCCCGGCGCCATCAACGTCCCGGTCGAAGGGTTGGAAGACCATCTGCCCCTGTTGGCGCGCGACCGCGAGATCATTGCCTATTGCCGCGGTCCGCACTGCGTCCTTTCGACCAGTGCGGTGGACATCATGCGAAAGGAAGGGATCAGGGCGCGCCAGTTGAATGCCGGGTTTCCCGAATGGAAAGCGGCTGGCCATACAGTCGTGACCGGCGCCTAACCACGGTTCGCGCTCGCCCGAGCAGAGAGCGTCAGCCGGGCCTTGGAGTGAAGGGGCGCGGGGCGTCCGCGGCTATATCCCGATCCGCCCAGGCGGATGCGTCGCGCAAGATTGCGATCATCGCTTCGCGACCCCTGTCCGACAGTTTTATAATGACCCGCCGTTGATCGAGATAGTCGGTAGAGCGCTCGATCAATCCTGCATCTTCGATCCGGTCGATCAGTCGCATGGCGGAGGTCGGTGTAGTGTTACAGGTAAGCATCAGATGCTTGACGTAAACTATCCCGCCTTCCTCTCCATTGACGAACAATTCAAGAAAAATGTCCCAGGCCCAGTCTTTTACCAAATTCTTTGGTATGAACTCGCCCATCCTTTTGCGTAGTTTAATAAAGCGCCTCGCCACTTCCACCAATCGTCGTTCTTCCAACGATCGACCGACGCCGGCCAGGGCGAGATTCTCTACGGCTCTGCGGGATGTGGGAGAAATATCCAACCGCTCGTGGCGAGATCGTATATCGGATTGGCTCATAGTTTTTATATAATATCCTTCCTCCTTTATGGTTCCAGACAAAACACAACTAACAAGAGTTAACTACACTATTAACGATCTATTATCTGCGAAATGATCTGATGCAGGCCGGTGCTGTGCGACCCCTTGAACAGCACGACATCGCCGTCCGCGAGGTCGGCGAACAGGGCGGCTTGCAGTTCCTCCAGCGAGCACGGGCGAGCGGCCTTGCGCGCACCTGGCAGCAGGTCCCAGAACCCGTCATAGAGCGCGCCTAGCGCATAGACGCGATCAATCGGCTCGCGTGCGATCTGCTGCGCGAGAGCTGTGTGATAATCGATCGAGTTCGGACCTAATTCGGCCATCTCCCCCAGCACCGCTATCCGCCGCCCGGCGTCCGATTTTGATCCGAGAAGGGCAATCGCTGCTTCCATCGATCCCGGATTGGCGTTGTAGGCTTCGTCCAGAACCGTCACCCGGGCGCCGTTGATCCGGGCCGAGAATTCCCGGCCTCTCCCTTCCAGTGCGGAAAAGCCGGCCAGTCGGGACAGGGCAGGCCTGGGATCGCGGTCGAGGGCAGAGAGGGTCGCGACGACCGCCAGCGCATTATGCGCCATGTGCTCTCCCGCCGCGCCGAGGGTGAAGGTCTTTTGCTCTCCCCAGGCTTCCGCGACGATGCGGCCGGAACCGCTGTCGTAATCGATCAGCCGGACCTGGCAATCGTCGGACGTTCCGAAATTGATGACCTGAAGGCCGCGGCTTCGTGCGGCCAGGTGGACCCGTTCCCACTCGGCCATGTCTCGGTTCAGTATCGCCACGTTGCCGGCGCGCATTCCCTGGAAAATGGCACTCTTCCGCCGAGCGATGGTCGCGAGATCGCGATGAAATTCCAGATGGGCGGGCAGGACATTGGTGAAGATCGCAATGTCCGGCCGGGTCAGGCGGGAGTTTTGCGCCATGCGCCCGATCGCCAGCTCCAGCACGACATGCGGTGCATCCCAGGGGATCGACGCGAGATTCCACGCGATGCCATGCGGCAGATTGGCATTGTGCCGGGTTTGGCCGACGGTGCCATAAGTCGATAGTGCATGCGCCAGCATGGCAACGGTGCTGGTCTTGCCCGCGCTCCCCGTTACCCCGATCACTTTGCCGCGCATCTGCTCTCGCGCGTACCGGCCCATGTCGAGCACTGCGGCGCCAACGTCGTCCACCAGCATCGCAGGAGTGGGCGCACCAGGAAGGCGTTCCGCATCGTCACCGATCACGGCCGCCGCCGTGCCGGAGAGACGACCGGCCGGGACGGGCGGAATGCCGCCCGGCCATCCCTCGGCAGGCCGCAGCGCGATTACGTCCCCTTCGCGAAAGGTTGGTGCGAAGATGCACAGTCCGCTGGCCGTCCAGCCTTCCGGCGGAGCGGTATGCCATCGCCCCCCGGTCGCGCGCGTCATGTCGGCAGCATCCCAACGCCGTTTCCCATCGCCGCGCACGGTGGAGGGTTCCGAAGTGTCTTCCCCCGCCCGCCCGAGCAGATACTTGCGGTACGCGACCAGGCCCGAGAGGTAGTGCTCCACGTCGTCGATGCGGATGCGGAAGGCGTGGTGACGGATGAAGAAGCTGCCCGCGATCTTTGCCGGGTTGGCGAAAAACATCGCAAGCTCGGGCCAGAAATGGCCGTTGAGCAGATACTGCGCGCGATGGTCGAGCGCGCGGTAAAAACGGGAAAGGTCGACCCCGTCGAGGAGATGGCGCCGCTCCGGATCGCTCCGCAACCGCGAAACCATCGCCTCGGCCGCGGTCATCAGTTCCAGCAGCGTGGGGAACGTGGTGATGCGTTCGAGGACGAAATCGATGTAAGTCCGAAAATTGTCGAGGCCGAAACGGAAATAGCGATCGTCGGGCCGATACCGGGTCAATTCGTTGACGGCGTAGCTGAGCCAGTGATCGTGCGCTTTCCAGTGCTGCTGCGCGATAAAGTGATCGAAGGCCTTTTCGACCGCGTTCAGCCAGCGCTCGTCCCCCGTCGCTTCGTAGAGGCGCATGAGGCCGAAAGCCGCCTCGCCATCGTAGTAGATGATCCGAAAGCGCTCTTTCACTTCCAGCGATGGGTGGGTCAGGACATGGCGGAATGCGCCCGTGCGGCTATCCTGCATGTGCAGGATGCCGGAGCCCAACCGCTCTGCCAGGGCCAGGCTCCTGCCGCAGCCCGTTAACGCATGATGCTTGAGCAGGGCGAGGATCGCGACCGCATTGCCGCCGAGTTTGATCTCGTCCCCCACGTCGACCAGAAAGGCCGCCTCTTCCGCCATGTCGGGGATGGCAACCGTTTCGATCAGCTCGCCGGTCAGGAACGCCAGAGCGCGTTCAATCGCCTGTTCGAGGTCGCTTTCGCCCGTCACCTCCCACGCTTCGAGCATGGCATAGACCGTGCTCGCATGGCGCAGCGCGTTGTAGGCACGGATCGGCCGGTCGAAACAGGGATGCCAGCCATAATCGAACCGCCCATCCTCCCCCACTTGCGATGCCAGGTACGTGCTTCCGGCTTCGATGAGGTGGGCGACCTGCGGCGGGCCGAGCGGCTCGATTGCGCGTCGGCCGGTATCGAGACCCGCGTCAGAGATCGGATACAGCGCCAGATCGTCCCCGACGAAAGCGCCCTTGGTCGTGAACAGCCAGATCGGGTCGTCGTCCGCAAACGTCAGGTCGGCCAGGCCGTGACGCCGGGCCGCATAGATGGCGAAATTCTTCTCGTTCAGTACCGCCGCGGGAGTCTTGTTGCCGCCATAGAGCATGGCATTCGCGTTGAGTTCGGTTTCGAGGAAGGCATGTTCGAACTGCGGATCGAGCGAAATGCCCAGGCGGAAATAGTTGCGCTTGATAGTGCGCAGCGCGGCCTTCAATTCCGCCCATGTTCGCCGTTCGACCGCATCGACCCAGTCGATCCGCACCCATCGTGCATCGGCGCCGCTGTCGATCGCCTGGCGGCTGCCGATGTCCCATGCTTCCTGCGCCGTCGGTGCTGTGACGGTCAGCGTGCGGGCGCGCCTGCTGCCGTCGGTGAAGGAGAAGAACAGAACCGTCTTCCGTTCCCCGTCAACCAGCGTCGGTGCAACATCATCGACGCATGATCGAAGACGGTCGAGACGAGCAGCCAGGCCATTGCTCATCGTTCTCGCAGCGCCTCCCGCGCCCGATTTATCGGTTTCATCAGATATTGCAGGACAGTCTTTTGTCCCGTGTGAACATCGACGGTGGTGATCATGCCCGGCCCGATCGGGAACCGCTCCCCCGCATCGTTGACCAGCGCATTGGATTTCGTGCGGATGAAGACGCGATAGTAGTAAATCTCCGGGTTCACCTCATCGCGGATCGTGTCGGGCGATATCGTCGCCACTTCGCCTTCGAGCCCGCCGTAGATCGAGTAATCGTAGGCGGTCACTTTCACGGTCGCACGCTGGCCGGGATGGATGAAGGCGATGTCGCGCGGCGACATCCGCGCTTCGATCATCAGCTGGTCTTCAAGCGGGATGATCTCCATCAATCGCCCGTTGGGCGGGATCACGCCGCCCACGGTGGACACCTGGATGCTCTTGACGATTCCCTTGACCGGCGATCGCAGCGTCAGCCGATCCAGCGTGTCGGACCGCCCGCGCACCACTGGCGCCAGCGCCTCCACTTCCTCGTTGGCCTTGGCGAGCTGCTGCCGCGCCTCGACCTGATATTGCGACCGCAGGTCCGCCTTCTTCAGTTCCAGTTGCGCCAGTTGGCGCTGAAGGCGAATGACCTCCACATTGCTGGCCGCGCCGACTTCGATCAGCGACTCGCCGATCGCGACCTCGCGCCGGATCAGGGCAATCGACTGGTCGATCAGACGCTCGGACTCGCTCAGGCTCGCCCGACGGGTGTCGTAGAGGCGCCGCTCTTCCTGCTTGAGGGCAGGAAAATCATCGAGTTCGGCCGGGAAGTTCAACGCCGTGCGGTTGACTTCGGCCTTCAGCCGCGCGGAAGCGGCCAGCGCGGCGCGATACTTGGCGGCGCTTTCTTCGAATGTCGAACTGGCCTGAGTCGGGTCGAGTTGCGCGAGCACTTCCCCCGTTTCGACGATATCGTCCTGCTGGACGTGCAGCCGGGCGAGAATGCCCCCTTCCAGCGATTCGATGACCTGTTCGCGCATCGTCGGCACCACGCGGCCGCTGCCGGTGGCCACTTCGTCCAGCGTGGCGAACCAGGCCCAGGCGAGGGCGACCGCGAACAGCCCGCAAAGTATCCAGACGAGACGGTTCGACAGCTTCAGGCGCGGATCGGTCTTCTCGCCGAAAAAGTCATCGTCGCCGGTTGCATCCCGCGCGGTCATGCAGCCTGCCCCTTGCCGTTTGCAGCACCCTGCATCGTGGCCATCGCGGCCTCTTTCGGTTGATCCAGGGTAACCTTGCCATTGTGCAGAACCACGATGCGGTCGACCAGATCGAGCGCGCGCATACGATGTGTCGCGATAATGACCGTGCGGTTTTTGCTCCACTCGCCGAAATGCCGGATAAAGTGCCGCTCGGTGGCTTCGTCCATCGACGCGGTGGGTTCATCGAGCAGAACGACCGAAGGTTGGCGCAACAGCAGCCTTGCGAGCAGCAACGCCTGCGTTTGCCCGCCCGACAGGCCCGTTCCGCCTTCCTGAATGGAATAGTCCAGCCCCGATTGCGTGCCTCGCACGAAATCCGCCGCCCCGACCATTTCCAGCATGTCCGCGATCTCGCGGTCGGATGCGTGGGGCGCGCCCATCGTCAGATTGTCGCGCAAGGTGCCGTGGAACAACCGGCTGTTCTGGCCCAGCAGACCGATGTCGCGGCGCACGTCGGCGGGGTCGATCTGATGCAAGGCCAGGTCGTCGACCGTCACCTCGCCCAGGATCGGCGGGAGCAGCCCTGACAACCCCTGCAACAGGGTCGACTTGCCGGCCCCGTTGCGGCCCAGCAGCGCGATCTTTTCGCCGGCCGCGATCTCCAGCCTTTCCACGGTCAGCACGGGTGGCGCGCTGGCATCGCCATAGGCGAAGACTGCCGAACGAATGTCGAAGTCGCCCTCGATCGCGGGAACCTGCAGACGCTGTTCCCTCTCGGGTGTGTCGACGGGCAAGGCCATGATCTGGTCGACGCCCTGAACCCCGACTTTCGCCTGCTGCAGCCGGTTGAGGACCTGGGTCACCTGCCCGATCGGCGCCATCATGCGGGAGCCGAGGATGGACGCCCCGACCAGGGCGCCGGTGGTCATGTCGCCGGCGATGACCATCGGCGCGCCAAAGAACACGATCGTTGCGTAGACGGTGTTCTGAATATTCTGCGCCCATGCGGTGAGGCCATTGGTCAGGCTGCGCAGCCTGAGCTGCGCCTCGCTGGCGACGGCGTTGAAGTGGTTCCAGCGGCGCTGCAGGGGTTCTTCGGCCTGGAGCGTCTTGATATCCTCGATCCGCTGCACCGATTCCACCAGCAGCGCATTGCGCAGCGAGGATTCGCGCATTGCCTCCGTCGCGTGAGTCCGCAACTTCCGCTGGGCAAGCCATCCGGGAATGACCAGCAGCAGCAGGGCACACAATGGCACCAGCGCCAGAGGCCCGGCGATGAACCAGAAGACGCCCAGAAAAAGGAGGAAGAACGGGATGTCGGCAATCGCTGCCACGGTGGTCGAAGTGAGCAGTTCGCGCACTTGTTCCAGGTCGCGCAACTGGGCGATGAACGTGCCGGTGGACGCAGGGCGGTCGCTGTTGCGCACGCGCAGGGCGTGGCCGAAGACCCGATCCGAAATGCGCAGGTCCGCGCGGCGACCCAGCACGTCGATCATCGTCGTGCGCAGCTTGGTCAGGGCAAAGCTGAACCCGATGGCCACCAGGACGCCGATGAACAGGACATACAGCGTGGCAAAGGATTCGGCAGGAACGACCCGGTCGTAAACCTGCATGGAAAACAGCACGCCTGCCAGGGCGAGCGAATTCGTGACCAGCGATGCAATCACGATACCGGGGTACATCCGGCGATCCTGCAGCAGGATCTGGCGCAGCCAGTGGTCCCGGTACGGCTGAATATAGGTATCGACCCTGGCGTCGGGAACGACGCCGGAAGGGCGGGGGATGATGAAGACCGTGCTTGTTTCGACCAGATCGGTCAGCGCCATCCGCTGCTGCAACCCGTCTTCACCGATCACGGCGAGATTGGCGGTTCCATCGTCGCCGATCCCCGTGACCACGGCCAGATCGCCATTGCCGAACCGGGCGATCAGCGGCAGCCGCCAACTGCTGAGCGACAGCGCTGCGGGTTCGACCAGGCGGACTTGCAACCCGCTATGCCGGGCGAGCGCGCGCAGCCGGGCTTCCCCATCCTGATCCCCCTGCCACTGGTCTGACAGGCGGGCACCCTCCGCCGAAACCGGCAGGCCATACTGCCGGGCGACATGACGAAACGCCTCGATCCATAGCTCGGGCCGAAAATCCCCTTCGTGGGTGAGGCTTGCCGTCACAGCGTTGCGCCCCCGACCACTGTGCCTGCCAGGCCAAAGGCCGCGCGTGCGGCCCCCGATGTGACGAGGCAATCGATCTGCAACCGGCGCAGATCGTGCTGGGTATTGGCCCGGTCGAACCGCACCTGATGCAATTCCTGTTCGGC
Source organism: Pelagerythrobacter marensis (assembly GCF_001028625.1). Lineage (NCBI taxonomy): Bacteria > Pseudomonadati > Pseudomonadota > Alphaproteobacteria > Sphingomonadales > Erythrobacteraceae > Pelagerythrobacter > Pelagerythrobacter marensis. The sequence goes on along the minus strand of NZ_CP011805.1, from coordinate 1,753,172 downwards.
ATTGAGCAGGTCGACCAGCGTCTTGGTGCCCATCTGCAAATACTGCAGGCGATAGAGCTTGCCCGTTTCGCGCATACTGGCTTCCCGGAAGGCGAGCGTATCGATGACGCGGTCGAAACTCGCGACCTGTCGCTGCGCTTCGGCCAGGATGCGGCTGACTTCATTGTGAATGCGCGCTTCTGCCGCATCGGCCGCGCCCAGTGCGTGCGAGGCCCCGCGGATGCGCGCGCGATTGGCCCCACCGTTATAGAGCGATGTCGATACGTTGATCCCGAAATTGTATTCCTCGCGGTCGCCGAAGGGATCGTGGATATCGGTCGCGCCGCCGACCGACAGCGACACCGTGGGCATACTTTCCGCCTGCGAACGTTCGAATTCCGCCAGGGCCAGGTCGCGCCGTGCGCGCACTTCCTGAATGGCCGGAACCCCGGCCCAATCCGGCTGCGTCTGGCACGAGCGCAGGAGATCTTCGGGAAAATCCGTGGAGACCGGCGGCGCTCGGTCGCGGCCGAGATAATGGGCGAGCGAGGCCTGCCAGCGCTGATGTTCGGCCTCGATCTGCTCGATCGTGGCGCGCGCCGAATAGACCCGGGCATCGGCCTGGAGAAGGTCGGCCTTGGTCGCCGCCCCGCGCTGGTATCGGTGCCGCACAAGATCCGCGATGCTGCTCACGCTTTCGAGCTGGTCGTTGGCGATCTGCTGCAACGCCCGGACCCGTTGCAGTTCGATCACCGCAAAACTCGTGTCGCGGATCAGCGTGTCCACCGCGATCAGTAGCCGCGCCTCCCCCACGCGCGTGCCGGCTTCTGCCGAAGCTACGGTGCTGCGAACCTTTCCAAAGTCGTAGAGCATTTGCGACACGGACACATTGGCGCGCGGACGCCAGCGGCTCTGGCCGATGTTGTCGTAACCGGAGCCTACGCCGGCCTCGACCCGGGGAAGATAGCCGGCTTCGGCAACGTCGATTTCCTCTGTCCGAGAGGCGAGGTCGGCTTCCGCCTCTTCGACGGATGGATGCCAGGCGACCGCTTCGCGCGCTGCGGTGCGGATCGTGAGGGGGGCGTCAACTTCCGGCGGCAGGGCAGCGAGACCTGAAGGAAAGAACGGCGCACAGGCCAGAGCGATCGCCCCAAGCCATCGATACTTCTGCATCGCCGGTTCAGATTTCACGCACCCTCACTTGTCCCGACCCGTATCCGTGCGTGTCATCTGGCATGACCCGCGCAATAAATTGCTACCCTCCAATACACTCGATCAAATCACTGAATTGTTACTATTGTCCAATTCGTCATTACGATCAATGTTCAGATAGCCGAGAGGGTCGGGTGTGGTCTGCGAACCGGCGGGGACAGTCGATGTGGTATTGTCTTCGGTACTTGCAGTGGGGAATGCCTCTTTCTCACCGCTGTCGCGCAGATACCGTTCCAGCATGGGCTCGAGGCTTTCGTCGTCTCCCTTCGCGAGGGATGGCGTGAAATCACTACTTGGCATGGGCGAAGCGAGCGGACGGGATGCGTCTTCGTCGTTCACCAGGGTAAAGGCGTCGAGCGGCACGGTATCCTGTTCCATCATGCTGAACGCCGCAAACGGAGCCGCGCCATCCGGGGGACCGGCAAAGTCCAGCGTGATCGACAGGGTTGCCGTTTCCGTATCGCCGTTGGGCGCCAGCAATGTGTTAGTGAACGTATCGACATCCCCGTACTCACCGGTGAAGCTGGCGTTGGCGGCATAGGAATAGCTGCCGTCGGGATTGATCGTCAGATTGCCGTAAGTCCCCGCAATCACCGTCGCCGCGCCAACCACCAACGTATCGTTCACTTGTGAAACGACCGTTCCGGTGGGCGCAATGTCGACACCGCCGTCACCTGCATCGGTGACGACATTGCCCGAAGCGCTACCGCTGACAGTGGCCGGCGGTTCGTATTCGGTGATCGTGTCCGACGTGGATTCGATCGAAAGGCCGCCCAGCAGGGTCGCGTCGAGTAATCCACCACTGTTGCCCAGGGTGACGTAATACGTCGCGCCGCCCCCGAATTCCGGGAGAATTGCGGGGTCGGCTGCCCAGTTGGCGCCGAGCGCTCCGCCGCTCCCCTCAAGCCAGTCGACGACCGTGTGAACGCGGGTCGCCGTGCTGCTGCCATGCTCGACCCGATAGACGACCAGATCGAAATCGACGTCTCCGAACAGGCTCAGGTTCAGGAAGGCATCTCCTTCTCCGTCAACGGTCACCTGCCGCGTCGCATTTTCCGACACGTCGAAGATCAGGCAATTGGATGCGCCCAGAAGCGTTACGTCGATCGTATCGCCGAGCACGCCGAGATTGAGCAGACCGCCGACATTGGCCGTCTGCGTCGGCTGGTTCGATGTTTCGGGCGTAACGTCGAGCGAAATGGTCACTTCGTTGTCGATAGCGACGAGCAGGTCGGGCGCGGTCACCGAAGTTGTCGCCGATACGTTGCCCGCGGCATCCGTCGCCGTCACCAGGCAGGTTTCGCCATTGGTCTGCGCCGGGATGGTGACCGAGTAGGTTCCGCCTGCGCCGACCGTCGTGGTGCCGAGCACGGTCGTGCCGTCAGGGGCATAGACGGTGATCGTCGCGCCGATTTCTCCGCTGCCGGTGACGGTGGTCCCGGTAGCATCGTCGACATCGGCGGTGGGGGCTGCCGGAGGTGTCAGATCGGGTGCTTCAGTCGGTGTTGTCGGGGACTCGTTGCCGGCGGCATCGGTGGCGGTGACCAGCAGATCCTCGCCATTGGTCTGCGCCGGGATGGTGACCGAGTAGGTTCCGCCTGCGCCGACGGTTGCCGTGCCGAGCACGGTCGTTCCGTCAGGAGCATAGACGGTGATCGTCGCGCCGATTTCTCCGCTGCCGGTGACGGTGGTTCCGGTGGCGTCGTCGACATCGGCGGTGGGGGCTGCCGGAGGTGTCAGATCGGGTGCTTCGACCGGCGTGGTCGGGGACTCGTTGCCGGCGGCATCGGTGGCGGTGACCAGCAGATCCTCGCCATTGGTCTGCGCCGGGATGGTGGCCGAGTAGGTTCCGCCTGCGCCGACGGTTGCCGTGCCGAGCACGGTCGTGCCGTCAGGAGCATAGACGGTGATCGTCGCGCCGATTTCCCCGCTGCCGGTAACGGTGGTCCCGGTAGCATCGTCGACATCGGCGGTGGGGGCTGCCGGAGGTGTCAGGTCGGGTGCTTCGACCGGCGTGGTCGGGGACTCGTTACCGGCGGCATCGGTGGCGGTGACCAGCAGATCCTCGCCATTGGTCTGCGCCGGGATGGTGGCCGAGTAGGTTCCGCCTGCGCCGACGGTTGCCGTGCCGAGTACGGTCGTGCCGTCAGGAGCATAGACGGTGATCGTCGCGCCGATTTCTCCGCTGCCGGTGACGGTGGTTCCGGTGGCATCGTCGACATCGGCGGTGGGGGCTGCCGGAGGTGTCAGATCGGGTGCTTCGGTCGGCGTGGTCGGGGACTCGTTACCGGCGGCATCGGTGGCGGTGACCAGCAGATCCTCGCCATTGGTCTGCGCCGGGATGGTGACCGAGTAGGTTCCGCCTGCGCCGACTGTCGTGGTGCCGAGTACGGTCGTGCCGTCAGGAGCATAGACAGTGATCGTCGCGCCGATTTCTCCGCTGCCGGTGACGGTGGTTCCGGTGGCGTCGTCGACATCGGCGGTGGGGGCTGCCGGAGGTGTCAGATCGGGTGCTTCAGTCGGTGTTGTCGGGGATTCGTTACCGGCGGCATCGGTGGCGGTGACCAGCAGATCCTCGCCGTTGGTCTGCGCCGGGATGGTGACCGAGTAGGCTCCCCCTGCGCCGACGGTGGCGGTGCCGAGCACGGTCGTGCCGTCAGGAGCATAGACGGTGATCGTCGCGCCGATTTCTCCGCTGCCGGTGACGGTGGTTCCGGTGGCGTCGTCGACATCGGCGGTGGGGGCTGCCGGAGGTGTCAGATCGGGTGCTTCAGTCGGTGTTGTCGGGGATTCGTTGCCGGCGGCATCGGTGGCGGTGACCAGCAGATCTTCGCCATTGGTCTGCGCCGGGATGGTGGCCGAGTAGGCTCCGCCTGCGCCGACTGTCGTGGTGCCGAGCACGGTCGTGCCATCAGGAGCATAGACGGTGATCGTCGCGCCGATTTCTCCGCTGCCGGTAACGGTGGTCCCGGTAGCATCGTCGACATCGGCGGTGGGCGCTGCCGGAGGCGTCAGGTCGGGTGCTTCGACCGGCGTGGTCGGGGATTCGTTACCGGCGGCATCGGTGGCGGTGACCAGCAGATCCTCGCCATTGGTCTGCGCCGGGATGGTGACCGAGTAGGTTCCGCCTGCGCCGACGGTGGTGGTGCCGAGCACGGTCGTGCCATCAGGGGCATAGACAGTGATCGTCGCGCCGATTTCTCCGCTGCCGGTAACGGTGGTTCCGGTGGCGTCGTCGACATCGGCGGTGGGGGCTTCGGGCGGGGTCGTGTCGGCCACGACCAGTTCGAAGGTCAGAGTTGCCGTGTCACTGCTGCCGTCGGCGTTGACGAGGCGATATGTGAAAACTTCCGCCTGGCCCACGCCAGCCACGTCGTCATTCGGGGTGTAGGTATAGCTGCCGTCCGCATTGATGACGAGCGTCCCGTACTGCCCCGCGACGACCAGCCCATCGGTGACGGCCACGAACGTGCCCCCGCCGGTATCGATCTCCAGCGTTTCGCTGCCTGACACCAGATCGTCGTTCGCCAGAACATTGCCGGTAGCCGGGTCGCCATCCGCCGTGATCGTGCGGAATTCGGCATCGAGCGTAAGGGTGATGCCGGCTGCCACCAGACCGCCGCCTTCATAGACCACGCGATAGTTGCCCGGGGGCAGGTCGTCCGCCGTCACGCGGACCTGATTGTCCGCCAGGATGTCCAGCGTGAGCAGATCCAGCACGCCGCCGCCTGAGGTGCTCGCGACATCCTCGAAGGAGCCGTCGGGCAACTCGCGCTGCAACGTGAATTCGACATCCGAAAGGACGGTAGCAATGCTGTCGGCCGTGAGCGTGAAGACGGTGTCGACTTCGGCTCCGGCCGCGACGGCGAAGCCATAAGTTTCAACGAATGTGCCGATCGCCACAAGGTAGGTCGTGCTGTCGCTGTCGGTCGTTGTTTCGACGGATAGCCCGAATTCGACCTCTGCGCTGTCATCGATGGCGTCTGCGTCGGCGTCAGCATCGGCGTCGGCGTCTGCGTCGGCGTCCGCATCGGCATCGGCATCAGCGTCGGCATCTGCGTCGGCATCAGCGTCCGCATCTGCATCGGCATCGGCATCGGCATCTGCGTCTGCATCAGCATCAGCATCAGCATCAGCATCAGCATCAGCATCAGCATCAGCATCTGCGTCGGCGTCAGCATCGGCGTCGGCGTCAGCGTCAGCGTCTGCATCCGCATCGGCATCAGCGTCTGCGTCCGCATCGGCATCAGCGTCCGCATCAGCGTCGGCATCTGCGTCGGCATCAGCGTCGGCATCGGCATCCGCATCTGCATCGGCATCGGCATCGGCATCGGCATCAGCATCAGCATCAGCATCCGCATCTGCGTCTGCATCAGCATCAGCATCTGCGTCGGCATCCGCGTCGGCATCCGCGTCGGCGTCTGCATCTGCGTCAGCGTCTGCGTCCGCATCAGCGTCGGCATCTGCGTCAGCGTCAGCGTCTGCATCCGCATCGGCGTCAGCGTCTGCATCCGCGTCGGCGTCAGCATCTGCGTCAGCGTCAGCGTCAGCGTCAGCGTCTGCATCCGCGTCGGCGTCAGCATCGGCATCGGCATCGGCATCGGCATCAGCATCGGCATCGGCATCGGCATCAGCATCAGCATCCGCATCTGCATCTGCATCTGCATCTGCATCCGCATCTGCGTCGGCGTCAGCATCGGCGTCGGCGTCGGCGTCAGCATCGGCGTCGGCGTCAGCGTCAGCGTCTGCATCCGCATCGGCATCAGCGTCTGCGTCCGCATCGGCATCAGCGTCTGCGTCCGCATCGGCATCAGCGTCCGCATCAGCGTCTGCATCTGCGTCAGCGTCTGCGTCTGCATCAGCATCAGCATCTGCGTCGGCATCCGCGTCGGCATCAGCGTCGGCGTCTGCATCTGCGTCAGCGTCTGCGTCCGCATCAGCGTCGGCATCTGCGTCAGCGTCAGCGTCTGCATCCGCATCGGCGTCAGCGTCTGCATCCGCGTCGGCGTCAGCATCTGCGTCAGCGTCAGCGTCAGCGTCAGCGTCAGCGTCAGCGTCTGCATCCGCGTCGGCGTCAGCATCGGCATCGGCATCGGCATCGGCATCGGCATCGGCATCGGCATCAGCATCCGCATCCGCATCCGCATCCGCATCCGCATCTGCGTCCGCATCGGCATCAGCGTCCGCATCAGCATCAGCATCCGCATCTGCATCAGCATCAGCATCAGCATCTGCGTCGGCATCCGCGTCGGCGTCAGCATCGGCGTCGGCGTCTGCGTCCGCATCAGCGTCGGCATCTGCGTCAGCGTCAGCGTCAGCGTCTGCATCCGCGTCAGCGTCAGCGTCTGCATCGGCGTCAGCGTCTGCATCCGCGTCGGCGTCAGCATCGGCATCGGCATCGGCGTCGGCGTCTGCGTCTGCATCTGCATCCGCATCAGCATCCGCGTCTGCGTCAGCGTCTGCATCCGCATCTGCGTCTGCATCGGCGTCAGCGTCAGCGTCAGCGTCAGCGTCAGCGTCTGCGTCCGCATCGGCATCCGCGTCGGCATCTGCGTCGGCATCAGCGTCCGCATCAGCGTCGGCATCGGCATCCGCATCTGCATCGGCATCAGCGTCTGCGTCCGCATCGGCATCAGCGTCTGCATCCGCGTCGGCGTCAGCATCTGCGTCTGCGTCAGCGTCTGCGTCTGCGTCAGCATCTGCGTCAGCGTCAGCGTCAGCGTCAGCGTCAGCGTCTGCATCCGCGTCGGCGTCAGCATCGGCATCCGCATCTGCATCGGCATCGGCATCGGCATCGGCATCAGCATCAGCATCAGCGTCTGCATCAGCATCAGCATCTGCGTCGGCATCCGCGTCGGCATCAGCGTCGGCGTCTGCATCTGCGTCAGCGTCTGCGTCCGCATCAGCGTCGGCATCTGCGTCAGCGTCAGCGTCTGCATCCGCATCGGCGTCAGCGTCTGCATCCGCGTCGGCGTCAGCATCTGCGTCAGCGTCTGCGTCGGCGTCGGCGTCAGCATCTGCGTCTGCGTCGGCGTCAGCATCTGCGTCAGCGTCAGCGTCAGCGTCAGCGTCTGCATCCGCGTCGGCGTCAGCATCGGCATCGGCATCGGCATCGGCATCGGCATCGGCATCAGCATCCGCATCCGCATCCGCATCCGCATCTGCATCTGCATCTGCATCCGCATCTGCGTCGACGTCAGCATCGGCGTCGGCGTCTGCGTCTGCGTCTGCATCTGCGTCTGCGTCTGCATCGGCATCAGCATCAGCATCAGCATCCGCATCCGCATCGGCATCAGCATCAGCATCTGCGTCTGCATCTGCGTCAGCATCAGAGTCTGCGTCCGCATCAGTGTCATCGCCGCCGCCGCCGCCAGCTGCTGCTGCGAGGCCCGCGGCGCCGAGGAGGCCGGTTATGGGAAGGACTGCGCCGATGCCTCCGCCGCTTTCTGCCGCCGCGGAGGAGATCTGCGATAGCAGATCGTCGATATGCTCAAGAAACGTGAACTGGAGCGGCTGGCCCGGCTGGACCGCCCACAGCGATCCATCGGCTTCTTCAAGAACAAGCTCGCTCGCGCCTTCGGTAGCTGCGTAGAAATTGACGATCCGGATCGTTTCGCCGTTCGTGAGATGCAAGACGAGGTCGCCGCCGTCCCGGACCATTTCGGTCACATCTTCCCGCTGGAAAGAGAGTTTTACGACAGTCGGCCCGTCAAGAGTAATGCTGCCTTCCTCGACAGTGCGAACTTCACCAGTTGCTTTGTCGTAAAGTTCTGCAGGCACGCACTAACTCCCATAGCCAGGGGAACGTCTGGCATTAAAAACACAGCGCTATAAATTTCTGTTAGCTGTAATGACTAACAGAAATTAGCAATTGGGTTCTGGTTCCTTGTGTTTTGAAGCTATGGGTCGCTCTATATTCTGGCAACTGCAATCGGGGGTATGCCTCCGCTTTCGGAGTAATTATATTTAATTCATTCGGCACTAATCCAATTCAGATGGATTGGATGGTTCGGTGCCATCTTGCATATCGCAAGATATGGAACATAATGGGAACATATGCCCGATTCGCCGAACCTGTGCAGAGCTTCGACGCTCATGCCTGCGCCCTCGCCAGAAAGGGTGGGCGGGGCGCTGGGCTTGGGCGTGCCCGATGTCGATCGGTGGCTGCAGGGTGGCTTGCGGCGCGATGGCGTGCATGAATTCTACGCCCCACCCGATGGCGAAGGGGCAGGCGCGTCCGCATTCGCGCTGCTGGTCGGGCGCCTGATCTGCGGTGCAGACCTGCCGCTGATCTGGCTGCGCAAGGATCGCGGCAGTCGCAGGGAACGGCCTTATGCGCCAGGACTTGCCGAACTGGGGATCGACCCCGATGCCGTATTTCTGGTGGGACTGCGGGACTTGTCCGATCTGCTGGTCGCAACGGCGGAAAGCGTGCGGCATGGTGGGGCGGGGGCGGTGATACTGGAAATTCAGGGGCGGGCCCGGCTGCTCGATCTCACCGCATCGCGCCGGCTGGCCCTGGCCGCAGAACGCAGCGGCACCGCGGTTCTGCTGGTTCGCCGCAGTGCCCGGCCCGTGGCCAGTGCCGCCCACACCCGCTGGCAGGTATCGGCTGCGCCTTCACCCGCCTTGCCCGCCAATGCCCCCGGGCCCCCGGTCTTCGACCTGCAACTGTTGCGCCAGCGCGGAGGGCCGGAAGGGCTCCACGTGCAACTGGAATGGAATCGTGAACAAGCTGTCTTCCGAACGCCGATATATGGCGATCCATCTGCCGTTCCTGCCGGCGGAATGGCGGATCGCGGACGGCGTCGCGCCGCCTGAGAGCCCTTTCGCCCTTATCGAAAAGCAGCGCGGGGCGCTTCGTATCATGGCGCTTTCGCCGGCAGCAACGGCGTTGGGCCTGCGGCCAGGGCTGGCCCTGGCCGATGCGCGCGCGCTGGTTCCCGAACTGCCTGCCTACCCGCACGATCCGGAGGCCGATCGCGCCGTGCTGATGCGCGCAGTGATCGCTTGCGAGCGTTATACCCCGATGGTCGCTCCCGATGGCGCGGATGCGCTGGTGCTGGATCTGACCGGCTGCTTTCAGATTGCCGGGTGGACGCAGGAAACGATAGCGGATGATGCCCGGTCCCGGCTCGCGCGGCTGGGCCTTCGGGGCAGGGCAGCTCATGCCACGACGCCCGATGCGGCGCTGGCGCTGGCGCGTTTCGGCACGCGCAATGTCGAGGATCTTCCCGTGGCTGCACTCGATCTGGGCGACGAAGCCCATCTGGCGCTCTGCCGTGCGGGGCTGCGAACGATCGGGGCACTCAAATCCCGCCCTCGCGCGCCGCTGGCTGCGCGGTTCGGCCGCGATTTGTCTGCACGGCTGGCTGGCTTGCTGGGGGAAGAGGACCGGCGGATCACGCCGCATCGGCCGGCAGGGACGATCCGGGCGGAATATCGTTTTGCCGAACCGCTGATGACGGTTTCGCCGCTGCTCGACGTGATTGAGCGTCTCGCCCAACGCCTAGAAGGCACGCTTGCCGAACGCGGGGCAGGGGGGCGCCGGTTCGATGTCGCGCTGTTCCGCACCGATGGCCATGTCGCGCGGCTTACGGTGACATGCGGCCGCCCCTTGCGCGATCCCCAGGCAATCCGGGGGCTGTTTGCCGAACGGCTGGAATCGCTGGCCGACCCGCTCGATCCCGGTTTCGGCTACGACATGGCGCGTATGGTCGTTCCTCTGGTCGAGCGGCTGGAAAGCCAGCAGCCCGATCTGGCGGAAGAGGGGAATGCGCGGGGGCAGCCGGATCTGGCCCCGCTGATCGATCGGCTGGCGGTCCGCTTCGGGCCTCGCAGCATCAGCCGTTTCCAGCCGCGCGACGAGCATCTGCCGGAATATGCCGACCGGGCCGTGCCGCCGGAAAGTGCCTCGGCCGCCTGGCCCCGGCCCGAACCGGGCGAGCCGCCATTGCGCCCACTGTTCCTCTACGACCCGCCGCGGCGGGTCAGCGTGGTGGCGGAAGTGCCCGATGGCCCGCCGCGGCGTTTCGTCTGGCGCGGCAAGCCCTATCGCGTGGTGCGGCACGAAGGACCCGAACGGATCGCCTACCCGTGGTGGAAGCACCCGGAAGGGCGCGGGCCGACCCGCGATTATTACCGGGTGGAGGACGAGACGGGGCAGCGGTTCTGGCTTTTCCGCCACGGACTTTACGGCCGCGAGAACGAACATCCGCAGTGGTATCTGCACGGCCTCTTCGCATGACCGGTTCCCGGCCTTTCTATATTGAGCTGGCGGCGGCGACGAATTTTTCCTTCCTGCGCGGGGCCAGCCCGCCTTTGGACATGGTCGCGCGTGCGCTGGAACTGGGCCATGCGGGTATCGGCATTGCCGATCGCAATAGCGTGGCCGGGGTGGTGCGCGCCCATGTCGCCTTGCGCGATGCATTCGTCAGGGCGGAGGAGAAAGGGGTGGGGCTTCCCCCGTTCCGCCTGCTGGTAGGGAGCTGCCTGGCCTTTGCCGATGGAACGCCGGACATCCTGGCCTATCCGGTTTCGCGCCGCGGCTGGGGGCGGCTGACGCGCCTGCTCACCACCGGCAATCTGCGAGCCGAGAAAGGCGCCTGCCTGCTGCGCGAAAGCGACCTGTTCGCTTTTCTCGAAGACCTGCAGCTCATCGTCCTGCCCCCGGCCGGCGATGCCTTGCTGGGGCAACTGGCGGCTGCGGCGCCGCAGCGGGTGTGGCTGGGCGCGGCCATGCTGCGCCGGGGGCGCGATGCGCGCCGCCTGGCCGGCCTGCGCGAACAGTCCGCCCGCACCGGCGTGCCCCTGATCGCGCTCAACGATGCGCTCTATGCCGATCCGGACGTGCGGCCGCTGCACGACGTGATGACCGCGATCCGCGAGAAGACGACCGTGCAAGCGGCCGGGCGCCGGCTTGCCGTCAACGCGGAACGGCATCTCAAATCGCCGGAGGAAATGGCGCGCCTCTTTGCCGCTGTGCCCGAGGCGGTCGCAGCGACGCAGGATTTTGCCGCCGGGGTGGATTTCACGCTCGACCAGTTGCGATATGAATATCCGCACGAGCCGGTGCCGCCCGGTTACACCCCGCAGGAATGGCTCGAGGAACTCGTCTGGACCGAGGCGCGCGCCCGCTGGTCCGAAGGGGTGCCGGCAAAGCTGGCGGCCCTGCTGCACGAGGAACTGGGCATTATCGCGGATGCGCAATACGCCCCCTATTTCCTGACCGTGCACGACATCGTTCGTTTCGCGCAAGGGGAGGGGATCCTGTGCCAGGGGCGCGGGTCGGCGGCCAATTCGGCGGTCTGTTTCGTGCTCGGCATAACCGCGGTCGATCCGGCGGAGCACAACCTGCTCTTTTCCCGCTTCATTTCGCCCGAACGCAAGGAGCCGCCCGATATCGACGTCGATTTCGAGCACGAACGGCGCGAAGAGGTGATGCAGTATATCTACAAGCGTTACGGGCGCCACCGGGCGGGGATCGCGGCCACGGTGATCCATTACCGTCCGCGCAGCGCGGCGCGGGAAGTGGGCAAGGCCCTGGGCCTGAGCGAGGACGTTACCGCGCGCCTCGCGAGCACGGTCTGGGGCAGCTATGCCTCCACCTACGACCGGCAGCGCTGTGCCGAGGCGGGGCTGGACCCGGACAACCCGGCGATCGCGCGGGTAAATGCTTTCGTGGAGCGGATACTGCATTTCCCGCGGCACCTGTCGCAACATGTCGGCGGCTTCGTGCTGACGCAGGACCGGCTGGACGAGACGGTGCCGATCCACAACGCGGCGATGGAAGACCGCACGTTCATCGAATGGGACAAGGACGATATCGACGCGCTCGGCCTGATGAAGGTCGATGTTCTGGCGCTGGGCATGTTGACCTGCATTCGCAAGGCCTTCGCCCTGATCGAAACCCACCTGGGCCGGCAATACCGGCTCGATAGCGTGCCCGGCGATGCGCCCGATGTCTTCGCCATGCTCCAGCGCGGGGACAGCATCGGCGTGTTCCAGGTGGAAAGCCGGGCGCAGATGAACATGTTGCCCCGCCTGCGGCCCAAGGAGTTCTACGATCTGGTGATCCAGGTGGCGATCGTGCGCCCCGGCCCGATCCAGGGGGACATGGTCCACCCCTACCTGCGCCGCCGGCAGGGGATCGAGAAAGTCGAATATCCCTCTCCCGCTCCGCCGCACGATCCGGATGAACTGCGCGGGCTGCTGGGGCGGACCAATGGCGTGCCGCTGTTCCAGGAACAGGCGATGAAGCTGGCCATCGTCGCCGCCGGGTTCACCCCGTCCGAAGCGAACAAGCTGCGCCGGGCGATGGCCACGTTCCGCAATCTGGGAACGATGGAAAATTTCGAAAGCAAGCTGGTCGAAGGCATGGTTGCCCGCGGTTACCAGCGCGATTTCGCCCACCGCTGTTTCCGCCAGATCGAAGGGTTCGGCAGCTATGGCTTTCCCGAAAGCCATGCCCTGGCCTTTGCGCGCCTCGTCTGGGTCTCTTCCTACATCAAGTGCCGCTATCCTGCGGTTTTCGCGGCCGCGCTGCTCAATTCGCAGCCGATGGGATTCTATGCCCCGGCCCAGATTGTGCGCGATGCGCGCGAACACGATGTCGATGTGCGCGCGATCGACATCAACCACAGCCATTGGGACTCGACGCTGGAGCGTACCGAAGGGGGCGCATTCGCCCTCAGGCTGGGAATGCGCCAGATCGAAGGGTTTCGCGAAGAATGGGCCGACGAAATCGCCGCCGCCGCACCATGCGAGAGTATCGAGCAGCTTGCTCGCAAGGCGCATCTTCCCCAGCGCGCCTTGCGCCTGCTGGCCGACGCCGATGCGCTGCGCTCGATTGGGCTGGACCGGCGGGAGGGGTTATGGGAAGCGCGGCGAACGCCCCCCGACGAACTGCCCCTGTTCGCGGCCGCACGCGCCCGTGAATTGGGGGAAGAACCGCCTGCCGCCTTACCCGCCATGCCTCTGTCGGAACAGGTGGCGGCCGATTATCAGACCACCCGTCTTTCGCTGAAAGCCCATCCGATGGCCTTCCTGCGCCCGATGTTCGATCGGGAAGGCGTGTTGCCCTGCACTGCGCTGACCGATTGTCTCAACGGCGCCCGCGCGCAAGTGGGCGGGGTCGTGCTGGTGCGCCAGCGCCCCGGCAAGGGCAATGCCATCTTCGTCACGCTCGAAGACGAAGGGGGCATTGCCAATATCGTCATCTGGGCACGCCTGTTCGAACGCTTTCGCCGCGAGGTAATGGCCGCCCGCCTGATGCTGGTGGAAGGCGAAGTGCAGAAAAGCCGCGAAGGGGTGATCCACCTGATGGCCAGCCGCATCCACGACCGCACGGCGGAGCTTGCCCGCCTGTCGGAAGTGCACGAGACGAATCCGCTGCTCTCGCGCGCGGATGAATTTGTCCATCCGCAGCATCCCCGCAACGTGCGCATCCTGCCCCGGTCGCGCGATTTTCACTGATCGCGGGTGCGTGCATCCGGTGGGGAGGAAGCGGCGCCTACCGCTTGATATTGGCGTAGTAGGGGATCGGGACGTCGTTCTCGTCCGCGCCGTCGCCCACCATCATCCGGGTCCGCGGGTGCATCACGGCCGCATCGACGATCACGTTGAGACACCACGGCTTGCCGGAAGCGAACGCCTCGCGCACCGCATCGCCCAGGTCGTCATAGCGGTCGACCAGACGGCTCTCGATCCCGAAACCGGCGGCAACCAGATCGTATCGCGTTTCTTCCAGCGCCACGATTGCTTCGCGTTCTCTGCCGTACAACAGATTCTGCGCATTGCGGGACATGCCCCATTCGGCATTGTTGAGCACCACGGTAACGATCGGAAGTCGGTGCCGGACCATCGTGTCGAATTCCTGCAGATTGAAGCCGACGCCGCCGTCACCGGCGAAACTGACGACCGGGCGGCCTGGATCAGCGCGCGCGGCACCGATCGCGAAGCCCTGCGAAATGCCCAGACATCCCAGATAACCGCAGCGAAGATGCTGGCCGGCACCGGGCGAACGGATCAGATCGCCGACCCAGTTTCCCGCCTCGCCGCCATCGGCAATCACCGCCGTGCCTTCGGGCAGTGCGTCCATGATCGCGGCGACGGCGTGACCGGGATGTATCCTGCCCGGGGCGCTTTCTTTCGGCGCGTCGGCAAAGGCGTTTCGTGCAGCGGGGCGGAAACTTCGCAGCTTCTCTGCCCAGGCGGAGCGGTCGGGCCAGTCGCACTCGGCTGCACCTGCAGCCAGCGCATCGATCGCCTGCCCGACGTCGGCGATAACCGGCAAGTCGGCCATGCGCACGCGGCCGACTTCTTCGCCGTTGATTTCCACCTGGGCGACATAGGCTTCCTGCGGGATGATCGCGCCCATCGCGCCGCCAAGGAACATTCCCATGCGCGCGCCCAGCAGCAGGACCATGTCGGTTGGTTCGCCCGCTGCGGCCGCCATTGCAAGTCCGGCGGCTGCACCACCGTAAAGGGGGTGATCGTCGGGCAGAACGCCCAGCGCCTTTTGACTGGCGATTACCGGAATGCCGGAAGCTTCGGCCAGGCGGCGCAGGCGCTCGCCCGAGGCTGTAAGCGTCACACCGCCCCCGGCAATCATAACCGGGCGTTTGGCCGACTGCAGCTGCTCGAGAATTTCCGCGACGGCGGACGGTTCCGGGGCAGGCTGGCGGGGGCCGCGCCAGGCGGATGTTTCGGGGGGCTGTTCATCGGTGGGCCAGAACATGACGTCGATCGGTATTTCGAGGAAGACCGGACCCGGCGGGCCGGAAAGCGCGATCTCACAGGCCCGGCGGACGAATTCGACGATCCGGTCAGGCTCTGTGATCCGCTGCGCCCACTTGGTCACCGGACGCGCCATCGCCACCGCGTCGAAGCCGCCTTGCAAGGTGTTCGTTTCCGCTTCCCGCAAGGGCGCGGCGCCGGCGATGAACAGCGTCGGGATGCGGTCGAGATGGGCATTGGCCATCGCAGTCAGGGCATTGGTAAAGCCAGGGCCGGCCGTGATGGCGCATACGCCCAGTCGCCCGTTGGTGGATCGGGCATAGCCATCGGCGGCATGGCCGGCGGACGCTTCATGCCGCGTATCGGTCAGCCGGATGCCGAATTCCTCGCAAGCCATGTACAGCGGATCGAGATGGCTGCCGTGGAGCGCGAATATCTCGTCCACGCCGATACCCGCCAGCGTCGCGGCGACCAGTTCGCCTGCGGCTCGCTTCTTCGTCATCGAATTCTCCCAAGGTCCCGTGTTTCGTGCGACGCTAGGCCAGCCTGCCGGCGCTGACAAGACATTGTATGCAAATTCGTCCAATCACCGCTTTTGCGGGACATTCGGGCGGTTGCTGAATGGTCCGCGAGTGGGCCGTCTGCATTAGATTGCCGGTCGAGTGAGCAATTTCAGCACGATTTGATACAAAAGACTGGCCGGACTGGGTTGATCGCTCCATAATTGGATGCAATATGCACGTGCGCTGACCTTCTGACGAGGCGGCGAAGGGAGAGGCTTCGAATCGACGAGATGAACAGCGCGCCGCACGATAAAACACGCATCCAACCGGAGGTGGGCGACAGACCGATCCGCGCCGCGGTGATCGGTGCGGGCATGGGCGGCATCCTCGCCGCCATCAAGCTGCGCGAACGGGGCATGCAGGTGGTCGTGTTCGAGAAGGGGCACGGCTTCGGCGGGACCTGGCGCGAAAACACTTATCCCGGCCTCGCCTGCGATGTCTCGGCGCACTGGTACACATACAGTTTCGCCCGCAACCCGGATTGGAAATCGCTGATGGCCGAAGGGCCGGATATCCGCGACTATTTCGACCGGGTCGCGCGCGAATATGGCATCGACGCGATCACGCGCTTCGGCGAAGAAGTCATCAGCCTGCGCTATGCCGACAGTGTCTGGAACCTCCAGACGGCGGCGGACCACGGCGACACTTTCGACGTGGTCGTCGCGGCAACCGGCGTGCTGCACCACCCCAATATTCCGCATTTCGAGGGTATCGAATCGTTCGAAGGGGACGTGTTCCATTCGGCGCGATGGGATCACGATGTGCCGCTGGATGACCGCCGCATCGGCGTTGTCGGGACGGGATCGACCGCTGCGCAACTGGCCAGCGCACTTGTTCCGCGCGCGCGCCGGTTCGATCTGTTTCAGCGGACCGCCCAATGGGTTCTGCCGCGCCAGAACGTGCCCTATTCGGATGAAGAGCGGGCGCGCTTTCGCGAAAACCCGGAAGAGCTGGAGGAGCTTGTCCGCGAGCTGCGGGCCAAGACGCTTGAAGGGTATGCTGCGGCGGTGATCGACGTGGATTCGCCGGAACTTGCCGCGATCGAGCGGCTATGCCGTGAAAATCTCGATACCGTTCGCGATCCCGAGCTTCGCAGGCGCCTGACGCCGGATTATCGCGCGGCGTGCAAACGGCTTGTCATTTCGGGCACGTTCTACGACGCGATCCAGCGCCCCAACGCCAATCTGGTGACCGCGCCGATCCAGGGGATCGAGCCGGAAGGGGTGAGGACCGCCGACGGCGCTTTCCACGATCTCGATATCCTGGTGCTGGCGACCGGTTTTCTGGTCGACCGGTTCATCCGGCCCACCACGGTCGTGGGGCGCGGGGGGATTTCGCTGGACGACGTTTGGGCGGAGGGGCCGCAAGCCTATCTGTCGGTAAGTGTCCCCGATTTTCCCAACCTGTTTCTTCTCAACGGTCCGAACAGTCCGATCGGCAACTTCTCGCTGGTCGAGGTGGCGCAACACCAGATCGAATACATCCTGCAGCTGATCGACGGCATTCGTCACGGAGAATACGCCGAAGTCAGCGTCACGCCCGCGGCGATGCGCCGGTTCGAGGACGATCGGTGCGAAGCGGCGCGCAAGACGGTCTGGGTCACGGGGTGCGACAGCTGGTATCTCGACAAGCGGGGCGTGCCTGCATCGTGGACATTTTCCTACGACCGTTTCGAAGAAGAAATGGCGCGGCCCCGGATGGAGGATTTCGACACGCGATAAAGGTTGCGGCGGGCATCGTCGCGCCGCCCGGCCACACGGCAACGAACGCAATGGAGAGAGAGGAACGGATATGGTCGACCGCGACACCATAATGAAGGCGCTGACTGCGCTGAACGAAACCGAAAACGCGCGTCACCGCACGGGGGTGGAGGCTGTCAGCGCCGGTATCGACAAGATCATGGCCCCCGATGTGGAAGGGTGGCGCAACGGCGTTCACGTGCCCGACCGCGCAAGCGAGCGCGAGGTGGAGAAAAAGGCGTTCGGCGCGCTGGTCGATTATAATCGCGAGGTAGAGCGCACGATCATCGAACCGCCTTTTGCCGCGACCGGCTGGACCATCCGCGGCACGTTCGATGGCCAGGCCGTCAGTGCGCCCGGATCTTCGCAATTCGAGTTCAACGATGAAGGGCGCGTGCAGCGTTACTGGATGAACTTCAATCCGGAAGACTTCTTCTACCGCAAGGGCTGAGCGCTGGCGCACCGGCGTATTTCTACGGAGAGCATACGAATGGCTGTTGGTGTCAAACTGCCCGAAATCAGCATGGGCGTGACCGAAGCGACGATCGTCGGGTGGCTCAAGGCTGTCGGCGATCGGGTCGAAGCGGGCGAAGCGCTGGTGGAAGTCGAAACCGCGAAGTCGACGGTGGAGGTCGAGTCGCCTGCTTCGGGCACCCTGATCGAAATCCTCGTCGCTCCTGATGATGAAGTCGAGGTCGGCGCCCACATCGCGAAGATAAGGCCGGATTGAGATGGCGCTGGATCGCGAACAGCAACTGGAAGCGTTCCGGCGGATGCTGCGCATTCGCCTGTTCGAGGAGGCGCTGATCGCGCACAACCCGGTGGGACACCTCAGCATCGGACATGAAGGCGCTATCGTCGGGGCCTGCATGGCGCTGCGCGATGACGACTATGTCACGGGGACCCACCGCTCGCACGGCCACCCCATCGGCAAGGGTGCGGAAATCGGCCCGCTGATGGCGGAGATTTTCGGCAAGCGGACCGGCATTTGCAAGGGGCTGGGCGGCTCCATGCATCTGACCGACACCAAGATGGGGCTGATTTGCGAATCGGCCATCGTCGGTGGCGGCTTTCCGCTGGCCACCGGGGCCGGGCTCAGCGCGCAAGTGCGGGGGACGGACCAGGCCAGCCTGTGCTTCTTCGGCGATGGCGCGACCAATCAGGGCACATTTGGCGAAAGCATCAATATGGCCGCAGTATGGAAACTGCCGGTGGTCTATTTCTGCGAGAACAACGGTTATGCAGTGACTACGCCGGTTTCCATGTCGCATGGTCAGCCCGACATCGCGCGGCGGGCCGATGGTTTCGGAATTCCCGGCATCACGGTCGATGGCCAGGATGTCGAGGCGGTCCATGCTGTCACGGCCGATGCGGTCATGCGCGCAAGGCGCGGCGAAGGGCCTACGCTGATCGAAGCGCGGACTTACCGTTTCGATGAACATTCGAACCGGCTGGCCATCCCGATCGAATATCGCAGCCAGGAGGAAATCGATCACTATCGCAACGAACGCGATCCCGTCGCGCTCTATCGCGCCATCCTGATCCAGCGCGACCTGCTGGCCGATATCGAGGCGATCGAAGCGGAGGTTCGCGAAACGATCGATGCAGCGGTTACATTCGCGAAGGAAAGCCCCGAACCCGAAACGAGCGACCTGTGGGACAACATGTACGCCAACCCCATCGGGCTGGATCGCGCGATGGAGGGGCAGTCGTGACGCTCGCCAATTCGACCACCCGCCTTTCCTACCTCCAGGCCATTGTCGAGGCGCAGCGCGAAGAGATGCGGCGGGACGAGAATGTCATCCTGATGGGAGAGGATATCGCCGTGTACGGCGCGCAATCGCTGTTCGACGAATTCGATGCCAGCCGCCTGCGCAACACGCCGATTTCGGAAAACAGTTTCGTCGGCGTCGGGGTCGGGGCCGCGCTGACCGGCCTGCGTCCGATCGTGGACCTGACTATCGCCAGCTTCTGCTATCTGGCGTCCGACCAGCTGATCAACCAGGCGGCGAAGTTGCGTTTCATGACCGGGGGGCAGCTGTCCGTGCCGCTGGTGGTGCGGACCAGCACGTTCTACAACAACCGCACCGCCGCCCAGCATGCAGACCGCCCTTATCCGCTGTTCATGAACACGCCGGGCCTGAAGGTGCTGGCTCCGGCTACGGCGAGCGATGCCAAGGGGCTGCTCAAGGCCGCGGTGCGTGACGATGATCCGGTGGTGATTTTCGAAGACATCAATCTGTGGAACAAGAAGGAAGACGTTCCTGTAGATGCGGATGTCCTGGTGCCCATCGGCAAGGCGGCTGTGCGGCGCGAAGGGAACGATGTGACCATCGTTTCGATCGCCGGGTGCCTGCCGCACGCGATGAAGGCGGCGGACGATCTTGCAGGGCGCGGCATATCGGCCGAAGTCATCGACATCAGGACCATTGCCCCTCTCGACAGTACGACGATCCTGTCGTCGGTGGCGAAGACCGGCCGCCTGGTCATCGCCGACAATTCGCACAGGGTGGGCAGCGTCGCTTCGGAAATCGCGGCGGTCGTCTGCGAAGAAGCGTTTGACGCGCTGAAGCGCCCGGTTCGGCGGGTCACCGCGCCGCAGGTCCATGTCCCCTACAACGGGGCGCTGGAAAAGGGATTGTTCGTCACGCGCGACAAAATCGTGGCAGCGGTCGAAAAACTCAATTGAAATGCGTGAACACGGGAGCAGCGAAGACATGGCAAACAGCGTAACCAAACGATCGATCACTCAGGAAACCGCAGACCGGCTGATCGAAGCCGCGAGCGCGAAAGCGGCTGAGATGGGCGTGCCGATGGTTATTTCGGTCGTCGATGAATCGGGCATTCTCAAGGCCTTCCGCCGAATGGACGGTGCGGCGCTGCTGTCCGTCGATCTGGCGACCAACAAGGCTTACACCGCGGTCAGTTTCGGCATGCCCAGCCACGGATGGCACGAATTCATCAAGAACGACCCGCCCCTGCTGCACGGCATCGTGCACACGCCGCGTCTGGTGGTATTCGGTGGCGGCTACCCGATTACCGAGGACGATCACGTCATCGGCGGCATCGGGGTCAGCGGCGGCCACTACGAACAGGATATGCAGGTCGCCGAGGCAGGCCTCGCGGCGCTCTGAGCCGGGGGGAGAGCCGGAAACAGGAATGCGACATGGATGAAACGTCGGCCATCGTGTTCGAGACCGCGGAGCGGCTGCTTGCCGATCTGGCGGAGCGTGCCGGCCCGTGGGAGAGCATGCCCGAAAACGCCTACGCCGCGGGCTGGGCAACGATCGAGGAATCGGGTCTGACTCTCGCACTGGTCGCAGGCGAGCAGGGTGGGTTGGGCCTTCCGCTGACCGACGGGATGGAACTGGTGCGGATCGCCGGGCGGCATCACGGGCCCTGGCCGCTGGTGGATACGATGCTGGCGCGCCGCTTTGCAGCCGAAGATGGCGCGCGCGCGGGCACAGGACCAGTCGCGGTCGACGGCCTGGGTGAGCTTGCAGCGCATCAGCGCGATCTCGCGGCACTGGCCCGCGCCTGCCAGATGGCGGGCGCGCTGGAGGCGGTGCTGGAAATGAGCATTCGGCATGTCGAGGAACGAAGCCAGTTCGGGCGACCGCTTGCGCGTTTCCAGGCGATCCAGCATTCGCTCGCCACACTGGCGGGTGAGGTGGCAGCGGGGCGCGCTGCGGCCGATTTCGCCTGCCAGCGGGTCGAGGGGGACAACGCCGATCTTCCGCTCGCGATCGGCATAGCGCGGGCGCGGGTGGGGGAGGCCGCTTCGCGCGCCACCGCCATCGCCCATCAGTTGCATGGCGCGATCGGGTATACCCGCGAACATCGCCTGCACCGCTACACCACCGCGCTGTGGCGCTGGCGCGACGAGTTCGGCACCCAGGCCTGGTGGACCCGCCGCGTGGGCCGCGCGGTCATCGGGGAGGGGGCCGATGGCTTCTGGCCGATGGTGACCGCGGCATGAGCGTTCTGGCATTTCCCGCTCCGCCTGTTCGCCCGGACGACGAAAGCTTGCGGCGCGATGTGCGCACGTTCCTCGGCACGGCGCTGGCGCAGCGGACGCCGCTGGAAAGGGCGGAAAGCTGGAACGGGTTCGACCGGGATTTTTCGCGCGCGCTAGGGCAGCGCGGCTGGCTGGGCATGACCTGGCCGCGTGAATTTGGCGGCCATGACCGCACGGCATAC
Organism: Pelagerythrobacter marensis; assembly: GCF_001028625.1. Taxonomy (NCBI): domain Bacteria; kingdom Pseudomonadati; phylum Pseudomonadota; class Alphaproteobacteria; order Sphingomonadales; family Erythrobacteraceae; genus Pelagerythrobacter; species Pelagerythrobacter marensis. The sequence goes on along the minus strand of NZ_CP011805.1, from coordinate 1,731,742 downwards.
GAACGCTATGTCGTGATGGAAGAAACGCTTGCCGCCGGCGCCCCGGTGGCCGCGCACTGGATCGCCGACCGACAGAGCGGCCCGACCATCCTGCGCTATGGCACCGAAGCGCAAAAGCGCGCGATCCTTCCGCGCATTGCAGCGGGCGAATGCACGTTCTGCATCGGGATGAGCGAGCCCGATGCCGGGTCCGATCTGGCAGCGACCCGAACACGGGCCGAGAAACAGGGCGATGGCACCTGGCGGGTCAGCGGTACCAAGCTGTGGACCACATATGCGCACGAGGCCGACTATATGATCCTGTTCTGCCGAACGTCCGGGACGCCGGCCGATCGGCAGAAGGGGACCAGCCAGATGCTCGTCGATATGCGCGATACGCCGGGCGTGACGGTCAGGCCGGTCCATGACCTGATGGGCCAGCACCATTTCAACGAAGTCCATTTCGAAGATGCCGTGCTTCCCGCCGATGCCCTGCTGGGAACCGAAGGGCAGGGCTGGGCGCAAGTCATGGGCGAACTTGCGTTCGAGCGTTCGGGACCGGAACGCTTCCTGTCCTCGATCCAGTTGCTGATCGAATTGATCGGGGCCTTGCAGGGCAGCGAAGGCGCGGCCGCACAGCAGGCGGTGGGGCGTCTGTTCGCCCATCTGGTGACGCTGCGGCATATGTCGCGCGGCGTCGCGACCCTGCTGGAACGCGGGGAGGACGCTTCGGTCCATGCCGCCATCGTCAAGGATCTGGGCGCCACGTTCGAACAGGACCTGCCCGACATCGCGCGATCGCTGGTGGATCAGGAGCCGGATCTGGAGAGCACGAGCCGGTTCGCAGCAGTGCTCGCCTACACTGCAATGGCCGCTCCGGCATTTTCCCTGCGCGGCGGCACGCGCGAGATTCTGCGCGGGATCATCGCCCGCCAGCTTGGGCTGCGCTAGGATGGGCGGGACGGCAATCGAACTGGTCGAAGTGTCCCCCCGTGACGGGTTGCAGAACGAACCGCGCATCCTGCCGGTCGAGATCAGGGCCGAACTGATCGAACGGGCCATCGCAGCGGGCGCATCGCGGCTGGAAGTGGCAAGCTTCGTGCGGCCCGATGCCGTGCCCCAGATGGCCGGGGCCGAAGAGGTCGTGGACCGCCTGCCGCCCGGCGCCGCCCGCTATATCGGCCTCGTGCTCAACAAGCGCGGCGCCCTGCGAGCGCTGGAAACGCAGGTGGACGAGATCGGCTTCGTCTGCGTGGCGAGCGACAGCTTCGGCATGCGCAATCAGCGCCAGTCGAGCGCACAATCACTGGAAATCGCGTGCGATGTGCTGGAGCTTGCCGGCAGCGAAGGGCGCGCCGCGCAGGCGATGATCGCGGTCGCCTGGGGCTGCCCCTTCGAAGGGCGCGTTTCCCGCGAGCATGTCGTTGCAATGGCGCGCCGACTGGCGGCGGCTGGTAGCCATGAAATCGGCCTGGCCGACACCATCGGAATTGCGCGTCCTGAGGAAGTGGAGCACCTCACGCGCATGGTGGTGGAGGCCGTCGGCCCGGTGCCGGTGCGCGTGCATCTGCATGATACGCGGGGGATGGGTGTCGCCAATGCCCTGGCCGCCATTCGCGGCGGAGCGCGCGTTATAGATGCCTCCATCGGCGGAACCGGCGGTTGCCCCTTCGCACCCGGTGCGGCGGGCAATCTGGCGACCGAAGATTTTGTCTATGCCACGGGCGGCGGCCCCGACGGCGGCGAGGGTGGCGCGCTGTTGCTGGATCTCGACAGGCTTGTCGATACCGCACACTGGCTCAATCGGCAGCTGGGCCGCGAAAGAACCAGCGCCCTTGCGCGCACGCATCGCGTGGGCGACTGACCTTCACCGATGCCGCGGCACGGCTGCGACGGTGATCAGTCGCCCAGCCAGCGCCGGCAGATTTCGGCGGTGTCCTGCCCCACATCGCGCGGCGCGTTCCGGCGGATTTTCGAGGGGGTGCGCGACAGTTTCGGAAATGCGCCCTGCATCGGCACGGGCCCCAGTTCCGCATCGTCGACCATCACGATCGCTTCGCGCGCGGCGAAGTGCGGATCGCTCAACATGTCTTCGGCATCGAGAATGCGGCCGGCGGGTACGCCATGTTCGTTCATCAGTGTTTCGAGTTCCGCAACCGTGAAGCGCCGGGTCCAGGCGTTGATCAGCGCGTCCAGCTCGGCCTGATGCTTCCCCCGGGCGGTGTGGGTGCGATAGCGCTCGTCCGTGGCCAGATCGGCCTGTCCCATCGCTTCGCACAGACGGGCGAAGACACTGTCCTGGTTGGCTCCGATCAGAAATTCGCCGTCGCTGCAGGAATAGACATTCGAAGGGGCAATTCCCGGCAGGGTCGATCCCGTCCGCTCGCGCTTGTGGCCGGCGATCGCCCATTCAGGGATCAGCCCTTCCATGACCTGAAGCACCGATTCATACAGCGCGACATCGACGATCTGCCCCTTGCCGCTGGTGGCGCGTTCGTGAAGCGCGGCCAGTGCACCCATGCATCCGTAAGTCGCCGCCAGCGTGTCGCCGATGGAAACGCCCATGCGCGCGGGCGGCCTATCCGGCTCTCCGACGATCTTGCGCCATCCGCCCATTGCCTCCGCAATGCCGCCGAAGCCGGCTCGCGCAGCGTAGGGGCCCCACTGACCGTACCCGGATACGCGAACCACGATCAGACGCGGGTTCATTTCCATCAGATCGCGAGGGTCGAGCGACCATTTCTCCAGCGTTCCGGGGCGGAAGTTCTCGATCAGGATATCCGCTTCCGCGATCAACCGGCGGACCAGATCCTGCCCTTCGGCCGTCTTGAGATCGGCTGCCACCGAATACTTGTTGCGTGCGATGACCCGCCACCAGGTCGGCTTGTCGCCCTGGCCCCAGGCGCGCATCGGATCGCCGCTTTCGGGCGGTTCGACTTTCGCGACCTCCGCGCCCATGTCGCCCAGCAATTGCCCGCAGAACGGGCCCGCGATCAACTGGCCCAGTTCGACCACCCGAACGCCCTGCAGCGAGCCGGTCGCGTCCGCATTTTCGGTCGAACCGCTCACTGCGCCTGATCCTGTGCTGACAGAACCGCGAATCGGGTCAGATCGGATGCATTTTTGCTTCTGTTTTGCATCCACACACTTTCAGCCCCGGCATCGCGACGATGGCCGGCGCGAGCGATCCCGAAACCATCTGCGAGGCAGGGAACAGGGCGAGAAAGCGTGATTTTCGTGGTGAAACTCAAAATATCCCCCGCCATGTACAACCCGCTTTCGATCTGTGCCGATCAACCGTTCCGACCGCATCGACACAACAAGCTTTGACTAAATTGCATGCAAATGGCAAGAGCATTGTTGTCAGGAGGGGTGGCAAGCTCCTCCGATCGCAATTGGGAGAGAGTGAGGATGCAGGCCTCCGTCGCCAGTGCCGGGCCTCCGGCAACGTCTGCCGGCCAGATCGACGCGGAGGCGGTCGATCGTCTCGGCATCTGGATGGCTGCAACGATTGCGGATCATGCGGGGCCGATCCGGCTGGAACGCTTCGCCGGGGGGCAGTCCAATCCGACGTTCCGCGTCGCGACGCCGGTGCGCGATTATGTCCTGCGGTGCAAACCGCCGGGTGTTCTGCTTCGATCCGCCCATGCGGTAGAGCGCGAATACGAAGTGATGGCGGCGCTTGGCCCGCGGGGCTTTCCCGTTCCGCAGGTTTATGGGTTGTGCGAGGATGACGCTGTCATCGGCTCCGCCTTCTTTCTGATGGAACTGGTGGAAGGCCGGGTACTCTGGGACCCGAAACTTCCCGACCAGACGGCGGAGCAGCGCACTGCAATCTACAATGCCCAGATCGATACTCTCGCCGCCCTGCACCGGTTCGAGCCGGAGGCCGTGGGTCTTGGGGATTTCGGCCGGGCCGGAAACTATTTCGAGCGTCAGATCGCGCGCTGGGCCAAGCAGTATCGCGCGTCCGATCCGCCACATCAGGCGGAGATGGAACGCCTGATCGACTGGCTGGCCGAAGCCCCCCCGCCCGAGGTGGCGCCGCGGATCGTGCACGGCGATTATCGGATCGACAATATGGTCCTGACCCCGGACAGGCCCGCGGTCGCTGCGGTGCTCGACTGGGAACTGTGCACGCTGGGCGATCCGATTGCCGATCTCACCTATTTTCTGATGATGTGGCGCATGCCGCCCGGCGAAAGGATCGCGATGGATACGGTCGATTTCGCAACATCGGGTATCCCGACGATGGAGCAGGCGCTGGATCGCTACCTTTCCGCGACCGGGCGCCAGCTCGATCGCCCGATCGAATGGTACATCGCATTCAACCTGTTTCGGCTGGCGGCCATCCTTCAGGGCGTGGCGGGGCGCGCCGCGCGCGGACAGGCGAACAACGAACGCGCCTTGCGTGCCCAGGATCGGGTGGAGCCTCTGGCGCAAACCGCCTGGGACAATGCCTTGCGGGCGGGGGCAGGATCGTGACAGCCGATCGATCATGGCCGGCCTGCACCATTGCCGAAGCCGAGGCAGCGCTGACGGCACCGGGCGCGCCCTGGGAAATGCGATCGGAAGCGATCGGCGGGCGCACCTTGCGCACCTACGTCCACGGACCGCGCGATATGCGCCGGGTCATCGATGACAGTCGCGCGTATGGCGACCGCGAATTTCTGATCTATCGCGAAGAGCGTGTCACGTTCGAAGCGCATTGGCGCGCCGTTCAGGCATTCGGCCGGACTTTGGCGGAAGATTTCGGAGTGGCGAAGGGCGACCGGGTCGCTGTTGCCATGCGCAATTATCCCGAATGGTCGGTTTGCGCGTTCGCTGCGATGGCTATCGGTGCGGTCCTGGTGCCGTTGAACGCCTGGGAGACCGGTGAAAACCTTGCTGCGATGATCGACGCGAGCGGAGCGAAAGTCGTCGCGGCCGACGCCGAGCGTCTGGAACGGCTGGCCGGGCAGACCTGTTCCGCCCAGCAAATCAGCGTGCGGGCCGGCGGCGGAACCGGAAGTTTCGAGCAATTGGTGGGGCCGGTCGCCAGCTGGGGCGCGCTTGCGCCACTGCCGGCGCCGGACAGAAAGCTGACGCCGGACGATCCGGTCGCGATCTCGTTCACTTCCGGCACGACCGGGGCGGCAAAGGGGGCGCTGACGACGCACCGCATGGTGCTGACCAATCTGGCCAATACCCAGTACCGTGTTGCACGCGCGGCGCTGCGCCGGGGCGACACCTGGCCCCCGCGCGACAGGCCTGCCGGTCAGCAGACGGTTCTCCTCCCCCTGCCGCTGTTCCACGTGACCGGGCTGCATTCGGCGCTGATCCCCGCCCTGTCGCGGGGCAATCGCCTGATGTTGATGTACCGCTGGAATCTGGACGAGGCGCTTGCCCTGATCCAGCGCGAACAGGTCAATATCCTGATCCTGGTTCCGACGCTGGTCGTCCAGCTCGTCCAGCGGCTGCCCGCCGGGGGAACGAAGGGGCTGGAATCGGTGCATACCGTGACTTACGGTGGCTCGCCTGCGGCATCGGACCTGGCCGAAGGGGTGATATCCCGGTTTCCGGGCGCGGCCCCGGCTCAGGGGTATGGCGCGACCGAAACATCCTCGCTGGTGGCGTCGAACAGTCACGAGGATCTGCTGGAACGGCCCGACAGCGTGGGAACGGCTGTGCCCTGCTGCGATGTGCGGGTCGTCGATGATGCGGGATGCGACGTCCCGCGCGGCACGGCGGGGGAGCTGTGGGTTCGCGGACCGCAGGTGTTCGGCGGTTATTGGGGGGAGGAAGAGGCCACGGCCCGCGTCCTGTCCGATGGCTGGTATCGGACAGGCGACATCGTGCGGATGGATGAGGAAGGCTTCCTGTTCGTTCTCGACCGGAAGAAGGACATCGTCATTCGCGGCGGCGAAAACGTCTATTGTGCGGAAGTGGAAGCCGCCATTGCCCGAATCCCGGGCGTGCTGGATTGCGCCGTCTTCGGTGTGCCCGACACGGTGATGGGGGAAATCGTCGCCGCCAGCGTCGTCGTGGGGCAGAACAGCGCATTGACCGAACGGGATATTCGCGATGCCCTGTCCAATCGCCTTTCCGCCTTCAAGATACCGGAACGTGTCACTTTCAGTTGCAGTGCGCTGCCACGCAACGCAGCCGGCAAAGTGATCAAGCGCGATCTGCGGGCATCTGTGATCGCCGCCTCTGCCCCGCGAAAATCCAGCCCTGGATCGCCTGTATCAACGAGGATGCGCCGATGATCGAGAAGAACGAACCCCTCGATGCCGCCCGCCGCCTGTTCGATACAGTGGAGAATGGCGATCTTGAGGATCTGCGGACCATTTTCGCCGATGATGCGCGGGTGTGGCACAATACCGATAATAGCTTCACCGATATTCCGACCACGATCCGCAATCTGCGCACCATTCGCGAGAGCGCGCGGCTGTTTGCCTATCGCGACATTCGGCGCAGCGCGACGGCGGACGGGTTCGTCCAGCAACACACGCTTGTGGTTGCGATGCCGGATGGGCCGACGATAGAGGATCGCTGCTGCTGCATCTGCACAGTTCGGGACGGCAGGATCGAGCGAATGGATGCCTATCACGATTCGGCCGCGACCGGGGCCATGGCGCACAAGGCGGCCCGCTAGGCCGTGGGGGTCACAAGTCTTCTGCGGTATCGCCGTCCACCGCGTCCAACATCGGATACTGGACGTCGCTGCTCGACATCAAGGTCTGCCGGGCGGAACGGATATGGGCCGTCATGATCGCTGCGGCCCATTCGGGATCGCGCGCTGCGAACGCATCGGTCAGTTCCAGGTGCTGGGCCGCCGACCGCCGGATCTGGTCCAGCGAGTAGGATCGGAACGTATTGAGGACCAGCGGGATCTCCACGATCGTGCCGAGCAGGTTCCGCAGACGGACATTGCCGCTGGCATCCAGCACCAGCTTGTGAAATTCGTCGTTGAGATCGGTGACGGCTTCCACCTCCGGCTTGGCCGACTGGGTGATGGCGTGCATCCGCTGCGCGATTTCGCGCAACCGCGTCAACTGATCATCGACAATGTTCATCGCCGCCTCGCTCGCGGCGAAACTTTCGAGCAGGATGCGCAAGTCGTAGATCTGTTCGATCTCGCGCTTGCTCCAGGTCGCGACGAATGCGCCGCGATTGGGGATGAAATGAATCAGCGCCTCGGCATGCAGCCGGCGCATCGCCTCGCGCACGGGGGTTCTGCTGAAGCCCGACGCTTCGGCAAGCGCCTGCGCCGTCAGATGCGACCCCGGAGGATAGGTTCCGTTCCGTATCCCGTCACGGATAGTTTCGTAGGCGATATCGACCGCTTTGACCAAGGAACCCCGTCTCCCAATTTCTTCAGTCGACCCACCAGTCATGTTGGCCGGGCGGGACGCGATATGCGCCATCAAGTCGAATGACTGTGCCATTCAGCATTCTGTTCCGGCAGATATGCGCCACCATTTCGGCGAATTCAACTGCGTCGCCCGGGCGGTTGGGGAAGATCACCTGATCGCGCAGCCAGTCAACCATCGGCCCGCGCGCTTTCGAGAACATCGGCGTTTCGAAAATCCCCGGCGCAATCGCGACCACCCGGATGCCGTAACGCGCGAATTCCCGTGCCAGGGGCAGGGTCATCGCATTGATCCCCCCTTTGGCGGCGGCATAGGCAGCGGTGCCGATCTGCCCCTCGAACGCGACGATGGAGGATGTGTTGACGATTACCCCGCGTTCCGCGTGTTCGTCCGGCTGCGATCCGATCAGGCGTTCGGCCATCGCCTGCGCCAGGATGAAGCTGCCCAGCGTGTTCACTTCCAGCGTGCGGCGAAATCCCGCGGCGGTAACTTTGCGGTCGGGCCCTGCCGAAAGCCCGGAATGCCCGATACCGGTGGTGTTCAGCAGAACCCGTATCGTGCCGGTTTCCGCGCTCAGGGCATCGAACGCTCTGCCTACCGCGTCTTCGTCGGCAACGTCGGCCTGCGCATAGGGGCCATCCCAGTCGCCTTTCTCCAGATCGAGCACGCCGACCTGCGCCCCGCGCGACCGCAGCAGCTTCGCGCTTTCCAGGCCAAGGCCCGATCCTCCCCCCGCGATCAGGACGCCGCATCCTTCCAGCTTCATGCCGCGCCCCCTTCCGCCTGCGCGATCTCCGTCTTGATGGAACGGCTCGCAAGCCAGTAGAGAAGCCCCGACAGAAGGCCGGCCGACAGCCCCACGAGGATCCCGGCGCGCAACCCTTCGCCTTCGCCCAGCGATGGCGCGAACAGATCGCTCGCCACCCCCATCAGCAGGGGGCCGAAGCTCAACCCGATTGCGCTGTTGATGAACAGGGCGACCGCCAGTGCCATGGCCTTGGCACCTGGCCCTGCGAGGCGTTGCATGGCCAGATTGCCCGGGCCGTACCACACGCTGGTGAAGAACGCGGCGACGGCGAAAATCACCAGCGACAGGGCCGCGCTGTCGACCGTGAACATCGCGACGTAGGCCACGGTGCCAAGCACCGAACCGACTGCCGGGATAAGCGCCAGTGCGCGCAAGTCGTGTGCACCGAAACGGTCGCCCAGGCGTCCGCCCACCAGCGCGCCGAGCGCACCGCCGCTGGCGCCGAACAGGCCGAGACCTAGCCCGATGATGCCCAGCGGCTGCTGGCCGAACTGTTCGCCCAGTTCCGCCAGTTCGGCGGAATGGAGCCTGAGGTAATACGAGCCTGCGAATGCCATCGCGCCGTAATTGCAGAAGCTCAGGAAGGCGCCGCCCAGGGCGATCAGCGTGAATGTCCGCCGCGAAAGCAGCATCCCGAGCGAGGCGAACAGGCCCGGCGCTTTCACGCCCGACGGTGCCACGCGGGGCCTGTCGTCGCGCAGGGTAAGCAGGACCAGCCCCCCGATTATCAGCCCCGGTACGCCGGCGCAGACCATCGTCCAGCGCCAGCCGATGATGCCTTCCAGAATGCCGCCGCCGATCAGCCCCACCGCTGCACCCACCGGCGCGCCCAGGGCGAACACGGCCAATGCGCCGGAACGCTTTTCGGGCGGCACGCTGTCGGCGATCAGCGCCTGAGAGGGGGGCGCACCGCCCGCTTCGCCGATCCCGACGCCTATCCGCAACAGCAGCATCTGGACGAAACTGGTCGCCGATGCGGTCGCGGCGGTGAATGCGCTCCATGTCAGAATCGCGATCCCGATCACGCGCACCCGGTTCGAACGGTCGGCAAAGCGGGCAATGGGCAGGGCCGCGACGCTGTAGAGAAGCGCAAACGACAGTCCGCTGAGCGCACCCAGTTGCCAGTCGGCCAGCCCCAGATCGCGCTTGATCGGTTCGGACAGGATGTTGATGATCTGCCGGTCGAGCAGGTTCAGGCCGAAACCGACCGTCAGCAGCGCCAGCATCCACCGCGTTCCGCCCGCGGCCGGTGAACCTGCCGCGCCCGCATCGGGAACGGCAGGTTCGGTTCGTAGCTCAGTTGCCAAAGGAGTAGCTGAGCTTGATGCCCACCGTCCGGCTGGAATCCATCGCCGGAATGTTGGAATAACCGATCGTGGACAGCGGCGTCGAATTGTCCGTCCCCGAATCCAGCGGCGTACGGAAGATGCCGGCTACGAAATACTTGTCGAGCAGGTTCCGGGCGAAGACCGACAGCCGCCAGCGATCGTCATAACGCCCGATGCTGATCTGCCCGTTAAGCAGGCCGTATCCGGGATTGATCGAATTGTCGTCGGCGACGACGCCATAAGTGCTCGACCGATAGCTGAACGATGCGCTGGCGTTGAACGTCAGATCGTTGCCGACATCGGTTTCGTAATTGCCGCGCAGGCCCCAGGTCCACTTGGGCGAATATGTCAGCGGATATCCGGCCGCATTGAACTGCGGCGGCGTCCCCGCGGGCAGGCCGGGCTGAACGTAATTGCACTCGCCCGGCGTGGTCGCCGGGTTGGTGTAGCGGTCGTAACATTGCACCGCGAACTCGGTGAACTTGGTCGGGATGTAGGCGACGTTCCCGGCCAGGGTCAGTTCCGGCGTTGCGCGCCAGGCCATATCGGCTTCCACCCCCTTGGTCTGCAGTCCGCCTGCATTCGTGGTGGTGTAATAAAACGTCGGCGCGACGCCCACGCGCTGCTGGCCCTGGAAATCGTCGTAATCGACCTTGAACAGCGCAAGGTTGAAGGCGAGCGCGCGATCGAACAGTTCGCCTTTCAGGCCCAGCTCGTAGGATTTCGACAATTCGGGGCGAAGCAGGAGCTGCGGCTGGTTGGCCGGGTGCGAAATCATCGGGCCTTTGTAGCCGGTGGCATATGTCGCATAGACGTTGATGTCGGGCGTGATGTCGTACTTGGCCGTCAGTTTGTACGTGAACTTGCTCGCCTTCACGCGCGATTCGCCCGATGACAGCGGCAGTGACAGCCCGTGGCAGGATTGCCCGAAGGCGAACGTCACGCGGCACAGCCACGGCACATCGAAATAATCGATCACCTGGCGCACGTCGTCGTGGGTGTAGCGGCCGCCGGCAATCAGGGTCAGGTCAGGCGTGACCGCCGCTTCGACCTGGCCGAACAGGGCATAGCTTCTGATCTTGGCCTTGACCCATGATCCATACCCGTCACCCGAATATGGCCCGATAGCGTTGAGCGATACGAGCGTTTCGGTATCGTCGGGAAGGAAGCCCAGCGTTCCGCCGTTCATGCCCTTCTGAAACGGTCGCGCATCGTAGAAGAACCCGCCGAGCGTGTAGTTGAAGATGCCGGCATCGCCGTTCACCCGCAGTTCCTGCGTGAACTGCGTGCCACCGGAGATATTCTCGTTCCGCGAATAGATCGCGCTGGGCGTGACATCGGTATCGAGCGAGATCGGCTGGCGCAGGTGGCGATAGGCGGTGATCGAGGTCAGCGTCGCGTTGCCGAGATCGTAATCGACCCGCCCGCTGAACGCATAGGCTTTCTGCCGGGTATAGCTTTGCCCGTCGGTCGCGACCTCGAGGTTTTCCGGTCCGGCTTCGATGCCGTACGGTTCCACTTCTTCGCAAGGGTTGAACGCGCCGAAGCCGCTGCCGCAATTGCGGAAAGTCCACAGGCCGTTGGCGTTGTCGGTCAGGTACCGGTATTCGCCCGTCAGCAGCACGCTGAGATCGGCCGTGGGTTCCCACAACAGCTTGCCGCGCACCGAATAGCGTTCGTAAGCCCAGCGATCCTCACCGCTGAAGAGATCCTGCACGAAACCGTCGCGCCGCTGGAGCCCGCCTGCGACCCGCAGCGCCGCGGTTTCGCCCAGGGGAAGATTGATGACCGATTCCGCATTCACCTCGTTCTTCGTCGCGTAGGACAGCGATCCGTCGAGCGTGCGCTGCCCCAGCTTGGGATTGGCGGTGATTATCTGGATGACCCCGGCGGAGCTGTTCTTGCCGAACAGGGTCCCCTGCGGACCCTTGAGCACCTCGATCCGCTCGATATCGACGAGCGACTGGTAGCTCGGCCCGGCGAAGGAAACTTCGGGCAGGCCCTGGATGACATCGTCGATAATCAGCGCAACCGACTGTTCGGCCGACATCAGCAGCGATTGCGTGCCCACGCCGCGAATGTTGAACCCGCCGCCGAAGTTGGCGTTGTAGTTCACGCCGGGGGCAAGGAACTGCACGTCGGCAATGGTGGTAAGATTGCTTTGGGCCAGCGCTTCGGATGATACGACGGAGATCGAAACCGGCACGTCCTGCTGCGACTGCTCGCGCCGCTGGGCGGTGACGATAATCTCGCCCGGCGCGCGCGGGGTCGTTTCGGCTGTCGTCGCGGGGCTGTCAGGACCGGTCTGCGTACCGTCCTGCGCCGCCGCGGGGCATGCGATGGCGATCAGGCTGGCGCCTGCTAACAATGCAATAGGCTTCATGTCTTTCATTTCCTTACCTCCCGATGTGGCGGCTGTTTTCGCTGCCGCCCTTTGTTGGCTGGGTCGTCAGACCCGCATTCCTCCGTCCACGAACAGGGTCTGGCCGGTCATGAAGCTGGCATCGCCGCTGCCCAGGAACGCTGCGACGGCGGCCATTTCGGCCGGTTCCGCCGCGCGCCCGAGCGGGATGCGCGAAGCCACGAAATCATCGAGCAAGTCCTGCGCGGACGCGTCCGGGCTCTGGCTCGCGAGCGTTTCGTACCGTTGCCGCACGTAAGGGGTCAGCGTGATGCCCGGTGCGAAGGCGTTCACGCTGATGCCGGCATCGGCCAGTTCCAGCGCGAGATCGCGAGTCAGCGCGGTCACCGCATATTTGGCTGCCGAATAGGCCGAAAGGCCGGGGACGCCGTGATAGGCGCTGATCGAAGTCGTGCTGACGATCGCGCCGCCGCCCCGTTCGCGCAGGGCAGGGGCGGCGTGCTTCGCGCAGAGAAAGACCGAAGTCAGGCTGAGCTGGACGGTATAATCCCAGGCCTCGCGCGAAAGGTCGCTGACCAAGGTCTGGTCGACCGGCCCGGCCCCGGTGCCGCCGCCGGCATTGGCATAAAGCACGTCGATTCCGCCCAGTTCGGCGCGAACCTGCTGCATTGCATCGCGAACCTCGCCCTCGTCGGTCACGTCGCAGCGGACCGCGATGCCGGGGTGGCCGTGTTCACCCAGATCCGCCGCGACCTGGCTGAGCGAGGCCATGCTGGCGAAGCTTTCGCGCGGGACCTGCGGGTTGTCGCGGCACAGGTCGAGCAAGGCGCACCGGCCGCCTTCGCTGGTTACACGCCGGGCAATCGCTTCGCCGATCCCGCCGGGCCGGCCGGCGCCGGTGATGACGACCACCTTGCCCTCGAACCGATGCGTCACAGGCAAATCCCAGACCGGAGCCTGTTGCACCTGTTGCATGCAATGTTGAGCGCTCGCGCCATCACTTCACCCAGACTCCCGGCCGATCTCGATGTCGGCTGAGGCAAACAGTATCCAAAAACAGAATTGCATGCAAGTTTATGCGCGCCGTCCAACCTCGTGGCGAGCGGTTTTCAGGCATACCATTGATAAAACGCGTTAATTGTCTCCGGCCTGGCAATAGGCATTGCAGGGATGTTGCGCTTATCGGAGGAAGTTTACCGCCTTCGCATGCAAAAATGCCTGACAAGGCGCGTAAACAGGCGGTGCCTCGGGGATTCGGCGCGGGCCCCTCGATTATGGCGGAATTCCGCGCGATATGCGGCAGGGCGGGGGTGCGCGATGGTGGGGGAGTTGCTTCTTGCACTGCAGGGTTGCATGCAATATGCAAGCTGAAATCAGATAGGGGAGACAAGATGGCGCTAGTAGTGGTTGATCAGGGCGAAGGCGTGGCCACGATCACTCTCAATATGCCGGACTTGCGCAATCCGATCTCCGACAATGGCATGATCGATGCGCTTCTGGCCGCTCTGGAGGCGGCCGATCGCGATGTCGGGGTCCGGGCGGTCATCCTGACCGGAGCGGGGACGGCGTTCTCATCGGGCGGAGACCTGTCGAAAATGGGGCCGGGCAAGGGCTTGCGCGGCAACCAGCCGGCGGAAACCGTGCGCAATTATCGTGATGGCATTCAGCGGCTGCCGCTTGCCTTCCAGTCGCTGGAAGTGCCCGTGATTGCGGCGGTGAACGGCCCCGCGATCGGCGCGGGGTGCGATCTTGCCTGCATGTGCGACATCCGCATTTGCACCAGCGGTGCGAAATTCGCCGAAAGCTTCGTCAAGGTGGGCCTCGTCCCCGGCGATGGCGGGGCCTGGTTGCTGCCCCGCGTCGTCGGCTGGTCGCGCGCCACCGAGATGGCTTTGACCGGACGCGCGATCGACGCAGCGACCGCACTCGACTGGGGCCTGGTCAGCCGCGTGGTCGAACCAGGCGAGCTGATGCCCGCCGCGCAGGAAATCGCGGCAGAAATTGCCGCCAACCCGCCGCGTGCGGTGCGCCTGACCAAGCGGCTCCTGCGCGAGGCGCAGGACGCTTCGCTGGGCACCGTGCTCAATCTTTCCGCTGCCTATCAGGCCGCGGTCCACGAAACCCGGGATCACGAGGAGGCCGTGACCGCCTTCCTCGAACGACGCAGGCCCGAATTCACCGGAAACTGAGTTTGCGGCGGGTCGCCAGTGGCGGCCCGGAACGACAAACGGCACGGAACGACGAGAGGAGCCGAACGCCAATGTATTCGCTGTTGCCGGGGCTGCGCGTGGTGGAGGCATCGTCCTTCGTCGCCTGCCCGACTGCCGGGCTCTATCTGGCGCAGATGGGGGCGGAGGTCATTCGCGTCGATCAGGTTGGCGGCGGGCCCGACTATCGCCGCTGGCCCAGGGCGCCGGGCGGCGGCAGCTTCTATTGGGAAGGGCTGAACAAGGGCAAACTGTCGGTGGCGATCGACCTGTCCGCCCCGGAAGGGCGCGAGTTGCTGACGCGGATCGCCACCCAGCCGGGGAAGCAGGCAGGTGTCTTCCTGACCAATTTCCCGGTGAACGGCTTCCTGTCGTGGGAAAAGCTGTCTGCCTTGCGCCCCGATCTGGTGCTGACGCGCGTTATGGGGAAGCCGGACGGCGGGCCGGCGCTGGATTACACCGTGGCATCGGCGCTTGGCATTCCCTTCATCACTGGCCCCGAAAGCATGGGGGAAGAACCGGTCAACGCCGTCCTGCCCGCGTGGGATCTTCTCACCGGCGCCTATGCCGCCTTCGCCACCCTCGCGGCGCTGCGGCACCGCGACGCGACGGGGGAAGGGCAGGAAGTGCGCGTGCCGCTGGCGGATGTGGGGATCGCGACGATCGCCAATCTCGGCCAGCTGGCCGAAACGCTGCAGGGCGGGGATCGCCAGCGCTACGGCAACGAGGTGTTCGGCGCATTCGGCCGCGATTTCGTTACCCGCGATGGCGAGCGGCTGATGCTGATGGCGATCACGCCGCGCCAATGGAAAGGGCTTGTTTCGGTTCTGGACATCGCAGAGCAGGTCGCGCGGATCGAGGCGGAGCGGGGCACGTCGTTCGCGACCGACGAAGGGGAACGTTTCCGCCATCGCGACGCCCTGTTCCCGCTGGTCGAACAGGCTGCGGCGTCTCGCGATAGCGGCGAACTGATGGAGCAGCTGGACGCGGCAGGCTGTTGCTGGGGGCCCTACAAACGCATGGAGCAGGCGGTTCGCGACCCCGAAATGGTCGGCAACAATCCCCTCTTCTCACAGATCGCGCAGCCCAGCGGAGAAAGTTACGCCGTGCCGGGGGCGATGGCGACCCTGCCCGGCCTGGACCGGCAGGAACCCAGCCCCGCCCGCACGCTGGGCGCCGATACAGAGCGTGTCCTGATGGACGTCGTCGGATTGGGATCGGGCGAATTTTCCAGCCTCGTCGACAGGGGAATTGTCGCACGGGCCGATTGAGGGCGAGGGCGTTTGCCGGGGGGAGGAAGCTATGCCGGATCAACGACATGGGGCGCACGTGCGGGAAGTGGCGGCATGGCCTCTCCCGGGGCGGGACGGCTGAAAATGCCCCGTCTCCCACTGGTCAGCCGGCGCGCCGTAACCGATCCGCTTGTCGCGCATATGTACGACCGCAAGTTTCCCGGCCGCGATCCTGCGACCGAACCGGGCCAGACCGCGTCCGGCGCGCCGGGCAATTTCGAAGCGGTTTTCGCGCATTCGCCCGATGTCCTCGAACATCTGGTTCGCGGCTTTCATCTGAAACAGACCAGGGCGCGCAAGCTGCCGCTGCATTATATGGAGCTTGCGATAGCCCGGATCGGCTGGGCCAGTTCGTGCCGGTGGATGTTCTCCGAACATATCAAGATCCTGCGTGGTCTCGGCTATACGGAAGGCGCGCTGGCGGATCTGCCCGACTGGCAGGCAAGCGATGCGTTCACCGCGACCGAGCGCGCCGTGCTGGCCTATGCCGATTGTTTCGCGCTCGATCACGGGCGCGTGCCCGATCGCCTGTTCGCTCGCCTGCGCACGGCATTCAGCGACGAACAGATCGTCGAGCTGACATATGTCGCCGGCATGTTCCTCGCGAATGCCGCGATGATCCGTGCGCTCAGGCTGGAACATGACGATTATGACGAACGGGTGCGCGAAATGCCTTCGCCGCCCGAATACCGTTTCGTGGATGCCGAACCGGCACCCTTGCCGAAAAGGGGCTGAACAATGCGGCAGCAGGCCATCTATCCCTATTACGTCGTCGTATGCCTGATGATCGCGAGCGCGCTGTCGTTCCTCGATCGTCTGGCGCTGAGCATGCTGATCGAACCGGTCAAGGCGGACCTCGGGCTCAGCGACACGCAGGTCAGCGTTCTGGCGGGCGCGGCATTCGCTGGTTCCTACGTGCTGTTTGCGTTCGTCTTCGGGCGCTGGGTCGACACGCGGGAACGCCGCGGGGCGATTGTCGTGGGAATGACGTTGTGGAGCCTGGCGACCGCGGCCTGCGGCCTGGCGCGCAGCTTCGCCGGGCTGTTCACCGCGCGGGCGCTGATCGGGGTGGGGGAAGCCAGCCTCAATCCGGCGGCCTATTCGATGATTGCCGATTACTTCACGCCGACCCGGCGCGGCATCGCCACGGCGATCTTCGCCTGCGGTGCGACGCTGGGCGGCGGGCTTGCGATAATGATTGGCGGGCAACTGGTCGACTGGGCCTATGCCACCGGTGCGCAATTGCCTTTCCTGCCCGATTCCCAGCCCTGGCAGGTCGTGTTCGTCGCGATCGGATTGCCCGGCGTGCTGGTCGCCCTGCTTATCGCCGTGACCGTGCGCGAACCGCGACGCACGCTCGCCGCTGGCGAGGGGGAGGAAATTCCCGGCGTCGGCGATGCCTTCGGTTTCATCCGCAAGCATGCCGGCGCGTTCGTGCCGCTGTTCGCAGGGTATTCCTGCATTGCGGTGATCGGCTATTCCTTCATGGTCTGGGGACCGGTGCATTTCATGCGGCTGCACGATCTTGCCGCCGGTGAGGTGGGCCTGCTGCTCGGTCTGGGATACGGCGTTGGCGGCACGATCGGCCTGCTTGCCGGGGGGATGGTTTCCGACCGGCTGGTCGCGGGCGGACGGATAGAGGCACCGGTCCTGGTCACGCTGGGCGCAGTCGTGGTGGAAACGCCGCTGTTCGTCGGTGCCTATCTTGCTGGTGACTTCATGCTTGCCGCGGTCCTCTTCTGCGCTGGCATGACGGTGGCGAGCATTGTCGGGGGGTTGCAGATATCGATGGTGCAGTCGCTTGCCCCCAACCGCCTGCGCGGGATCATGGCGGCGGTGTTCGGCGCCTGCGTCAACCTCGCCGGGTTCGGCATTGCGCCGACCATAACCGCGGCCCTGGCGGAAAGCCTGTTTGGCGGCCCGATGGGGATCGGCAAGGCGCTGGCGCTGATGACAGGCGGGGCAGGGACGGTCGCCGTAGTCCTCCTGATCGTCGGCCTGGCCCCGGGGAAGCGGCTCGCCCATAGCCTGGTGGGCTCGTGAGTGCCGCCTCGATCTTATTTGCATCCAATTAAGCGCAAGGGGCGGCGGAAACCGACCGGAAACGCCGGCATAACGCATAGAATCCTCTTGCTCGCCATCTTTCGCGTGTTAAGTTGCATGCAAAATAGGGCGACTCGCATTGAGCCTGATCGTCGTTCTCGGAGGGGAAGATATGTCGATTTCAACACGCCTTGCAGGTGCCGTGGCGATGGCCGCGCTGGTGCCGGCCCTTCTCGCCAGCGAAGACGCGCGCGCGCAAGATGCTGCCGGGCAAGGCGGGGCGTCATCCACCGGCCAGCAGCCGCGCCTGGGTGAAATCGTGGTCACGGCGCAGAAGCGCGAACAGAAGCTGCAGGACGTGCCGGTCTCCATCACCGCGGTGTCGGGGGAGGAGATCGAAAACCTCAAGATCACCGACTTGCGCAGCGTGCAAAGCTACGTGCCGAACATGGCAGTGCTCAATTCGGGCGTGAACCCGGTCGTTTTCATCCGCGGCTTCGGATCGGGCCCCAACAACGTGGCGTTCGATCAGGAAGTGTCGGTCTATCTCGATGGAATCTATGGCGGGCGCGGGGCGCAGTTCAGCGCGCCGTTCTTCGATCTGGAACGGATGGAGGTGCTGCGCGGGCCGCAGGGCGCGCTGTTCGGCCGGAACACGGCCGCCGGCGCGATCAGCCTGGTCTCCGCGCGTCCGACCTCGACGCTGGAAGGCTATCTTTCGGCCGGATACGATTTCGATCGGCAGGGCTTCGACCTGACCGGCGTGATCAGCGGCCCGTTGAGCGATACGTTGAGCGCCCGCCTGGCGGGCAAGGTCACCCGGCAGGATGGCTACATCCGCAACCTCTACAACAACCGGGACGAGCCCCTGCTGCGCGACGAAATGGCGCGCCTGACCCTGCGCTGGCAGCCGTCGGCAGACGTCGATATCGTGTTCAAGAACGAATACGGCAAGCACCGGCTGAAGGGCGGCGTCACCGTATCGGGTTCGCTCACCGAAGACGTGTACGACAGCGATTTCGGCGACAATCGGTACATTTCCGACAATTATGCCGGCGCGGGCCTGCCCGAAGGGAGCGGGATCGAAACCTGGAACAGCGCGATCAACGCCGATTTCGGCCTGGGCGATCATACGCTGACCCTGGTCGGCGGCTATTCGCACTTCACCACCAGCCGCTTTACCGGTTACGACGAAATCGCGCCCGATGGCACCGTTCCGGCCAATGGCGGCAACGCCCGCTTCGGCAACGGATTTCCGGAGGATTTCGATCAGTGGTCACTGGAAGCGCGCATCGCGTCTCCGCTGGGCCAGTTCCTCGAATACGTTCTGGGCGTCTATTACGATACGTCGGACTATCACCTGCATCAGGACAGCTATTACCGCGAGGTGTTCGCGCTGACCGGGCACCAGTCGACCGATTTCCATCAGGACAGCGATGCCTGGTCGATCTTCGGGCAGGGCACCTTCAACTTCACCCCTGATCTGCGGCTGATCGCCGGTCTGCGCTATTCGCAGGTGGATAAATCGGCGACGTTCACGCAGGCCACCGTTTCCGGCCAGGCGCTCAATCCGATCGGCCCGGATCGTGCGGGCGACCTGTCGGAAGACTATTTCGACCCATCGGGCACCTTGCAGTACGACGTGACGCCCGACGTCATGGTCTATGCAACGGTCGCGCGCGGATCGAAATCGGGTGGCTTCGTTTCGAACACCTACAACGTTTCCGAAGAAGGCTTCCAGTTCGCGTCGGAGCGTTCCACCAATTACGAACTCGGCGTGAAGTCGACGCTGGGCGGCGGCGTCGCCACGATCAACCTCGCGATATTCCGCATGGATTTTGCCGATCTGCAACAGTCGGCCTACGATCCCGACCTGCGCACTTTCTTCACCCGCAACGCGGCGGAGGCGCGCTCGGAAGGGGTGGAGATGGAAGTGCAGGTCATGCCGACGGCCAGCCTGACGCTCAACGCCAGCCTCGCCTATCTCGATGCCCGCTTTCTCGACTATCCCGGCGCGCCGTGTCTTGCTTACGAAACCGTGGCGGAATGCGATTCCTCCGACCCCACGTCGCTTGCCGAGCACAATATCGCCGGGCTGCCGCTGCTGTTCGCCCCGAAATGGAGCGGCAATGCCGGCTTCCGCCATCGCGCGGATCTGGGCAGCCTGCAGCTCGTGACCGGCGCCAATATGCAATTCCGGTCGAAGTATTACATCGCCGATGGCTACAGCCCGATCTGGGGGCTGCAGGGCGGCTGGGCCAAGTTCGATGCGCGGGTGCAGATCGGCCCGCACGATGATGCCTGGAACATCGCGCTCGTCGGCCGCAACCTGACCGACGAGCGCACCCGCGGTGCGGCGGTGCGCTTCCCCGGGTCGATCACGGCGACAACCCGTTCGCTCAGCTGGATGGACGAGTATCGCTCCATCTCCATCAACGGTACTGTCCGTTTCTGAGCGGCTGGCGGGCGGGGCTCCGGCTCTGCCCGCCGCATGGATTTACTGGCCAATGCAAGGGACTGCAGCTTGAAGGGAGAGGGTGGCGACCGCGACGGAGACGAAGCGCTGGACTACGATGCGCTCGCGCGTCGTTATGCGGAAGAGCGCGCCAAACGGCTGCGTCCTGACGCGGTGCGGCAGTATCAGGGCCTCGAAGGCGCGTTTGCCGATTTCGACACCGACCCCAACGCCCGGCAGGATTTCGATCGCAAGCCGGTCGAACGCGATGCCGACGTTCTGATAATCGGCGGCGGGTATGGCGGGCTGCTGACGGCGGCCCAACTGCGCAAGCGCGATGTCGGAGACATTGTGGTGGTCGAAAAGGGGGCCGATTTCGGCGGCACCTGGTACTGGAACCGCTATCCGGGCATTCGCTGCGATGTCGAATCCTACATCTACGTTCCGCTGCTGGAAGAAACCGGCTTCGTGCCGAGCGAACGCTACGCCAAAGGCGCCGAAATCCAGCAGCAGTGCCGGTTGATCGCCGAGAAGTTCGGCCTCTATCGCGATGCCCTGTTCCAGACCCTGGCGCGCACCGTAACCTGGTCGGACGCGGCGCAGCGCTGGATCGTTACGACCGACCGGGGCGATACCGTGCGCGCCCGGTTCGTCGTCGCGGCGACGGGCCTCTACAGCAGCCCCAAGCTGCCCGGCATTCCGGGGATCGAGACGTTCGAGGGGCCCAGCTTCCACACCAGCCGATGGGATTACGGCTTCACCGGCGGCGATGCCGATGGAGAGCTGACCGGGCTGGCGGACAAGGCGGTGGGGATCATCGGTACCGGATCGACCGGGATCCAGTGCGTGCCGCCGGTCGCCCGCTCGGCCCGGCATCTCTATCTGTTCCAGCGAACGCCTGCCTCGGTCGATGTGCGCGGCAACCGGCCGACCGACGAGGAGTGGTTCCGCTCGCAGGAACCGGGGTGGCAGCGCGAGCGGATGATGAATTTCACCCAGTGGACCTCCGGCCTGCCGCAGGCGGTCGATCTGGTCGCGGACAGCATGACCGATCTGTTTCGCGAGAAAAGCCTCTCGGCCGGGATCGCCATGGCGCCCGACGAGCGCGAGCGGGCCGAAATCGCGAAGATGGAGCGGGTTCGCCAGCGGGTCGATGCGATCGTGCAAGATCGCGCGACGGCGGAGGCGCTGAAACCCTATTTCCATTATTTCTGCAAACGGCCCGGCTTCAGCGACAATTATCTGCAGGTGTTCAATCGCCCGAACGTGACCCTGGTCGACACCGCCGGGCGCGGGGTGGAGCAGGTGACCCGCAGGGGGCTGGTGGTCGCAGGCGAGGAATATGCCCTGGACTGCATCATCTACGCGACCGGGTTCGATTTCATGACCAGTTTCACGCAGGAATCGGGCCTGGTGGTCACCGGTCGCGGGGGGCGGGCGCTGGACGAAAAATGGTCGAACGGCGCGCATACTCTGTTCGGCATGCAGACCCGCGAATTTCCCAATCTGTTCGTGCTGTCGATCGTGCAGGCGGGCACGTCCATCAACTATCTCCACACCGCGGATGCGCAGTCGGTCTATATGGCAGAGCTGATTACCCATTGCCTGGATCAGGACATCGCCACCGTCGAACCGACGCAGGAGGCGGAGGCGGCCTGGGTGGATCAGTGCGTGGCGCTGTCGGCGGACCGCCTGGCTTTCTTCGAGAAATGCACTCCCAGCTATTTCAACTTCGAAGGCGCACGTCCGCGCGAGTTCGAACTGAATTCGCCCTATGGCGGCGGGCCGCTGGCCTATTTCGAGGCGCTGGAAGAGTGCATCGAAGGCGGCTTCTCCGACAGGCTGGAATTGCGCCGCTAGAGGCTTTTGGCACATTTAGCTTGACATTTGTAACCGTTTTGGTTATGTGGTGAGGGCCAGTCCACACTGGCTCAAGCGACGGGGTCGAAGCGTGTACGCGTCACGTCTGGCCGCTTCGTCCATACGGCCGGTGCCTCGGGGGGCTAGTGACCTTCTAGAGAAAGCACCCTGTGCCGGAATGCGAGGAGTTTTGGAAAGGCAGGTTCGTTTGTCGCGGTGGCCCTCAACGCCGCGAACGAGACGAACTCGCATTCCAGACGGATTGGGTGAGCGCGAGCCCTGGCCCTCTTCCGTGCCTCGCATTCCCTTAGGGCTGAGCGGCAGGTTGTGTGTAACCCCTTCCGCCACTCGCGACGATGTTACCAAGGCAACCCTGTGACGCCCAGGTGGCAATCCTGTGATGCCCAGGCGGCACCGGCCGATTCCGTCCGCTTGCCAATGGCGATACCGTCCGCACTCGCCAGCGGATGATCGGGCGCGAGCTGGCCCTGACCGCCCCCCGTGGGTTCCTGCGAAAGCAGGAACCCAGACCCAGCCGCACCGCACGCCGTCCTGGACCCCTGCTTTCGCAGGGGATCACTACCCGCGAAGACCGCCCGTTCCCCCCTCCCGATCCCCCGCGCAGGCGGGGGTCTCATGCTATCGGGCACAGCGCCTGCGGCCTGAGGCCCCCGCCTGCGCGGGGGAAATCGGATCAGGCCGAGAGCGACTGGGGGGAAGGCAGGGGGGCCTGTGGCAGCTGGACCAGCGCGAGGCTGACCTGGTTGCGGCCTGCCCTTTTCGCCCGGTAGAGCGCGGTATCGGCGCGGCGGGACAAGTCGTTGAGGCTGTCGGTGAGGGTTAGCTGGGCCACGCCGAACGAAGCGGTGACGACATGCCCGACGCCCAGTTCGATCAGGGGTGCAGCCGAAAGCCGTTCGCGCACGCTTTCGGCAAAACGGCGTCCGTCGGCCAGATTTGTGTCGGTCAGCAGGACCGCGAATTCCTCCCCGCCGAGCCGGCCGACCACCGCCGTTTCGCTTGCCATATCCTTCAGCAGGCGGGCGAAGTGCGCGATGACGGCATCGCCTGCGGCATGGCCATAAGTGTCGTTGACGTCCTTGAAATGATCGATGTCGGCGGCGATCAGCGTCACCGGGTCTCCTGCGGCCCTCGGCAATGCCAGTGCCATTTCCGCATGGGCATCGAACCCGCGGCGATTAAGGATGCCCGACAGCGCGTCGGTTTCCGATCGCGCGAGCATTTCGGCGGTCGTGTCGCGCATCATGACCAGCAGCATGACGAGCGCGAGCATGACGAGCGTGATCGCCCCGATGCTTTGCGAAATCGCCGCATATGTGCTGGTCATGTACTCCTGCGAGGAACTGGCGGTGCCCACCGCCCAGCCGATTGCCGGTTTGGACAGATATGTCATGGCAACGAGCGCGTTGAGGGCGATCAGCAGGAGATCGAGCGGTTCGCGCCGGCCGGACCGCCAGATGACGACGCACGCCAAAGTCTGCATCGCGAAATAGGGGAACTGATAGATCAGGCCGCGCAGCGGGGTGCCGTATGGGAGGCTGAAGATCAGCGGGAGCGCGAGCACGCTGATCAGCCAGATCGCCGCGAGGACATTGGCGGAAGGCTTCACCTTGTAATGCCGCGCCACGCCGACGAGGCAGATGGTCAGCGTCAGCAGATAGACCAGAAAGATCGCGACCGAAGTCGGCAGGGGATTGGCCTGCCAGGGAATCGCAAATTCGAGAATGACCGTCAGAATGCCCGTGGCATAGCCGACCGCGAGCCACCGGGCCCCGCGCGCGGTCCGGTTCATCGTGGCCACCACGCCGAACGCAATGGCGAAGATGGCCGCAATGAACGTGTTGATGCCAAGGACGAAAGCGGCAGTCATCGAACTCCTCTCGACGCGATGACCGGCTTCATGCGCGACGAAAGGAAAAGGATGGTTAATGCGGGCGGATTTTGCCCCGTATGACGCTTTCGAAAAAAACGTTCTGCGCGCAGGATCGCCACAGGTTCGCGACACAAAAATCTTCCGCCCTGGCCAAGGTCCCTGGCGGAGGTCTCCGTCCAAGGGGCGAGGTTCAGGTTCGGCACGTTTCAATGCGGGCACGCCAGCGGAGGGGCGGCTTCCCGTATCCGAACATGGGAACCTCGCCATGTCTGGAAAGGAAGAAAATGAAGGTCATCGTATTAATCGGTGCTGCTGGACTCTCCCTCGCAAGCACTTCCGCCTATGCGCAGGACGTATCGGGATTTCGCGTTGAAGGTCGTGTCGGCTGGGAAACGGGAAGCGTCGATACGATCGCCCCCAACCCCGACGACGACGAAGAGGAGGAAGGCGACGAATTCCTCCTGGCTTCGGCTGACGACGACCGCCCGACTTTCGGGGCGGAGATCGGATACGACGCGCAGATCGGGCGCAGTTTCGTTGTCGGCGCCTATGCCGGTATCGATTTCTCCAGCAATTCGATGTGCTCCGAACTGGTGGAGGACGATCTCGTCTGCGGAGAGCTTGACCGCACCTTCACCGTCGGCCTGCGCGCCGGCGTCCCGATCGGCGATAATTCGCTGATCTATGCCAAGGGCGGTTATTCGAACGGCAAGTTCAAGGGCAGCTACGATGCCGACGTAACCGACAATGAAGACGAAGAGCCGGGCGAAGTCGCACGGTTTTCCGACACCCGCGGCGGTTACCACGCCGGCGCCGGGGTAGAGATCGGCATTACCGCCGGTGCCTATGCCAAGCTGGAATATACCTACACCGACTTCGGCGATGGTTCCTTCGTGCTCGACGAGGACGAGGAATTCGCGATCGACATGAGCACCGACCGTCATCAGGTCCTGCTCGGCCTCGGCGTTCGATTCTGACAGCGAGAGGGGGAGGCCGCCAGCGGTCTCCCCCGTTTTGCCGATGGCGCGCAGTGCGCGGGCGATCGACAAACCGCACTCTGCAAAAAACTGCGGGGAAAATCGGGCCCGATGTCACACGGGCCGATCGCGTGTCGTCATGTGAGTGATACCGTCAAGGAGCACTCGCAATGACCAACGTGAAACTGAACCCCTATGCGGCAGCGTCGGGCCCGATGAAAACCTGGACCGCCGCCGCCGTCGCGATCATGGAAAGCCTGGAACCGAGCCTGGTCGAACTGGTCAAGGTTCGCGCCTCGCAGATCAACGGCTGTGCCAACTGCATCAACATGCACACGATCGAGGCGCGCGGTCAGGGCGAAAGCGAACAGCGGCTGTATCTTCTTGCCGCCTGGCGCGAGGCGCCGTGCTATACCGACCGCGAACGCGCCGCCCTGGCCTGGACGGACGCACTGACGCAGTTGTCCCAAGGGCATTCCCACGCCGCCGCCTACAACGCGCTGGCGAACCATTTTTCCGAGGAGGAGCAGGTGAAGCTGACCCTGATGATCAATGTGATCAATGGGTGGAACCGGCTGGCGGTCGGCTTCGGCCTGTGGTTCGAACCGGAAGAGGCAAGGGCGCTGGTGTGACGGGCGTGCCGGAGGCGGAGGCCGGGGAAGCGGGGCGTGCGGCTGCGGCGTTTCAGGCGCACCGGCCCATGCTGCTGCGGGTGGCCTATCGCATGCTCGGTTCGGTGGCCGATGCCGAAGATATCGTGCAGGAATGCTTCATCCGCTGGCTCAACACCGAGCGGGGGGCCGTGCAGGTCCCCGAAGCGTTCCTGCGCCGTATCGTCACCCGCCTGTGCCTCGATCAGCTAAAATCGGCGCGGCATCGGCGGGAAACCTATGTCGGACCCTGGCTGCCCGACCCGGTGATCGAACCCGACGAGCCGGAGGACGTCACCCTCCCGCTCATGCTCGCGCTGGAACGGCTGTCGCCGCTGGAGCGGGCGGCGTTCCTGCTGCACGATGTGTTCGGCCAGGATTACGACACGATTGCCGAGACGCTGGAACGCGACGCCGCCGCGTGCCGCCAGCTCGCCGCGCGGGCGCGTGCCCATGTGCGCGAGGCCCGGCCCCGCTTCGCGGTCGACCGGCGCAAGGGCCTCGCGATTGCGGAGGAATTCTTCGCCGCCTCGCGCAGCGGCGATCTCGCGGCGCTGGGCGCGTTGCTCGCCAGCGACGTCACGCTGCATTCGGACGGCGGGGGGAAGCGTTCCGCCGCCGTGGTCCCGGTGATCGGGCGGCCTCACGTTCTGCGCCTTCACAAGGCGCTCGCCGTGATATTTGCCAAGCATCCTTCGCGGTTGGTCGAAACGGTCGTGATCAACGGTCTGCCGGGCTTCGTTACCAGCGAAGCGGATGGGGAGCTACAGACGACCGCGCTCGATATCGAGGACGGGCGCATTGCTGCGATCTACGTCATGCGCAACCCGGACAAGCTGCGCCATCTCGATCCCTATCGCGTGCTCGCGGCAGGACGTGATGAAGAAAATGACCGGCTGATGCATTAAAGCGGGCGGATCGTTCGTTTCTCCGTTGAGCGACCGCGCAGAGCGGTTCGCGCACCAAGGAGATGCCCGATGAATACCAAGTTTCTTCTCCCGCTCCTCGCCCTCGGTGTTGCGGGTTCGGCCACGGCGGCCCTTCCGGCACTGGACGAGGAACGCCTCGCGCGCGCCGAAGAATCGCGCATTCTGACCAGTCCGATCGCCGGGATCGAAAACAACCTCTGGTTCGATTACCGCCTCGACATCACCGAAGCGCAGAAAGAGCTGGCGAGCGACCTGCGCCGCGCAAGCGATCTTGAGGATCAGCGCGATGCCTGGGAAGAATACGCCCGCGAGCTGAAGCACGAGCGCGAGGATTACATCCACGACATGGCCAAGCGCGGATATCGCCAGGGCACCGTCTATATCGACGGATAAGTGCCGCCACATCTATCGCAGTGCCTGCGGGGCCGCGCGAAAGGGTCGGGAGTTTCCCGGCCCTTTTTCGTGCCTGCGTTATCGCCCGAGGCCAGGATTGCCCGCTGGCGACGGGGCGCGGTGCGGATCAGCGCCAGCCGCGCGAACGGGCGGCGGCTTCTTCCTGCGCGTCGAGGGCGGGGCCTTGCGCCATGTCCTGCGCGCGCGCCAGGATGGAGGCTTCGTCGGCGCCGGCCATGCGATATTCGGTCTGCGATCCGGCCGATCCTTTGCCCTGCGCTTCTATCCGCCAGCCCTGTTCGTCGCGGCAGGCGATGCCGCTTCCCTCGCTCCGGCTGAATGCGCGGCAGAATTCGCCCTGCGCATCGCGGAAGCTCAAGAGGATGCGCGTGTCCGCATCCGGTGCCTGTTCGGCCACCAGCGTGCTGTCCAGCGCAGCGGCGAGCGAGGTCCCGGCGTAGCCCGCATTATCCGCCTCGCCGCGCGGAAACAGCACGACCAGCGCCAGCGAGGCCGCCAGGGCAGGGCCGGCGATCCAGCTCCAGCGCGGGATCGTGCGCTTCGCCTGACGGCGTTCGCGCGCTGCCGAAAGGTCGGTGACCACGGCCTGTTCCGGCGCGGCATCGGCCTGCAGCAGCGCGGCAAGGCGGTCGGGGACGGGGGCGTCGAGCACGGGGGCGAAATGGCCCGAAAGCTGCGCCCTTAACGCGCGGTGCGCTTCGACCTCGCGCGCAAGGGCCGGGTCGGCATCCACTGCCGCCGCGACCTGGGCTGCGCGCTCATCCGGCAATTCGCCATCGGAAAAGGCCGCCAGTTCTTCGCGCGTGATGGTCATGTTGCCTCTCCCAGCAGATCGAGCAGCGCATCGCGCCCGCGAACCAGGCGCGAATTCAGGGTTCCGACCGGACAGCCCACGATTTCGGCGGCTTCGCGGTAGGCATAGCCTTCGACCATCACCAGCAGGACCGCCTCGCGCTGTTCGGCGGGCAGTGTCTGGATCGCGCGATCGACCATCGACAGCTCGACCGCCGATTCCTGCGCCCCTTCGGCGCCGACCGTCAGGCCGGCTTCGTCCGCGACAAAAGTTTGTCTGCGCCGCGTGGTGGCCCGGCCCTCGTCGATCCAGATATTGCGCATGATGCGATACATCCAACTGTCGAGCCGTGTGCCCTCCCGCCATTTCTGCCGGTTTGCCAGCGCACGCTCGAGCGTCATCTGGCAGAGATCGTCACCGTCCGCAGGGGTGCCGGCCAGCCCGGTCGCGAAACGGCGCAACCGGGGCAGCAGTTCCAGCAAGTCCTTGTCGAACGATGCGCTCAGTGTCTCTGCCTTCCGTGGATTAAACGTGCGAGGGGGTTCGTTTCATCCATGCTTAATCGAACTTTTGAGATACTTTACAGCCGATGCACAGAATTTTCCTCATTTTCGCAGCCCTTTGCCTGCTGTCCGGGCCGCTCGCCGCGCAAGTGGCACTGCCCGGCGTGCAGGTCCCCCGCGTGGGGGATGTGATCGGGCCGCTGACGCAGGAACTGGACAGGCGGCTGGATCGAACCGCCCGGCTCGCCGATCGTCTGGCGCAGGACAGGCTGCGCGAGATCGACCGGTTCGTGCGGCGCAACGGCGATCTGGTGGAACGGGACGCCGCCGGAGATCCGGCGCGGCGGGGCGAACTGCTGGTGCTCGATGCCAGCCCCGCGATGCTCGGCCGGGCACGCGCCGCGGGGTTCGCCGTGATCGAAAGCGGCGAGATCGAAGGGCTGGGGATCGCATTCGCGCGCCTCCGCACGCCGGGCGATAGCGATCTGGCGGATGCGGAGCGCGACCTCGCGCGCCTGCTGCCCGAAGCCACGGTTTCCGCCGATACGCTGCATTTCCAGTCGGGGGTTGCCCTGTCGCCGCCGCTCGCCGTCACCAGCCGTGCCGCAGCGGCGGAGGTATCGGGTGCCGGGGGCAGCGCGCCGGTGGGAATGATCGACGGCGCGCCGGGCAAGGCCGTGCCGGTGGCCGAAACGCGCGGTTTCGCGCAAGGGGCACCGGTCGCCAGCAATCACGGCAGCGCCGTTGCCTCGCTGCTGGCGTCCGCCGGGGCCGGGCCGATCCGCGTGGCCGACGTTTATGGAACCGATCAGGCCGGGGGCAACGCGCTTGCGATCGCGCGCGGTCTGGGATGGCTGGCGGATCGGGGAAGTCGGGTCGTCGTCATCAGTCTGGTCGGGCCGAAGAACCCCGTGCTCGCGCGCGCGGTCGCGGCTGCGCGGTCGAAAGGGGTCGTGGTCGTGGCGGCGGTCGGAAACGGCGGCCCTGCCGCGCCGCTTGCCTATCCGGCAAGCTACGAAGGTGTCGTCTCGGTCACGGCGGTCGATGGGCGAGGCCGCGCATTGATCGAAGCGGGGCGCGCGCTCGATCTCGACTATGCCGCGCCCGGGGCGGACGTCTTCGGCCTGAATGCCGGGGGCAAGCGCGTCCGGCTGCGCGGCACCTCGTTCGCCACGCCGCTCGCCGCCGCGCGCGTCGCGCACGCGCTCGCGTCGGGGCGGAACTGGCGCGCGCGACTGGATGCCGAGGCAGTCGATCTGGGCCGCAAGGGGCGCGACGATACCTTCGGGCGCGGCCTGCTCTGCGCGGAGTGCCGCGGACGCTGAGCACCACTTTTTTCGCGCCGGTGGATTAAAGCGCCGGCTTGCTTCGTTTTCCTTTCGAAGCGGGTGCCAATGTCATTCCGGCCCCGCCGAAAGGAAAGGAAGTCATCATGAAAAAGCTTCTACTTGCCGCTTCGGCTCTCTCGATTGTGGCCGTTCCCCAGGCGCAGGCGCAACTGCTTTCGGGCAGCGGGCTGGGCCAGGTGACCGGTTCCATCGGTTCCCCCCTCGATACGGTTCGCAGCATGCCCGGCGAAACCCTGCGCTCCACCGTCCGCGGTGAAGCCCGCGGTGAAGCCCGGGGCGATGCGCGCACGCGGGGCAGCCAGAAGGTGGATCGCCGTTCGGGCCGGGTTTCGGCAGAACGTTCGGTCGACACCTCGGTCACCGCAATCGCCAGCGATGTTGTGGAAACGCCGCTGGGATCCAGCCAGGGTTCGGCCTCCGGCCATGCGGGGGCATCGGGTTCGGGCAGCGCCGACGCGCAGCTGCTCGGGACCGACGATGTCCGCGCCATTGCGGGTGACGGCGTCCAGCGTGCGCGCGGCACTGTCGCGAACGTTCGCAACGTGGCCATGCCCGCCGCCGGCGCGGCGCGCGATCGGGCGACCGGTCTTGTGGGCCAGGCCGCCGGCACTGCTGCCGGGGCTGCCAATGCCGGCGGTTCGGCCAGCGGCAATGGCTCTGCCGCCGGGCAGGGTTCGGCAAACGGCCTCGGCGGCATGTTCGCTGCCGCCAGCAGCGCGGCTGCGGCTGGCGAAGGCGCCGTTGCCATTGCACCGGGAATGCCGGTTGTCGCGCCCGACGGTGCCGCAGTCGGCAAAGTCCGGCAGATCGTCAGCGATTCGCGGGGCCGGGTCGAGCAGGTGATCGTCGATGCGCGGGGCACGGATCTCGCCGTGCCTGCCGGCAACCTCGCCGCCGGCGCCGACGTGCTGGTGATCGCGCAGGGATCGGGCACCGCGACCACCACCACCGACGATTGACGATCGATTCCACTGCGTGAAGAACAACAGGGCGGCCGGGTCGACGATCCGGCCGCCCTTCGTTCGTCTGGGAGTAGAGCGCAGCGGTGACCGGACAGGTCCACCCGGACCCACTTCCGCTTTCGCGCGTTCAACCTTGCAATGGTTGTGTCTCCTCCCGCGTGGCATCCCTATTGCGGCGTTGCGCCGGTGCCTGCCGCATGGTGGGAAAGCTGGAATTTCGATCCCGTGCTTTTCGCCGCCATCGCCATTGCAGGCATCGTGTGGTGGCGCCGCGCCGGTCACCTCCGCGCCGCCCGCAAGCCGGCGGCAGCGGCGCTGGCCGCCGTGCTGCTGTTGTTTGTCACGCCGTTCTGCGCGCTGAGTTCAGCCCTGTTTACCGCCCGCGTGGTTCACCATGTCCTCCTGGCCACGCTGCTCGCCCCGCTGCTGGTCGCGGCGTTCGACATGCGCCGTGTGTCCGGATCGCTGGCCGGGTGGACCGCGATTCAGGCGCTTGTCCTCTGGGCCTGGCATCTTCCGGCGGCCTATTCCGCGGCGCTTTCCAGCGACGCGGTATTCTGGGCAATGCAGATTTCGATAACGCTCAGCGCAGCATTGTGGTGGGCCAGGGTGTTGCGTGCCGAAGCGGGGGCGGCCGTTCTGTCGCTGCTGGCAACGATGGTGCAGATGGGCCTCCTTGGCGCTATCCTCACGTTCGCGGGGCGCGCTTACTACGCGCCGCACTGGCTCACGACGCAGCCCTGGGGGCTTTCCCCGATGGAAGATCAGCAGATCGCCGGGATCATCATGTGGGCGCCTGCCTCCGCCATTTACCTGCTGTGCGCGCTGACGATCCTGTACCGTTCCTTCGCGGCGGAACCAGCCCGATGATCCGCGCGCTGCGCGACTGGGCGGAACGTTATCGCACCCGGGGCAAGTACACGCCCGTGGGGGTCGCGTTCCACTGGCTGATGGCGGGCGTCGTCATATACCAGCTTTTCACTGGCTGGATGATGCAGCGCAATCTGGTCGGTGCAGACAAGCTGGAAGCTTATGCCGATCACAGCCAGGTCGGCCTGACTCTGCTGCTGTTCGGCGGGTTGCGCCTGACGTGGCGGCTGATGGTGCCGGGGCCGATCAACGATGCGGACGAGCCGGGCTGGCGGGCGAGCACGGCCCATGCAATCCACGCCGGATTTTACGCCCTGTTCGTGATCGTTCCAGTGTCCGGCTGGATCATGTGGTCGGCAATCCAGCCAGCGCGCCCACTGTATCTGGCAGGGATCGTTCCCGTCCCCGCGATGCCGTTACAGACGCTGAGCACGCAATGGCAGTTTCGCCTGCTCGATCTGGCGGAAGATGTTCACGTCGTCGGCATCGTGGCCCTGACCCTGCTGGTTCCCGCTCACGCGGTCGCTGCGATCAAGCATCACTTCTGGGATCGGGACGATGTGTTCGAAGGCATGCTGCCGGAGGTGCCGGACGATTTCGGGCATCCGTCAGGCGCGCGCTATAGTCCGAAAGAGCCGCGGCCTCGCGCTCGTCCAGACGGTGACTGATGCGGGTCATCGTGCCTTGCGGATCGCCGTAGCGCTCGCCCGTCCGCCAGCGCCGCAGCTGGCGTTCGAGATAGCGGGCGGGCTGGCCGGCAAGCGGGGGATTGCCGTGGCCGACGCCCTGGCCGTCATCACCGTGGCAACTCGCACAGGACGGCAAGCCGCGCGCCGGTTCGCCCTGATGATAGAGGGCGGCGATGTCCGGCGCGCAGTCTTCTGGCTGCCCATCCGAATACGCTTTCGCAGGGATGGGCAAGGCGGCATAATACTCGGCCAGCATAACACGGGCATTATTGTCGAGCTTGCCGGCAATCCATTGCATATGTGCATCCCGCCGCTGCCCGCTGTCATAGAGTTCCAGCTGGCGCACGAAATAGCCCGCGTCGAGGCCTGCGATCCTGGGAACCCGAGCGCCGTCGCCCGCACCATCGAGGCCGTGACAAGTCACGCACGCGCCCGCCGCGCCAGCCGCGCCCCCGCTCAATGCCACCAGTTCGCCGCTGGCGCTGAACGCGCTGGGTTGCGGGGCAATGTCGGCGCAGGCAGCCACTCCCGCCGCCGCCGCGAGGATGACGGCCGACCTGGCGACGGCGCTGTTGACGGGCAAAACCATGCCTTCCGGGAACATGCGCCGGGGCGCACGGTTCCCATAGTTATGCGGGGTGGTGCGACATGATAACCGGCGAACAGGCCTTCAGGCACGCTGCGGCAGTCGCTTGTGCGATTACTCTCGTTGCTTGCAAGCAGCCGCCGGCGTCGCGCTATACATTCGATTCCGCCTTGCGCGAGCGCGGCCGCGAAGTGATCGAACGGGCCGGCTGCGCCGCCTGCCACGAAATACCCGGGATCGATTGGCCCCAGGGCCGCACCGGACCGCCGTTGTTGGGATTCGACGATGTCGGCCCGATCGCCGGGGCGCTGCCCAACAATCCCGCCAACCTCGCCCGGTTCGTGCGCAATGCGCCGGCAGCGAAGCCGGGCTCGACGATGCCCGCCATGCCGATTTCCGAAGAGGAGGCCCATGCCGTGGCCGCCTATCTCTATGGGCTCGACAGTGTTTGAGGCGCTGTGGGGCTGGCCGCCGCCGGTGTTCGATCCGGCCGGGCCATATGCCGAAAGCGTGACCACGCTGGCCTGGGTACTGCTGGGTATGGGCGTGGTGGTGACCGCGATCGTCGTCATCGCGCTGTGGGTGGCGCTGCGCGGGCCGGTCGCGCTCAAGCGCAAGCTGGGCGGGGAGCGGACCGTGTGGATCGGCGGGGTTGCCTTCCCCGGCGTTGTCCTGACCGCGCTGCTCGTCTGGGGCCTGACGCTGACCGCTTCGCTGACCGACGACATTACCGGCGATGAAATGCGCGTTCGGGTGACCGGGGAAATGTGGTGGTTCCGGGTCGAGTACCTCGATGAAGACGGCAATGTCCTGGTCGCCGACGCGAACGAACTGCACCTTCCAGTGGGCGAGCCTGTGGTGCTGGAACTGCAATCGGCCGACGTGATCCACAGCTTCTGGGTGCCGCACCTTTCGGGCAAGAAGGACATGATCCCCGGGCGCACGACGCTGTTGCGGGTTCAGGCCGACCGGCGGGGCCGCTTCGGCGGGGTCTGCGCCGAATACTGCGGCGGCCCCCATGCCCTGATGGGCTTCGTCGCGATCGCGCATGAGCAGGACGATTTCCGCACGTGGCTGGCCGACAGGGCGCGGCGGCAGACCGCCGGGGCCGCGCCGGGTGGCGACAACGGCCGCCAGCTGTTCATGGATAGCGGCTGCGCGGCCTGTCACCGCGTGGCGGGGACCGATGCCAACGGGCTTGCCGGGCCGGATCTGACCCACGTCGGCAGCCGCCAGACGCTGGGCGCGGGGATCCTGCCCAACAATCGCGGCACGTTGATCGGCTGGATCGGAGACAGCCAGTCGATCAAGCCGGGCAACCGGATGCCCAGTTACGACATGCTTTCGGCCAGTGAGCTGGAAGCCATTGCGATCTGGCTCGAGCAGCAGAAATGAAGTCCGAAACCGGCTTCGACCACGATCTTTACCGGCTTTTCCCCACGCATCGGCCGCGCCCGGAAGGCGAGGTAGAGGAACTGGAGCGGATCTGGGACAATCCCAGGGGCTGGGGCCTGCTGACCGTCGTCAACAACAACTACGTCGGGTTCTTCTACGTCGCGACCGCGTTCCTGTTCTTCCTCCTCGCGGGGATCCTCGCGCTGGGGATGCGGGTTCAGCTGGGTGCGCCCCTGCAGGAATTCCTGCCGCAGGAAACCTACAACCAGTTTTTCACCATGCACGGCACGGTGATGATGTTCCTGTTCGCCGTGCCGATGGTGGAGGCGATCGGGATCATGCTGCTGCCGCAGATGCTGGCCGCGCGCGACCTGCCGTTTCCGCGGCTTTCCGCCTACGCCTTCTGGGCCTATTTCGTCGGCGGCCTGTGCTTTTTCGCCTCGCTCTTCGTCGGGCTCGCGCCCGATGGCGGATGGTTCATGTACCCCCCGTTGACCTCGATCGCCTACAGCCCGGGGATCAACACCGATTTCTGGCTGCTGGGGATCGGCTTCATCGAAATCAGCGCGATTGCCGGCGCGATCGAGATCATCGTCGGCGTCCTGCGCACGCGCGCGCCGGGCATGACGCTCGACCGGATGCCGATGTTCGCCTGGGCCATGCTGGTCTTCGCGGTGATGATCGTCATCGCCTTTCCCAGCGTGATCCTCGGCACCCTGCTGCTGGAGCTGGAGCGGGCGTTCAACTGGCCTTTCTTCGATCCCACGCGCGGGGGCGACCCGCTGTTGTGGCAGCACCTGTTCTGGTTCTTCGGGCACCCGGAAGTCTATATCATCTTCCTGCCTGCGGCCGGTTTGATGAGCATGATGGTGGCCACCGTCGCGCGGACCCCGCTGGTGGGATACCGCCTGAACGTGCTCGCCCTGGTGGCGACCGGGTTCATCAGCTTCGGCGTCTGGGCGCACCACATGTTCACCACCGACATGCCGCGCGTATCGGCCGGCTATTTCAGCGCGGCGAGCATGGCGGTCAGCCTGCCTGCGGGGATTCAGGTATTCTGCTGGATCGCGACGCTTGCGGCGGGCCGGATACGCTGGTCGGTGCCCGCGCTGTTCATCGTCGGCTCAATCCTGATATTCGTCATGGGCGGGCTGACGGGCGTGATGGTCGGCATGGTCCCGTTCGACTGGCAGGTCCACGATACATACTTCATCGTCGCGCATCTGCACTACGTGCTGCTGGGGGGCATGGTCTTCCCGATGTTTGCCGCGTTCTATTACTGGAACGGAATGACCAGCCGCAATCCGCTTTCCGAAAGGCTGGGGCGGTGGGTCTTCTGGCTGATGTTCACCGGCCTGCACGTCACGTTCCTGCCGATGCACCTGACCGGCTTCATGGGGATGCCGCGCCGGGTCTATACCTACCTGCCCGACCGGGGGCTGGACCTGCTGAACCTCGTTTCCACCATTGGCGCCTTCACCATCGCGGCCGGGGTCCTGCTGTTCCTGATCGACCTGGCGCGCAATTTCCGTTTCACCACCGGTCACGACGCCGGGAACGTCTATGGCGGGGGGACGCTGGAATGGCTGCCGACCGGGATGTATTCGACCCGCTCGATCCCGCTCGTCCGCAGTCGGGAGCCGCTGTGGGACGATCCGGCCATCTGCGACGACGTGGCGCAGGGGCGCTATTTCCTGCCCAACAGCGCGACGGGCCTGCGCGAAACGATCATCACCTCGCCGGTCAATGCAGAGCCGCAATACATGCAGCTCATGCCCGGGCCTTCGCCCTGGCCGGTGGGCGCCGCGGCGTTCACGGCGTTCTTCTTCCTCTCGCTGACGGTCCAGGCCTATGCCTTCGCCTGGTTCAGCGGGGTGGTGGCGACGGTCTGCGTGCTGCGCTGGCTGTGGGAGACCGACCGGCCGATCGCCCAGAAAGAGGCCGACATCGGCGCCGGCATCGTCGTTCCCATTTCGGTGACGGGCCCGCGCGGCCACGGGTGGTGGGCGCTCAACACGCTGATGGTCGTCATGGGGATGATCGCGGCGATGGGCGCGTTCAGCTATCTCTACCTCTACGGCATTTACCCCGAGGTATGGATCGACGCGCCGCCGCTGCGGCAGACCGCGCTTGTGGCCGCACTGCTCGCCGCAGCGATGATCGCGGCGCGCCTCGCCCGGCACCTGCTGTCCCGCCACGAGGCGGGCGTCTTTCCGGGGCAGGGCCCGTGGTTGACGGCAGCGGCCAGCGCGGCACTGACAGCCGGTGCGCTCTATCTCGACGTTACGGGCTGGCAGGTCGCGGGCTTGGCCCCGGCCGACAGCGCGCAGGGGGCAACCGTCTTCGCGATGCTGGCATATCAGGGATGTCTCGCGGCAGTGGGGATCGTCATGGCGCTCTATCTCGGCCTGCGCAGCGGCCGCGGTTTGCTGACGACACCGGCCAATGTGACGATGGACGTGGTCGGCCGATTCCTGTTCTTCGCGGCGGCGCAAGGCCTTGCGCTCAGCCTGCTCATGCGGACGATACCGGGATGATGGCCGCATGAACCCGCAATTCTTCAACCGGCTGGACTGGGTTGCCCTGGGGGGTGCCTTCGCCATCTGGGCGGCGCATTTCATGATCGCATGGTCGATCAGTTCGATCTTCCCGGACCAGCCCATCGTGCTGTGGCTGGTCGCGGCGCTGACGCTGGCCGCGTTCGGCGGGCTGGCGGCGCTGTGGCGTTGGCGCAAGGTCGAAGGTCCGGCATCGGTCGCCGGCCTCGCTATCGTGATGGCGGCGGTAGGCGTGGCCTACGATTTCCTGCCGGCCCTGATGGCCTAGCCCGAAACGATTCCGCCGAGGATCGCCGCCATTCCCGCGGTATAGACGACGAGGACGGCGATACTGTCGTATCCCATGCGCAGCCTTGCCTTGTCGCGCCGTTCGACCAGGCCGATCATGACCAGCGCGGTCAGCAGGACCCCGATCAGCGCCGCTGTCATCGACGCGCGGTCCACCTGCTGCAGCACCGGCGGGCCGGGATCAAGCATGTCCACCAGCAGGATCAGGACGACATCGAACATGTTGCCGCCCAGGATGTCGCCGATCGCCAGCTCCGCCCGGCGCAGGCGCACGGCGGCAATGGCGGTGCTCAGCTCGGGCAGCGAGGTGGCCAGCGCCAGCAGGGTCAGCCCCATGATGCCGGTATCGGTGCCGTTCTGTTCGGCCAGGCCTTCGGCGGCGAGCGTCACGACCGTGCCGCCTGCGAAGATCGCCGCCGCGGCCAAGGCAATGGCCAGGGCCAGGCGCATGTTGCCGATCGCGGGCCGCTCTATCGCGTCCTGCTCGACGCGCGCCTCCGTCGCTGGGACCCAGCCGCCCGCCGCCACTTCGCGGTTGAGCTGCGAAAGGCTGAGGACGTAGACCACCGCGATCAGCACCGGGAAGAAGCCGACGCTGCCCAGCGGCAGTTCCCAATCGCCGATCATCACCCCGATCGCGGCCAGGACCAGCAGGACGATGCTGATCCCCGCATTCAGGATCGTGCGCGTGCCGGGAACCATGCTGGTCAGCGCGCTTTTGCCGACGAACAGGTCGGCCAGCGCGATCACGACCACCTGGAAGGCGATGCCGCCCAGCAGGTTATTGACCGCCATGGCCGGATTGCCGGACAGCGTGGCGACTGTCGTAGTCGATATTTCGGGCAACGAGGTGACGGCGCCCAGCAGCAGCACACCGATGACGGCCTGCTCTATGCCCGAACGCTGCGAAACCTCGTCCGCATAGCGGGCCAGCCGCGCCCCGGCGAACCATACGGTGGCGGCCCCGGCGATAAACAGGGCCGCAAGCCAGACGAGCGGCAGGCTGGTCAGGTCGGGCACGGTTCAGGCCCCGAGATAGGCGGACATCAGCATCAGCAGAACGAAGCCGGCGGCAAAGGCCGGGCTGGAAAGCTTGCGCGAGGTGCCGGGGGCATCGGCTTCGGGCACCAAGTCCTCGATGGTCGCGGTCAGCAGCAGCCCGGCGAAGAGCGCGAGGACGAAGCCCGAGAGCGCGGCGCTCGCCCCGTCCAGCACCAGAAACCCGGCCAGCGCGCCCGACAGCGGGGCAAGGGGGAAGGCAAGGGCGGCCAGCAGCCGCTTGCGCACGGCGACATTGCCCGATCGCAGCGCCGCCGCGATCGCGAAGCCCCCGGGCAGATTGCCGAGGACCTGCGAAGCGGCGAGCAGGAGGCCGAGATCGGCCGCCACCGCGCCTCCGCCCCCGGTCATCAGGCCGTCGGTGAACAGATCGACGGCTATGGCGGTATAGGCACCCCAGACGAAACCGCCCGAACCCTGCTTGCCGCCCCGTACGCGGCGACTGAGCCTGACCAGGAGCACGGAGACGAGCGCACCCGCGACTATGGCGATCGCCAGCAACCAGATCGCGGCGCGGTCCTGCGCGCGGGGGACCAGTTCGATCGCGGCAACCGCGGTCGCAATCCCCGCGGCCATGTGCAGCGCCGCGCCGGTCAGCCAGGGTGGCGGCTTGTGCCATTCGGCAAGGCCGAAGCCAGCCAGGCTGCCGACTGCCGGCAACAGGGCGAGCAGGAGCGCGATCTCCAGCGTCATGCGGAACCTTCGTCCGCGGCGCCGCTATTCGCGGGGAAGGGCATAGGCGATCAGTTCGTCCCCTACGGGGGTTTCCATGAAATGGTGCCCGCCGGCCATGACGACGACGTATTGCCGGCCATTCGCCTCGTAAGTGATCGGGGTGGCCTGGCCGCCCGCGGGCAGGACATCCTGCCACACGGTCTCGCCGGTTCGCAGGTCGATCGCGCTGAACAGGTTGTCGGTCGTCGCGGCGATGAAGATCAGCCCGCCCGCGGTGACCACACTGCCGCCGTTGTTGGGCGTCCCGATATCGAGCGGCAGCATCGAGGGGATGCCGAAGGGCCCGTTGCGCCGGGCGGTGCCGAACGGTCGGTCCCAGATCGTCTCGCCGGTTCGCAGGTCGATCGCGCGGATGCCGCCATAGGGCGGTTCCTTGCACAGCAGGCCGGTGAAGGGCAGCCGCCAGCCGGCGTTGACGTCGATCGCATAGGGCGCGCCCATCTGCGGATCGCCCGCGCCCTCCGCGCCGCTGCCCATCGCCCCGCCGCGCGCCGAACCGCGCGGGGCCCAGCCTTTCGCGTCCGCCTCTTCACGCGGGACCAGCCGGTTGTAGTTGGGCATGTCGTTGTAATTGGCCACGATCACGCCGCGCACCGGATCGATCGCGATCCCGCCCCAATCGGAACCGCCATTGTAGCCGGGATACTGGATCCAGCGCCGGTCGGCAGTGGGGGGCGTATATATCCCGTCGTAGGCGGCGCGGCGGAACTGGATGCGACAGGCGAGCTGGTCCAGTGGGGACATGCCCCACATGTCGCGCTCTTCCAGTCGCGGCCGGGCAAGCGTGTGGAATAGCGAGAAGGGCTGCGTCGCCGTTCGTTCGGCCGGTTCCACGCCGCCCTGGGGCACGGGGCGTTCCTCGGCCTGGGTCAGCAAGCGGCCCGTGCGCCGGTCGAGGACATAGATGTCCCCCTGTTTGCTGGCGAGGACGACTGCGGGGATGCCACCCGGCAGATCGATCAGCGTCGGCTGCGACCCCAGATCGTAATCCCACACGTCCTTGTGCACGGTCTGGAAATGCCACCGCGGGCGCCCGGTTTCGGCATCGAGCGCCACCAGCGCAGTGGCGTAGCGGTTTTCCGCCTCGGAGCGGCCGCTGCTGTAGTAATCGCCCGCAGAATTGCCCATCGGCAGATAGACGAGGCCCAGTTCCTCGTCGGCGGAGGCCATCGTCCACATGTTGGGCGTGCCGCGGGCGTACATGTCGCCGCCTTCGGGACGGCCCTGACGCTCAGGTGCGTCCATGTCCCAGGCCCAGGCCAGTTCGCCAGTCGTTGCGTCGAACGCCTGGATCGCGCCCGAAGGTGCGTCGAGCTTCTGTCCGTCGAGAACCTGATGCCCGGTCACGATATTGCCGCGGACCACGACAGGGGGCGAGGTGATCGAGACCATGCCGGGTACGACCGGACCCATCCCCTGTGTGATGTCCACCGAACCGCCATCGCCGAAGCCGGCGCAGGGCCGCCCGGTGCGCGCATCGACCGCGATGATCCGGGCATCCAGTGTCCCCTCGATCACCCGGCTGGCGCAGGGGGCTTCGGGGTCGCCGCTGTCCGCCTCGTGATAGGCGACCCCGCGGCAGGCGGCGGTATAGGGGATCCAGTCTTCCGAGACGCCGGGGTCGTGGCGCCAGATCTCGCGCCCGGTCGCCGCATCCAGCGCGATCAGGATATTGGTGGCGGAACACAGGAACAGCCGGTCGCCGATCTTGAGTGGGGTCGTTTCGGCGCCATAGCTGTTGTCGTTCATGTCGGCGGGCAGGTCGCGCGTGTGGGCGACCCACGCGCGTTCGAGCCGATCGACGTTTTCCGGGGTGATCTGGGCGAGGGTGGAATAACGCTGCGCTTCGGCTGTTCCGCCATAGGCGGTCCACTCGCCCCTAGCGGCGGGAAAATCGCCTCCGGCGGCGAAATCGGCGGCGGGCAGGGCACCTGCGGTTCTGCTGCCGGACTGGGCGACGAGGAAGAAACCCCCGCCCACTACCAGAAAGGCCACGGCTGCCAGCGCACTCGCCCCACCCCAGCCGAAGGGGCGGCGATGCATCAACGGCGCGACGAGGATGACGAGGATCAGCAGAACCGCCGGGCCGACGATACGCGGTACGAGCGGCCATGCGTCGAACCCTGTCTCCCACAGCGCCCAGCCGACAGTTGCGAGAAACGCGAGGGCATAGAGCGCGACGCCGGCGATCCGGCCGCGCGCAATCAGGATTCCGCTGATACCCACCACCAGCCCGGCCAGAAGGTAGTAAATGGATCCGCCCAGCGCGGCGAGCCAGGCCCCGCCTGCGAAGAGCGCCAGCCCGAGCAATGCGAGCAGGAGGCCGAGCACGATCGCCGCCCAGTGCGGCCGATCATGTTGCCTTCCGGTGGTGGCGTCGTCCATCGTTCGCTTCTCCGTGCCCCGGGAGGGTTCGCGCACGTGCGAGATGGTTTGCGCAGCCACAGCCCGCTGCCATGCGCCTCTGCTTACGGTAATGAGCGCGGGGAGAGGCGGTTCCGCGAAGAGCGGATCAATAGCTGCGCGGCATGTCCAGAACGTGCTCGGCAAGGTAGGACAGGATGAGATTGGTGGAGATCGGGGCGACCTGGTAGAGGCGCGTTTCGCGGAACTTGCGCTCTATGTCGTATTCCTCGGCGAAGCCGAACCCGCCGTGCGTCTGGATGCAGGCGTTGCCCGCTTCCATCGATGCATCGGCGGCGAGCATCTTGGCCATGTTGGCTTCCGCTCCCATCGGCTTGCCTGCTTCGTAAAGACGGGCGGCCTCGCGCACCATCAGTTCCGCCGCGCGCATGTTGGCATAGGCCCGAGCGATGGGGAAGGCGACGCCCTGGTTCGCGCCGATCGCGCGGCCGAACACCTGGCGTTCCCCGGCATAGGCGGCGGCCTTGCGGATGAACCATTTGGCATCGCCGACGCATTCGGCGGCGATCAGCGTGCGTTCGGCGTTCATGCCCGACAGGATGTAGCGGAAGCCCCTGCCTTCCTCGCCCACCAGCGCGCTGGCGGGGATACGCATGTTGTCGAAGAACACTTCGGTCGTGGCGTGGTTCATCATCGTGCGGATGGGGCGGATGGTCAGCGACTTGCCCGCCACTTCGCGCATGTCGACGATGAATGTCGAAAGACCATCGGTCTTCTTCGCCGCGTCCTCGCGCGGGGTCGTGCGCGCCAGCAGCAGCATCAGATCCGAATGTTCGGCCCGGCTGGTCCAGATCTTCTGCCCGTTGACGACATATTCGTCCCCCTCGCGCACCGCGGTGGTGCGCAGCGCGGTCGTGTCGGTCCCGCTGGTCGGCTCGGTAACGCCGAAGGCCTGCAGGCGCAGCTCGCCGCTGGCGATCCGGGGCAGGTATTGGCGTTTCTGTTCTTCCGATCCATGCCGCAGGATCGTGCCCATGATGTACATCTGCGCGTGGCATGCGCCGCCGTTGCACCCTTCGGCCTGGATCGTTTCCAGGATCGCGGCTGCGGCGGAAAGGCCCAGGCCCGAACCGCCGTATTCTTCCGGGATCAGGACGGATAGCCAGCCCGCTTCGGTCAGCGCGGCGACGAAATCGCTCGGGTATTCGCGCGCGGCATCCAGCCGCCGCCAGTATTCGCCGGGAAACTGCGCGCACAGGCGGCGCACCCCTTCGCGGATCTCGGGGAAATCCTCGCTGTCGTAAGGGCTCAGGTCCATGGGCTATTTGCGCGCGATCACAGGAACGCGCGCAGTTCCTTCAGAAAATCGGGGAAGCGGTCGTGATGAACCCAGTGCCCGGCGTTGTCGTAGGCGCTGACCGTGGCATTGCGGAAGTGGCGGATGCGACCGTCCTTCTCCGGGTTCGAAGCCCAGCTGTCGTTGCCGTAGATCAGGCGCGTCGGGCACTCGATACGCTGCCACAGCGCCTCGATCTGCGGGTAGGGCATGTCTTCG
This sequence comes from Pelagerythrobacter marensis, assembly GCF_001028625.1. NCBI lineage: Bacteria > Pseudomonadati > Pseudomonadota > Alphaproteobacteria > Sphingomonadales > Erythrobacteraceae > Pelagerythrobacter > Pelagerythrobacter marensis. Next base: position 1,689,483 of record NZ_CP011805.1, on the reverse strand, counting down.
GGCGGCCAGGCGTGGAGGTGCGGATCGAACTTCCAGCTGAATGTCCCGTCCTCGTTGCGCATCACCGCATGCTGCGTGAGGTGAACGGCCTGTTCCTTCGACAGATAGCTGTTCGCCTCGTGCATCCGGCTCAGCGCATCGTCGAACGTGGCATAGCGTCGCAGCTGGCGCGCGGCGGCGTCGCGCTTCTTGTCGAAATACTCGCCCCAGATCGCTTCCGGCCCCAGTGCGTCGCGTTCGGCCTGCCGTTCGGGTGAGGGGCCAAGCCCTTCGATGGCAACGATCTTGCGGACCTTGTCCGGGTAGAGGCCGGTAAAGCGCAGCGCGACATTACCGCCCAGCGAATGGGCGACGATGGTGACCGGCGCGAGATCGTTGAGCAGGACCAGCTGCGCCAGATCGAAGACATAGCCCATGACCGGGTAATAGCCGGTCCGGCTCCACCCGCTGTCGCCATGGCCGCGCAGGTCGGGGCAGATGACGTGCCAGTCTTCGCGCAGCGCCTTGGCCGTCCAGTCCCAGCTGCGGCAATGATCGCGCCCGCCGTGAAGCAGGATCAGTGGCGGTGCCTCCGGGTTGCCCCAGTCGGCGTAGTGAAGCTTGGTGCGCTGCGAGATGTAGCTGCGCGATACGGGTCCGATCAGGTCCATGGGCCGTGCGCTATCCTCAATCGACGAAATCGTCGACCCGTTCGATCACGACTGCCGGGGCCATGCCGCCGGCGGCGCACATCGTCACCAGCGCATAGCGGCCGCCAATCCGCTCCAGTTCATCCAGGGCGGTGCCGATCAGGATCGAACCCGTCGCCCCGATCGGGTGGCCCAACGCAATCGCGCCGCCGTTCACATTCACCTTGTCTTCCGGCAGGTCGAGATCGCGGATGAACTTGGCCGCCACGACGGCAAACGCCTCGTTGATTTCCCACAGGTCGATGTCGTCCCTGGTGAGGCCAGCCTTGGCCAGGACTTTCTTCGCCGCGGGAACCGGCGCGTTGAGCATCAGGGTCGGATCGTCGCCCTGGTTCGCGGTCGCGACGATCCGCGCGCGCGGTTTCAGCCCGTGGGCCTGGGCATAGTCCTTGCCCGCCAGCAGAACGGCGGCGGCGCCATCGACCACGCCGGAGCTGTTGCCCGCGTGGTGGAAATGACGGATTTCGAGGTCGGGATACTTCTGGTTGATCAGCCCGGCGAAAGTCGTGCCGTTCGCATCCAGCGGCGTGCGCGCGATCTTCTCGAAACTCGGCTGAAGCTCTGCCAGCCCTTCGGCCGTGGTCTGCGGGCGGGGAAATTCCTCCCGCTCCAGCACGACGTTACCGTCGGCATCGGTCACTGCAACCAGCGACTTGTCGAACCGCCCCTCTTCGATCGCGCGCGCCGCATTGCGCTGGCTGCGCAGGGCGAGGACGTCCAGCTCCTCGCGGGTGAAGCCTTCGATCGTCGCGATGGCATCGCCGCACACCCCCTGGTGGCTCTGCGGATGGACCTGCTGCAGGCGTTCGTTGCCCGAACCCATGCCCAGCGGCATCAGGCCCGCCTGCATCTCTTCCTGCATGGAGGATGCGGTATAGCTCATCATCTCGGTCCCGCCGGCAACGACCAGATCGGCCATGCCGCTCATCACTTGTGCCGCAGCGAGGTTAACGCTGGTGATCCCGCCCCCGCAGAACCGGTCGAGCGTCATGCCCGAACTGGTGACGTCATACCCCGCGTCGAGCGCGGCCATGCGGCCCAGATCGCCGCCCTGCTTGCCCTTCTGCGTGCTGGTGGACCAGATCACGTCGTCGACGTCTTTCGTGTCGAGCGCATTGCGCTGGGCGATCGCGCTCAGCACAGTGGCGGCCAGATGCTGAGGATGCATGTGCGCCAGCGCGCCCTTGCCCACCTTGCCGACGCCCCGCGGCGTGCGCACCGCATCGATGATATAGGCCTCTGGCATGGTCGCGATCTCTCCATCTCTTTTCGGAATCGGGTTGACGTATGCGTAAGGCTTGGTCAGCAAGGGCGCAAGAACAGTTTCGATAAGAAATGGAGTGAGAGGATGAGCGATGAGATCCTGACGGAGGTGCGCGACGGTGTGCTGATCGTCACCATCAACCGGCCCGATGCGAAGAACGCGATGAACAAGGCCGCGGCCGAAGGGATCGCCGCGGCGATGGACCGGCTGGATGCGGAGGACGACTTGCGGGTCGGCGTGCTGACGGGGGCGGGCGGCACGTTCTGTTCCGGCATGGATCTGAAGGGTTTCCTGCGCGGGGAATCGCCGATGATCGAAGGGCGCGGCTTCGGCGGCGTCGTCCAGGCTCCGCCCAAGAAGCCGCTGATCGCCGCGGTCGAAGGTTATGCGCTGGCCGGCGGGCTGGAACTGATGATCGCCTGCGACCTGGTGGTCGCCAGCGCCGGGGCGCAGTTTGGCATTCCCGAGGTGAAGCGCGGGCTGGTCGCGGCCGCCGGCGGGGTCATGATGCTGCCCGACCAGATTCCCGAACGGATCGCGATGGAACTGGCCCTGACCGGCGATTTCATCGACGCCGCACGGGCTTACGAACTGGGGCTGATCAACCGCGTGGCCGATGGCAGCGCGCTCGACGCCGCGCTCGATCTCGCGGCCCGGATCGCGGCCAACGGCCCGCTCGCGGTGCGCGTTTCGAAGCAGATCGTGCGCGAATCGCGGGCCTGGCCGATGGACGAACGCTATGATCGGCAGGGCGCGCTGATCGGCCCGGTCTTCGTCAGCGAGGATGCACGCGAAGGCGCCGCCGCCTTTGCCGAGAAGCGCAAGCCGAACTGGAAGGGCAAGTAGGATGGCCGGCCCGCTGAACGGGCTGCGCATCGTGGAATTCGCAGGCATCGGCCCCGGGCCGTTCTGCGGCATGATGCTGGCCGACCACGGCGCCGAAGTGATCCGGATCGACCGCGCGAGCGGATCGCGCGGCGGTTCGCAACCGGTGACGAGCAAGGACGTGCTGGCGCGCGGGCGCAGGTCGATCGCGATCGACCTGAAAAGCGCGGAGGGCGTCGCCCTTGCGCGGCGCCTCTGCGCCAGTGTGGACGGGTTGATCGAAGGGTTCCGCCCCGGCGTGATGGAGCGGCTGGGGCTGGGGCCGGACGAGCTGCTGGGCGACAATCCGAAGCTCGTCTATGGCCGGATGACCGGCTGGGGCCAGACGGGCCCCTACGCCCCCTATGCCGGGCACGACATCAATTACATCGCGCTGGCCGGTGCGCTGGCCCATTTCGGCCGGGCAGGGGAAAAGCCGACCCCGCCGATCAACATGGTCGGCGATTTCGGCGGCGGCGGGATGATGCTGGCTTTCGGCATGGTGGCCGCCCTGCTCAATGTCGCGCGCGGCGGGGAAGGGCAGGTTATCGATGCGGCGATGACCGATGGCACCGCAGTGCTGATGGCGATGATCCACGGGATGAAGAACATGGGCGTCTGGTCGGAAGACCTGGGTGCCAACATGCTCGATACCGGGGCGCACTTCTACGACACGTACGAAACGCGCGACGGGAAGTTCGTTTCGATCGGCAGTATCGAGCCGCAGTTCTACGCCGAACTGCGCCGGATCGCCGGACTGGAGAACGATGCCGAATTCGATGCCCAGCACGACCGCGCGCGCTGGGGCGCGCTGAAGGACAAGCTGGCCGCGCTGTTCAAGACCAAGACGCGCGACGAGTGGGACGCGCTGATGGAACATACCGACGTGTGCTACGCCCCCGTCCTGAGCATGAGCGAGGCGGCACGCCACCCGCATAACCTTGCGCGCCAAGCGTTCGTTGAGGTTGGCGGCGATATCCAGCCCGCGCCCGCGCCGCGCTATTCGCAAACAGCCCCTGCCACCCCGCCGCCCGCGCCCCTGCCGGGCGACGACAGCGACGCGATCCTGCAATCGCTCGGCCTCGATGCCGGGGAGATCGCTGGCCTGCGCGACAGCGGCACCGTCGCCTGACTGTTTCGAGAGGAGAATCCCCAATGCCCGTTATCGACGTTCCCGATCCGGAATTCATGCAGGACGAGGAGATCGCCGTGTTCCGCGATGCGGTCGGCAAATTCTTCGAACAGCACGCCCCGGCCAAGCGGGTCGAAAGCTGGCGCGAGAATGGCCAGGTTGACCGCGAGTTCTGGCAGGAAGCCGGCGCGGCCGGTCTGCTGGGCATGACCGTGCCGGAAGAATACGGCGGCCACGGCGGCGATTTTCGCCACGATCTGGTCGTCCTCGACCAGCAGGCGGCAAAGGAAGTCGATGGCTTCGCCAGCTCGCTGCACAATGTCATCATCCTGCCCTATATCGTCCGCCACGGGACGGAGGAGCAGAAGAAGCGCTGGCTGCCGCGGCTCGTTTCGGGCGAATTGATCAGCGCGATCGCGATGACGGAGCCGGGCGTCGGCTCCGATCTGCAGAACGTGGCCACCACCGCGGTCAAGGATGGCAACGGATACCGGATCAACGGGGCCAAGACGTTCATTTCCAGCGGGCAACTGGCGAACTTCATCGTCGTCGTCGCCAAGACCGATCCGAACGAGCGGGCCAAGGGCATCAGCCTCATGTGCCTCGAAACCGAAGGGGCGGAGGGGTTCCGTCGGGGCAAGAAGCTGGACAAGGTAGGCATGGACGCCGCCGACACCAGCGAGCTGTTCTTCGACGATGTCCACGTGCCGGCCGACAACGTGCTGGGCGGCCAGGAAGGGCGCGGGTTCTACCAGCTGATGGGCGAACTGCCACAGGAACGGCTGGTGATCGCGGTCGGCGCGATGAGCACGATCGAAAAGGCGCTCGATACCACAGTCGAATACGTCAAACAGCGCAAGGCCTTCGGCCAGACGATCTGGGACTTCCAGAACACGCAGTTCGTTCTCGCCGATCTCAAGGCGCGCGGCACGGCGGCCAAGGTCTTCCTGAACGATTGCATCGCCAAGCTGCTGCGCGGCGAACTGGACGTGACGACCGCCTCCATCGCCAAGTACTGGCTGACCGAGCTGCAGGGCGAAGTGGTGGACAAGTGCCTCCAGCTCCACGGCGGCTGGGGCTATATCAACGAATATCCGATCGCGAAGATGTTCCGCGACAGCCGGGTTACGCGGATATTCGGCGGGTCGAACGAGATCATGAAAATGCTGATCGCGCGTTCGATGTGATCGCGCGGGCGCCCCGGGCCTGTCGACGGCCCGGGGCACCCGTGACGGTTCAATCGGGGATCGGTTCGCGCCCGACGACCTTCAGGCCATATCCTTCGAGGCCCACGACCGTCCGCTCGCTATCGGACATCAGGACCATCTCGCTCACCCCGCGATCGACCAGGATCTGTGCGCCGATGCCGTAATCGCGCAGTTCGCCGTCAGGGTGGGGGTGGCGGCCGATTTCGGCCTGCAGCATTTCCGGCCGGTCGGGCATGATGACCACGATCAGGCCCGAACCGCGCTCCCCGATTGCCGCCATGGAGCGTTGCAGCTGGCGCTTGCGCACGCCCGACTGGCCCAAAACGTCGTCGAAGATCGAAATCGCGTGCATCCGCACCAGCGTCGGCTGCTCGGGATCGACATGCCCCTTCTGCAGCACGACGTGGGTCGCGCCGGAAACCTTGCTGCGATAGGTCATCGCGCGCCATTCGCCGCCATAATCGGATTGCAGCGTGCTTTCGCTGACCTGTTCCACCAGATGATCGTTTCGCAGGCGATAGGCGATGAGATCGCGGATGGTCCCGATCTTCAGGTCGTGGCGGCGGGCGAAGGCGATCAGGTCGTCCATTCGCGCCATAGTGCCGTCTTCGTTCATGATCTCGCAGATCACGCCCGACGGATTGAGCCCGGCGAGGCGCGAAATATCCACTGCGGCTTCGGTATGGCCGGCCCGGACCAGAACCCCGCCATCGCGCGCGACCAGCGGGAACACGTGGCCGGGGCTGACAATGTCTTCCGGCCCCTTGCCGGCGTCGATAGCCACGGCGATCGTGCGCGCCCGGTCAGCGGCGGAAATGCCGGTCGTCACGCCTTCGCGCGCCTCGATCGACACGGTGAAGGCGGTCTGCATCGATTCGCGATTGTTCCGGCTCATCGGTTCCAGCCCGAGCCGCTCGACCCGCTTGCGATCGAGCGAAAGGCAGATCAGGCCCTTGCCGTGGCTGGCCATGAAGTTGATCGCCGCCGGGGTGGTCATCTGCGCGGGGATGACCAGATCGCCTTCGTTCTCGCGATCCTCATCGTCGACCAGCACGAACATGCGCCCATTGCGCGCTTCGTCGATAATCTCCTCGATCGTTGCCAGAACCGGCCGGTCATCGTTTTCGCGGAGAAAGGTGGCCAGCTTGTCGAGCGTTTCGGAAGTCGGATTCCAGCCTTCCTCCCCGCAATCGCGCAGGGTATTGGCGTGCAGCCCAGCCGCACGCGCGATACCTGCGCGAGACATGTTCCCTGAAGACACCAGATCCTGGATCTTCTGCTTGATCGTTTTTGCGCTTAGGTCCGACATGCCGGGTGAGATACACATCACGATGTGATTCTGCAAGTGTATCGACACATCACAATGTGAGGGCGTGGCGATTTCGGGGTGGTTTTCGGGTTGTGGATCGCTTGCGACCGCAGATCGCGACAATTCGGCCGTGGCGGCGTGAAACGACAAGGTTATGTCACCAACCCGTCATAAGAGCGCGGCACTTCATCCCCGAACAAAGGGGACAGCCGGGCGTGGGCGTCATCAACATATTTCTAACGGCTGACATTGCCGACACGATCGAGGAACTGGAGCACGACGGGACACGCTTCGTGTTCGCGCGGCTGTATCCCGACGGGCCGCGCCAGCTTCTGGAAGGTCCGATGTGGGCCTTCATCGACTGGGTGATGGACGATCTTGCCGGGCTGGAGATGTGTCGTCGCCTTCGCGCCGATGCTCGCACGGCCGATGCGCATGTCACGATGGTGCTCGAAAACGACGATATCGACGATCGGCGACGCGCGTTGCGGGCGGGGGCGGACGATTACATGATTGGTCCGCTGGATCGCCGTACCGTGCTGGATCGTGTGCTGGCCCTGCAATCGCATCAGCAGCGACGCCATTCGGCGCAGCGGCTGGAAGTCGGGGAACTGGCGATCGACATGGCTGCGCTGCAAGCTCGCTGGGCCGGGCGCCCGATCCAGTTGCGGCCCAACGAATTTCGCCTGCTGCGCTTCTTCGCCGAAAACCCCAACCAGGTTCTGTCACGGGCCGAACTGATTGCGGGGCTGGGCAAACTGGAACCGCCGATCGACGAGCGGACTGTCGACGTGTGGGTCGGCCGCTTGCGCCGCGCGCTCCGCACGGCGGGCGCGGACAGTCCGCTGCGCACCGTTCGATCGCTGGGCTACGTTTACGACGTCGTCTGAATCTACTGCACCGCTGCAAATGAAAAGGCCGCCCCGACGAGGGCGGCCTTTCCGTTTGATGGCCAGTGGCTCGGGGTCAGAATTCGGTCGATAGCGACAGCGCGAAACTCTGGCCGACTTCGTATGTATTGATTTCGATGCGGTTGGTCCCGTTGGACTGGAATTCGTAGTGGTCGCGCCCGAAGATATTGCGCGCTTCCAGCTTGAGTTCGACGGGAACGCGGAACAGGTCCAGTTCCTGCCGATAGACGAAATCCACCCGCAGCCCCGGATCTTCCACGATATCGGGAAGCGAGCTGGTGCCGCGGGCAGTGACCCGCTCGCTGGCGTAGGAAAACAGCATGGTGAACTGCTGCAGTCGGTCCAGATCTTCCAGTCCGAACTGGAGGTTGAGCAGGTGATCCGACTGGCCCGTCAGCGGCACGCCGTCGCGGAAATAGTCTGTCGCCGGTCGTTCGCCGCCCGGGAAGATCAGCGTCACGTCGTCTGGCGCAACGTCGATCTGGGAGTCGGTATAGGTGTAGTTCGCCACCGTCACGATCCGCTTGGTTTCGAACCAGCCACCCCAATCGAGCAGGTCGTAGTTGTACTGAAACTCCAGCTCCGCCCCGGCCAGGGTGGCGCTTGGCGCATTGGCGAAGCTGGCCACCTGAACGTTGTCGGAGAACGATGAGTAGATTTCGATTGGGTTCTCGATTTCCTTGTAGAACCCGGCGATCGAAACGCGGTTGCCCTGGCCGAAGTAGTATTCGAGCCGCCCTTCGTAGTTCGTCAGCTCGCTGTCGATCAGGAACGGATTGCCGTTGAACTGGCGTCCGGTTTCCGGGTCGTAATATGTCTGGAAGATCAACTCACGAAACTGCGGGCGGGCGATGGTCTTCGAGGCGCTGACCCGCGCCTGAAGCGAATCGGTCAGTTCCCACGTCAGCGTGCCGGCCGGCAGATAGTAATCGTTTTCGAGCAGCGTCGAACTGCCCGAGTTCGTCGGCGCGGCAAAGACTTCTACCGGATTGACCTGCTGTGTCGCCTCTTCGTACCTGACGCCCAGATCGAGCGTCAGACCCTGGATCGGATTGAAGCGCGTCTGCACATATCCGGCATGAATTTCGAGCCCGGCCGCAAATGCTGGATCGGATTGCGTGCTCTCGATCAGACCGATGTCGTAGTAATCGATGATCGCATCGCCGAGGAGAAGATCGGGGCGGAGTGCGCCGACGGCGTCTTCGAACCCGGAATCCGCATCGAACAGGAATTCCCTGCGCTCGGAGTAGCGATCGGTATCGGTATAGGCGTAGCCCGCGGTAAGGCGCAGCCAGTCGGTCAGGGCGTACCCGACGTCGATCCCGCCGTACCACAGTTCTTCCTTGAGTTGGGAGAACGCGACCGAAGCGCTGCCCCGCTGCCGGTCGAGCGAGTTGATGAACAGATCGCCCAGCGGGTCGTTCTCGTTGTTCGTGCGGACATACGTGAAGCTGTATTCATAGGGCGCTTCACGGCGCGTCTCCGCGTATCCGCCGCGCAAGTCGACATCGAGATCGCCGAACTTCAATTCGGCGACCAGCTGGCTGTCGAGCAGCTGCCGTTCGTACCAGGCGGTATCCTGGATGAACTGGGTATCGCCATCGAGAAGATCGTCGCCGAGCGAATGCCGCGTCTGCTTCAACGAGTCGCGAATATAGAGGTTGGTCCAGCGGATGCGATGGTCGTCCACTTCGAGCCCGAAGCCGAGCAGTCCGTTCACCAGCATCCGGTTGTCGGTCACGAAATCGCGGAAATCGGTGCTGAGGTCGAGGTCTGTGTTGATCGCGGTCTGCGAGATGATCGAGCGGTTGCGCCACTTGTTGCTGATGCCGGCGGTGGCGACGACGCCGAACTGCCCATCGCCGAAGATCGGGAAGGACGTGCCGGCGGTGAGGCCTGCCGACCAGTTCACCGGAAGTTCTTCGACCTTCTGCGTCACCACCAGGTTCGGATTGCCGAGCTGTTTCGCGATCGCTTGCTGATCGACCTCCAGATCGCTCATCCGCAGACCGCTGGCGAAGAAATCGCGCAGGGCGGGCGGGGTATCGCGGGTGCCGTCATCGAACCCGAACCAGTCGAAATCGGAACCGTAGTAGTCGTTTCCGGTCGAAAAGGTGGTTTGCTCGTCGCCGCTTATGCCGGCGCTGATCTTGATGAAGCTCTCATCGGGAATGGCGCGCGTCGTCAGGTTGATGACACCGCCGCCGAACTCGCCGGGGAAATTGGCGGAATACGTCTTCTGAACGAAGCTGGACGCGACCACGTCGGTCGGGAAGAGGTCCAGCGGTACCACGCGGCTCAGGGGCTGCGGGCTGGGGAGCGGCATCCCGTTCAGCAGCGCGAGCGAATAGCGATCGCCCAGGCCGCGAACATACACGAAGCCCTGTCCCTGTACCGAAAGGCCGGTCACGCGGCCCAGGGCGCCCGCAATGTCGCCTTCGCCGGTGCGCGCGATCTGTTCGCTGGTGAGCACCGAAACGACTTGGGTCGAGCTGCGCGTTACGTCGCGCGTGCGGCGGCCCGTGACGATGATCTCGCCGCCACCGCCGGGAATGGATATCTCCGCTTCGTCCGCGGGCCTTTCGACGTCGCCGGCCTGGTCGGCCGGCTCCGCCTCGTTCTCTGATGCAGAAGCTGCGTCGGCGCCCGTATCGGGAGAGCCAACGGTGCCTTGCGCCAGAGCGGCACCAGGGAAAGTGAGAGCGGTGGTGAGCAAAAGCAGCCCCGCCAACTGCTTGCCGGTGGACATGATGGGAAGCCCCCTTCGTCTAGAAGTCCGAAAAACGTGCGGCGGGCACAGGGCCCGAAAATGGGTGGGGAGGCGGCCCGCCGAAAAGCGAGGCACCTCCCCCCTTCATCGCCCGATCAGTAGATCGGCAGCGAGGTGCAATCTCCGGTGTTGGTCCCGAAGTTCGCCGTCGCCGAGTTGCAGGTCCAGCCCGCGTACCAGGTGTCGGCATCGTCGCGCACCGCGCCGATGTAGTTGGCGTTGTCGAAGAAGCTCGACAGCGCGGTCGGGTCGAACGCCGTCACGCCGCTTTCGTTGGCTCCGTTGACGAAAGTCATCGCCAGGGTGCTGGTGAAACCGGCGTTGTTGTTCGTGCCGGCATCGTAGATCGCCTGGGCGTCAGCCGCCGAAACGCCGTTGCTGCCGTTGCGGAACCCGGTGGCGCAATCCATTACGAACGAATTGAACACCGGCGGGCCGACATCGTCGAGACCGCCATTGGCCGCACGGGTGGTTTCGGTGTCGTCGATGCGGATGCACGGGGTGGAACCGGTCGCGTCGACCAGCACCGAGTTTACGATCGCATAGTCAGCACCACCGCGAATGCGGATCGCCTGGTCGCGAACGGCGCCGTTATAGATGAACGTCGCGTTCGAGATCTGCGTGTTCTGACGCGGCGTGTTCTCGATATTGGTGTTGGTCGAATCCGCTTCGATGATTGTGTCGCCGGCGTTGGCGCGGCTGATCGCGATCACGTACTGCATGTTCGCCTTTACGCCGGTGTCGGTGTCGAGCGCGTCGTCTTCCGCCCCGACCACGATCAGGTTCTTCAGGTTCACGTGGCCGCCGAAGAATTCCACACCGTCGTCGGAGCTGTTGTAGCTCATGATGTGGCTCAGCTCGGTGCCGGTGCCCGTGCCGCCGGTGGTCAGCGATTGCAGTTCGTTGTTACCCGAAAGGACGAAGCCCGAATAGCGGATCTGCACGTAGCTCATAGTGCCCGAGCTGTCATTGTCGGTAGCACCGCCGTACAGCGCAGTGTCTGTGGCACCTTCGACCTGGCGCTCGCAGTTCACGGTGCCCGGCGTGGTGTTGGGGCCTGAACAATCGGTAATCGGAGCGCGTCCAGCAAGAACAACGCCGCCCCACTGGCCGGACGAGTTCTCACCGTTGATCCCCAGCACGTTGTCGCGGCTGGTAAAGATGATCGGCATGTCCTCGGTGCCGACCGCATTGATCTGGTTGCCGCGGTTGACCATCAGGAACGAGGAACCCGTGGCGTAGAACATGGCGCCCGGTTCGATCGTCAGGGTCACGTCCGTATCAGCGTTGGAAGCGGTCGGGCCGCCATCGGTGCCGACGTCCACGCGGCCGTCCATGAAGTACAGGAGCCCTTCGACATAGGGCAGGGTCGAGGACGCGTTGAAGCGCTCGGGCAGTTCGCAGATGCGGTATTCGCCGGTCGGGCCGCTGATCGTGCCGCCGTCGAGCAGACCCTGCGGGTCGGCGATCGTCGGGCAGCCTGCGGCCGGCGAAACGGTCGCGGGCGGCGGCGGGGGGGGCGGCGGAGGCGGCGGGGGCGTTGCGGGCGGATTGATGATCACATTGCCGCCAGTGCCCGGCGAAGAAATCTCGTCGGCACCGCAGCCGGCCAGGATGGCCAGGCCGCAGCCGAGAACGATAGAACGTTGAATGGTTTTCACAGCGAGCGGTCCCCTCAAAAAACCGAGAATCGATTGGTCGCGAATTCGAGATCGCGATCTGCCGAGTAGGACCGTGGCGTGACACTTTCTTTGCAAGGAGGGTGTTTATATTAAACGACAACCATACGACTACAATATGTCAAGTATGGCAAAATCATCGGGCATCGCGCCAACAGTTACAGAATAATGACAGTATGACATTTTAGTTGCAGTGCGCACGGGCCACGCGCATTCTCCCTCCTGTTAGTCGAAAGTGGAGAGAGATAATGGCTATTGGTTCTATGATCGTAGGTCTGGTCCTGACGACGCAGGCCGGAGCCTCGACCGACGTGGCTTACGATGAGCTTGTCGCAAATCGTAATCAGGCGGCGATCGCGGTGCTGGAAGAGGCGAGCGACACGGAGGCAGACGATCCTGCGCGGTTGATCAACCTTGGTATTGCCTATGCGCGGGCAGGGCGCGAGCAGGAAGCGCGCGATCTGTTCCGTTCGGCTGCCCGCAGCGAAACGGCTCTGCGCCTCGAAGTTGCCGGTGGGGACTGGATCGATTCCCGCGATCTTGCCCGCCGGGCATTGCGGATGCTTGAGCGCGGCGAGTTCGCTCCTTCGAACGCGAGCCGGGTTACCATGCGCTGATACTTCAACGGCGCGGAAGGTCCCGCTTCCGCGCCGAAGGATACGTGAAAAACGCCTCAGTGGCTCGTCCGCCTCTTTTCAGGTAAGCTGCACGCATTGCCGCCATTCGCAGGCAAGCATGACGTAGATGCCTGATTCTATCCAACTTGCTGTCACCAACCTGTCATGTACGGTGCGCAATGCAGATGGACGGAGGGTTCGATGATTCTCAAGCGGTCGCCACTGCTCGCCATTGCGGCATGTCTAGCGTGGACGGCGAGCCCGGTTCGGGCCGACGTCATGGAAATCGATGCAGGCAAGGGTGCGCGCTGGATTGCCGGCGCGCCGAGCGCTGCCGATTCCGTCGATCCAACGCAGATTGTCGCCAATGATGGGGCCGAGCTGGTCGAGCTTGCGGCTGATTACCCCTTGCCTACCCGTGCAGTGGCCGATCCGGCGCGGCATTCCGCGGCGATCCCCAGCACTTATGCCGCCAAGGTTCACGAGCTGGCTCGCCGGTTCGATCTCAGCCCCGCATTGATAGAAGCCCTGGTGTGGCAGGAAAGCCGCTGGCGGCCCGACGCGGTGTCACCGGTAGGTGCGCGGGGCCTTGCCCAGCTCATGCCGGGGACCGCGCGCGAGCTGGGGGTCGACCCCGGCGATCCTTTCGCCAACCTCGAAGGCGGCGCGCGGTATCTGCGTGCGCAGATCGATCGTTTCGATGGCGACCTGGAAAAGGCGCTGGCGGCGTATAACGCCGGGCCGGGCCGGGTCGAGCGGGCCCGCGGTATCCCCAATATCCGCGAAACGAAAAACTACGTGGCGGCGATCATGGGCCGCCTTTCCAACCATTCCCGCGAGGATTGATACTCAATGCGATCGTTTACCCGTCTTGCTGCTCTGCCCCTGTTTCTGAGCCCTACCGCTGCGCTGGCGCAGCAGGTGGCCGATCCGCAAGGGTCCGGCCCGATCGTTGCCGCGCTCGGCTGGCTTCAGGGGACGCTGCTGGGCAATGTCGCCACCGCCGTCGCCGTGATGGCGGTCGCCGCGGTCGGGTTTCTGATGCTCACGGGGCGGATGAACTGGCGTTTCGGGGCCACGGTCATCATCGGGTGCTTCATTCTGTTTGGCGCAGCTTCGATCGTTGCCGGCATCCAGCAGGCCGCCGGGGGCTGATGTGGAACATCTCGTCCGCCATCCCGTCCATCGCGCGCTCACCCGGCCGCAGATGTTCGCGGGGGTGACGTACAATTATTTCATCATCAACGCGGCGGTGACGACGGAGCTGTTCCTGATCACGGGCAGCTTCCTCGCCTTGCCCGCCGCACTGGTGATCCACGGGGTTGGCTATTTCGCCTGCCTGCGTGAACCGCGCGTGTTCGATCTTTGGATCACGAAGGTCAGCAAGTGCCCGCGCGTGAAGAATTTCAAACGCTGGGGCTGCAACAGCTACGCGGCGTGATGACCTGAAAGGGGTCGATACGATTATGAGCAATTGGATCGGAGCTGCCGCCTGGAGCGCGAAGGAAGCCCGCGCCGGCGACCGCCTGCCCTATGCCCGCCTGATCGACGAGAGCACGGCCCTGCTGCGCGACGGATCGGTCATGACGGCGCTCCAGGTCCCGGGCCTTCTGTTCGAAACCGAGGACAGCGATGCGCTGAATGCCCACGCCGCCACGCGCGAGGTTGTTCTGCGGTCCACGCTCGATGCGCGGTTCGTCATGTATCATCATGTGGTCCGGCGGCGGGTCGAGGTCGAGCTGGATGCCGAATTCGACGATCCCCTCAGCCAGCACATCGACGCGCGGTGGAAGGAACGGCTGGGATCGGGGGCGCTGTTCGTCAACGACCAGTTCGTCACGCTCATCCGGCGGCCGGCGCGCGGCAAGGCTGGCCTTGCCGAACGTGCGGCCAAGATGTGGAACCGCAAGGGACGCAAGGAGATCGAGGCCGATCCCAAGGATGTCCGGGCACTCAAGGCCGCAGTAACCGGGCTTGTCGCGGCGCTGCAGGCTTACGGTGCGGCTGTGCTCGGCGATTATGAAGGGTCCGAGGGCAAGGCCAATAACGAACTGCTCGAACTGTTGAGCGCGCTCTATAACGGCGAGATGCGGCCGGTGCGCCGACCTGGCGAAGACACCGATATCGGCCAGATGCTTCCTTATCGCCGCGCCAGTTTTGGCCTCGATGCGATGGAACTGCGCGGATCGGGCGCGCCGGACTTCGCCGCAATGCTGAGCCTCAAGGAATATCCCGACGCCACTTCTCCCGGCCTGCTGGATTCCCTGCTGCGGCTGCCGTGCGAAATGGTCGTGTCGGAAAGCTATGCGCCGACCGAACGGCAAACCGCGCGTGAGCGAATGGATCTTGCCCTGCGCCGCCTGCGTTCGGCGGACGAAGAGGCTGCGGCGGAACGCGCCGACATGCTGGCCGCACGCGACGCCCTCGGCAACGGAGCGGTCGGGTTCGGTGACCATCATCTCACGGTGCTGGTGCGCGAACGCGATCTTGCCCGACTGGACGAGGCGACCGCGTCATGCGCGGCGGCCCTGGCCGATACCGGAGCGATCGCCGTGCGCGAGGATACCAACCTCGAACCGGCGTTCTGGGCCCAGTTCCCCGGGAACGAACAGTATATCGTGCGCCGGGCGATGATCTCTTCGGCCAATATGGCCGGCTTCGGGTCGCTCCACGGGATGGCGCTGGGCCAGGCGCAGGGCAACCACTGGGGCGAAGCGGTGACGCTGCTCCAGACCACCAGCTCTACGCCGTTCTTCTTCAACTTTCACAGCGGCGACCTGGGCAATTTTTCGGTCATCGGACCCTCGGGCTCGGGCAAGACGGTGGTGATGAACTTCCTCGCTGCCCAGGCGCAGAAATTCAAACCGCGCACGATCCTGTTCGACAAGGATCGCGGGGGCGAGCTTTTCATTCGCGGGATCGGTGGTCGTTACGACCGGATCAACGCCGGCGAACCGACCGGGTTCAACCCCCTTGCATTGCCCGATACGCCCGTAAATCGGGCCTTTCTGCGCGACTGGCTGGGCGTTCTGCTGAAAGGCGAAGGGCCGGAAGAACTGGCAACGATCAGCCAGGCGGTCGATGCGGCATACGGCAACGATCCATCGCTGCGCCGGTTGCGCCATTTCAGGGAATTGCTCTCGGGCGCGCGGCGCCCCGAGGCGGGCGATCTCGCCGACCGGCTTTCGGCCTGGATCGGGGAAGGGGAGCACGGCTGGCTGTTCGACAATGCCGATGACCGGCTGGATCTGACCAACCGAGTGCTCGGCTTCGACATGACCGCGCTGCTTGAAAATCCCAAGCTGCGCACGCCCGTGATGATGTACCTCTTCCACCGGATCGAGGAGCGGCTGGACGGCAAGCCGACCATGATCCTGATCGACGAGGGCTGGAAGGCGCTCGACGATCCGGTCTTTGCCGCGCGTATTCGCGACTGGCTCAAGACGCTCCGCAAACGCAACGCACTGGTCGGGTTCGCGACCCAGAGCGCGCGCGACGCGCTGGAGAGCCGCATTTCCACCGCATTGGTGGAGCAGACCGCGACAATGGTGTTCATGCCCAATTCGCGCGCACGGGCGGAGGATTATTGCGACGGGTTTGGCCTGACCAGTCACGAACTCGCCCTGATCCGCAGCTTGCCTGCCCACAGCCGGTGCTTCCTGGTGCGCCAGCCTGACGCGAGTGTGGTCGTACGGCTCGATCTTTCGGGCGCGCCGGAAGTGCTGACGATCCTTTCGGGACGCGAAAGCTCGGTCCGGCGGCTCGACCTGTTGCGGGCCGCGGTCGGGGACGATCCGGCGGAGTGGTATCCGGCCCTTACCGGGCACGGCTGGCCCGGCGGCAATGAGGCGACAGACGACGAGATGGCGCAAGGGGACATACCCTTCCGCCTCGCTGCCGAATGAGCGCTGCCTGCCAGAGCGCCGCCGCGGAAGCCGGCAATGGGGTCGCCGCTGCGTTGCGCGCGGTGGACTGTACTGCCGGCGAGTTCACGGCGCAGGCATTCGGCCGGCTGTTCGCGCCGGGCGGAGCGCTGACTTCCGTCCTGACGATCGCCCTGACGCTGTTCGTGGCGCTGTTCGCCATCGCGCTGCTGATGGGGCGCACGAACCTGGGCGTAAGGTCGCTTACGCCGCGGATGATCACTTTGGGTCTGGTGGTGACGTTCGCCACCAGCTGGGTCGCTTATCAAAGCGTGGTGTGGAACCTGGCGATCGGCGCGCCGGACTGGCTCGCCACCGTTCTGGCGGGCTCCGACGGTTCGGCGACCGAGGTGTTCGCGCAGAAGATCGACGTCGTGTTCATCGCCGTGCAGCAGGCGACCGAGGGGCAGGAGGACATTGGCGCCTTTTCGCCCGCGGGTATTCTGTGGATGGGGGCGATGCTGTTCCTTCTGGGCACTGTCGGTGTACTGGTGACGGCGCGGATCGGGCTGGCGGTGCTGGTCGCGCTGGGCCCGATCTTCGTCGTCATGGCGCTGTTCAACGGCACTCGCGGCCTGTTCACCGGCTGGTTGAAGGGTGTCGTCATGCTGGCGCTGACCCCATTGTTCGCAGTGCTCGGCGGCGGTGTGATGCTGGAACTGGCCGTGCCTATCCTCGCCACGCTCTCGGCCAGCCCGGGCCAGGTCGAGCCGCAGGCCGCGATGGCCTTCTTCCTGATCGGTGCGGTGCATGTTGCGCTGATGATCATGGTGATCAAGGTCGCAGGCACCATGGTGGCCGGCTGGAAGGTATTTGGCCTGGCACAGCAGGACGCACCAGAACGGGGCGAACGCGCGGCCACAGCCGCGCCGGCGCAGTCGTCGGCACCGGCTGCACGGCAGGTGGCTCCGGCGGCAGTCTCGCACTCGTCCGCACGGCGCGTGGCAGTCGCCGCAGTGCCCGCGACCGTCGCCGCCAACGATACCGGGCCGTCCTCCATCGCGACGCGCGAAACGCGGGTCGTCACATCGTCGGGCAATGCGCAGGTGCAGCCGCTCAGCCCGTCGCAGTCGCGCACGAGCGGAATCGGCAGTCGTTTCCGCGCACCGCAGAAAAGAACTTCGGAGAAGTCGAAATGAACCGCGTGGCCCTATCCGCGCTCGCTCTCGCAGTACTGGCTTCCTCGCCCGTGCTGGCGCAGGATTCCCGTCTGGTCGAACAGCTATACGATCCCGCGCGAGTGGTGACGATCGAAGGCCGGACCAAAGTCCAGGCCACGATCCAGTTCGGCGAAGACGAATTGATCGAAAATGTCGCCATCGGCGATTCCGAAGCCTGGCAGGTCACGCCCAACAAGCGTGCGAACCTGTTGTTTATCAAGCCGCTTTCGCCGACCGCCAAGACCAATATGACGGTGGTAACGAACAAGCATACATATCTGTTCGATCTGGTGGCCAGCCCACGGGCCAATCCGCTTTACGTCCTGCGCTTCACCTATCCCGAAGAGCCGGAGGACGAAGAACCGATGTTGGCCCAGGGTCCGAACGCGGTCGAGATGGCGGCGGCGAGCGATCCTTATGCCGTCGTCGACCCGGCGGAACTCAACTTCGCGTGGGACGGGCAGGGCGATCGGGGCCTCTTGCCCGAACGGACGTATGACGATGGCAATGCGACTTTCCTGACATGGCCTGCCGGTCGCTCGGTCCCGGCCATTCTGGTCAAGGACCACGAGGGGACGGAGGGGCCGGTCAACTTCACCGTGCGCGGCGATACGATCGTCGTCGACGGGGTTCCGCGCGAAATCGTGCTGCGCTCGGGCAATGACAGTGCAATTTTGACCAACACCGGGCCGGTACGGCCCGAAACGTCGCGCGGCCAGGCCGCGCTGGCTCAGGCAAGGGAGAACAGGTGATGCGCCTCGCCATGCGACTGCCCGCCCGCAAGCAGGGCGGTGCCGCGAACGACGTCGATCCGCGCGAGCAGGAATCGGCCGAAGTCATAGACCTTGCCAGCCGCAATGCCTTTCCTGCCGTCACGCAGCGCAAGGGCAAATCGGATTCGCTCGGGCTCGTGGCGGGCGTCGCCATCGTCGCCTTGCTGGGGGCGGCAACCTTCATCGGAATGGATTCGACGCGCATGGCCGAACCGGAAGGTGTCGGCGGGCAGCAACCTGCCCCCGCTCCGGTGCAGCCGACCAGTCCGCAGCCTGCAGAAGACGCCGCTGCACCGGCACCCACTGCACCTGCTCCGCAGCCCGACCCGGCCCCGGCGCCGGTTCTCGCCGCCAATCCCGGCGCATCGGCCGCGCCGATGGGCAACCCTTATGCCAGCCCGACGGTGGTGTTCGATTCCAGCGCTCTTCCATCCGCCGCCGCCGGCCCTGCGGCTCCCGTCGCGGGCGAAGGGGCATCGGGTGCGACGAGCAATTCCGCTTCCGATTTCGCCAGTCGCATCGGCGGCGTGGGCGGTGCGCCCGCGCAGGCGAAGGCAATGGTGAATCCGCGGACGACCGTGACCCAGGGCACGCTGATACCGGCCGTGCTCGAAACCGCGATCGACACCAATGTCCCCGGTTTCGTGCGCGCCGTGGTCAGCCAGGATGTCCGCAGTTTTGACGGGACGCGAGTGCTGGTGCCGCGCAGCAGCAGGCTGATCGGACAGTATCAATCCGGCGTGCAGGGCGGCCAGAAGCGGGCCTATGTCATCTGGACCCGCCTGATCCGGCCCGATGGCGCCTCGGTCAACCTCGCATCCCCCGCGATCGGGTTCGACGGTACGACCGGGCTTCAGGGCGAAGTCGACAGCCGCTTCTTCCAGCGTTTCGGTTCGGCCCTGCTGCTTTCGGTCGTCGGCGGGCTGTCGGCAATCGGATCGGGCGGCGCATCGGTCGTACTGGGCGGAGCGGGCCAGTCCGCCGCCAGCGTGGCGGCGCAGCAGGATAGCCAGATCGGCCCGACCATTCGGGTGCGTCAGGGCGAACCGATCCGCGTCTTCACCGCGCGCGATCTCGATTTCAGCCAGGTCGCGGCGGTCAGGTAAGGGCAGGCGCGATGGCGGCAGATATCCACTCGCTCAGGACGGATGGCGGCGGAGAACGCAGCGTCTATCTCGACGCCTATCTCGCCCCGTTCCGCGAGTGGCTGGACCGCGATACGGTGACGGAAATCCTCGTCAACCGGCCGGGCGAAGTGTGGATCGAAGATGCCGCCTCGCCCGGAATGCAGCGCGTGGAAACGCCGCATATCGACGACAGGCTGGTCCAGCGCCTTGCGGAGCAGGTGGCCCGGGTCAGCCATCAGGGCATCAACCGCGAACACCCGCTGCTCGGCGCGACGCTGCCCGACGGCGCGCGCGTGCAATTCTGCGGCCCTCCGGCGGCGCGGCGGCACTGGGCGATGGCGATCCGTCGCCATCGCCGGCTCGACCTGCCGCTCGATGCCTATGACACCGGCCCGCTTGCCGAGGCCGCCTCGCCCCCGATGCCCGATCCTCAGGCGGAACCGATCGTCTATTTGCGCGAGGCGATCCGCCAGCGGCGCACTATCCTGATTTCCGGCGGCACCAGCACCGGCAAGACGACATTCCTCAACGCCATGTTGGGCGAAATTCCGCGCGACCAGCGGGTGGTTCTGGTCGAGGATACGCCGGAATTGAAGCTGCCCGGTGAAAACGGTGTCGGCCTGGTCGCGGTGAAGGGCGAACTGGGCGAGGCCAAGGTTACCGCCAACGAGCTGTTGCAGGCCGCGTTGCGCCTTCGCCCCGATCGGGTCGTGCTGGGTGAATTGCGCGGCGCCGAAAGCGTCAGTTTCCTGCGCGCCATCAACACCGGGCACCCCGGTAGCTTTTCGACCATCCACGCCAATAGCCTGCGCGGCGCGCTGGAACAGCTGGCGCTGATGGTCATGCAAACGGGCATTGGCCTGACGCGTAGCGATACGATTGCCTATGCCGCTTCGGTTATCGACGTCATTGTTCAGCTTGGCCGGGGCAGCGACGGGAAGCGCGGCATTGCGCAGATCGCCAATACATCTTCGCTCGTCTGACGGCGATTTCGCTGCTTTTTGGCCTCGGCAGGCCAATTGAAGAGAGCACCCCCCAAATAAATCCGCCGCATCGGGAAGTGCCGCCTGCATCCAATTGACGTAGGGGAATGCACAGTTTTCGAAACGCTGCAACGCAATCGTATGCGGAAATTTCTGCAATGCAAAGGTGACCAGATAGGTAACCCTATTGCCAAACATGCAGGTTATGAAATACTTTCCTCACAGTTTAAGTCGCAACAGACGACTGGACACGAGGAGAGGACGAATGAGGGTGAAGGCAACCCTGCTTGCCGGCATTTGTGCCGGCGGGCTCGCATTTCCCGTTACCGCGCAGGAAACCGATACAGGCGTGAGCCCGGTCGCGACCGGTGGCCCGGTGATCGTGGTGACCGCACAAAGGCAGGATCAAAGCCTGCAGGAAGTCCCGATCGCCGTCAGCGCGTTCACTGCCGAAGCGCTGGAAGCGCAGCAGATCGAAAACGCGAGCGACCTGCAGTTAACCCTGCCGAACGTCTCGTTCACCAAGAGCAACTTCACTTCGTCGAGTTTCACCATTCGCGGGATCGGCGATCTGTGCGTCGGGGTGACGTGCGACAGCGCCACCGCGATCCACACCAACGGTTCACCGCTTTTCGGCACGCGGCTGTTCGAAACCGAATACTTCGACCTCGAACGGGTGGAGGTACTGCGCGGCCCGCAGGGGACGCTGTTTGGCCGCAACGCCACTTCGGGCGTGGTCAACGTCGTAACTGCCAAGCCGGACCTGTCCGGCTTCGGCGCGGCGGCGGAACTGGAATACGGCAATTACGAAAGCATCAAGGCCAAGGGCATGATCAACCTGCCCATTGGCGAAGTGCTGGGCCTGCGCGTGGCGGGTTTCTACCTCAATCGCGACGGATATACCCGCAATCTCTATGACGGTTCGCGGATTGACGATCGCGACATGTATGCGGTGCGCGGTTCGGTCCGCTTCGAACCGGGCCCCGATACGACGATTGACCTGATGGGGTATTACTTCCGCGAAAACGACAATCGCCTGCGGATTCAGAAACAGACCTGCCAACGCGATCCAACCGGGGTGCTCGGATGCCTGAATGCCCGGCGCGATTTCGACAGCACCAACGCCAATTCTACCTTGGCATCGGTGCTGAGTTCGGATGAACTGTTTGCGATTCAGGGGCTTCCCGCGGGCTTCGGCCTCGGCAGCCTCTACGCGCCGGATGGTTTCGCCAATTTCGACGAACCGGACGACGTGCGGGTCGTCAACACGCCGGTGACGCCCGAATACTTTGCCGACGAAATGCAGTTCCAGGCACATCTGGAACAGCGTCTCGGGGCCATGACTGTCTCGCTGACCGGGCTCTATCAGGAAACGTCGGTCGACTCGCGGCAGGACTACAACCTCGGCGTGCTCGATCGCACTGGATATGCCGCAGCGCTCAACCAGTTGGCATTTTTCGCCGCCAACGACGTGATCTTCCCGGGGTCGTCGGCCTATTTCGCGCCGATTGCCGATGCCCTTATCCCGGGCGGCCCCAACGGGCCGCTGTGCACGTCGGATAACGACATGGGCAACCAGGGCGCGTTCGAAGGGAATGCGATCTGCGGCGAGGTTCCGCTGTCATACGACCGGTCGAACCAGGATCAGAAAGCATGGTCGGGCGAACTGATCCTGAGCAGCGATTTCGACGGGCCGCTCAACTTCCTGGTCGGCGGCATCTACGCCGAATCCGAAGTGTCCGAAAACAGCTACTACGTAAATGCGTTCGGTCTCGATTATGCGGCCGCGATACTGGGGACGTTTTCCGCGATGGGCGGCGGTATCGATCCTTCGTATCTCGCCACGTCGATGTACCGGAACAACACGCAGCATTTCAAACTGAAGAGCTTCGGCATTTTCGGCGAACTCTATTACGATATCACCGATCGCCTCAGCTTCACTGCGGGTTTGCGTTACAACGACGACAGCAAGACGGTGACCGCGCGCACAACGTTTGCAAACTTCCTCAACCCCTTTTCCAATGATGGCGATCCGTTCGATTCACCTTATGCGGCGGGTTTCGATGCCGATCCTGGCCTGGACGGAAATCAGCTGGTGCAACACCGCGAGGTTTCGTTCGACGAGATCACCGGCCGTGCGGTGCTCGATTTCGAAATCTCGCGGGACAACAAGATCTACGCGTCATACTCGCGCGGGTACAAATCAGGGGGGATCAATCCGCCGCTGTCGCCCGTCTTCGACGTCAGCGAGAGCTTTGGCTCCGAACAGATCGACGCGTTCGAGATCGGTTCGAAAAACACGTTCCTCAATGGTACGTTGCAGGCCAATCTCACTGCATTTTATTACAAGTACAAGGACCTGCAGCTCAGCCGGATCGTTGCGCGGACATCGGTGAACGATACGATCGACGCCGATATCTGGGGCCTTGAGTTCGAATCGATTCTCCGCCCATCGCCGCAGTGGACGATCAACATGAACCTCAGCTACCTCAATACGAAGGTGGCCGGGGATCAGTTCTTCTCCAACCCGCGCGATCCGGGCGGGGGAGATCCGGATGCGGTGATTATCAAGGACATTTCCAACGGATCGCTGTGTGCGGTGACCGGGGCGGGGGCCAACGCTTTCGTTGCTGCGGTTAACAGCCCGCTTGGTCTGCAGGGGCCAGCGCCGTTTCCGGCCGACGGTCAAATTGCCTCCAATGGCGCGTTCGGAATATGCTCCGCCTTGGCTGCGGGTGCGGCGGGGGATATCAGCGAGTTCAACCCTGCACTTGCTCCGCTTCAGCCGCTGCTGGATAGCTTTGGGCCCGTAGGAGTGCTCAGCCCCGGCGTTGAAGTGAACCTGCGTGGTAACAGGCTTCCGCAAGCGCCTGAATTCAAGGCCTCCATCGGCGTTCAATACGCGGCGGAGTTCGCCAACGGCATGTCGCTGGTGCCGCGTTTCGATGTGGCGATGACGGGCACCCAGTATGGCAATGTCTTCAACGGCAGCGTCAACCGGATCGAACCGTTCGTTCAGGCCAATGCGCAGATCCAGTTGAACGGTGCCGATCAGGGCTGGTTCGTGCGCGGTTTCGTTCAGAACATCTTCGACAGCGATTCCACAACCGGCCTTTATGTGACGGATGCTTCGTCGGGGAATTTCACCAATATCTTCACCCTGGACCCGCGGCGTTACGGCATCGCCGTCGGCGCGCGGTTCTGATCACCATCCGCTCGGGAGGAGGAGGAGAAGGGCCGGGCCATGCGTCCGGCCCTTCTTTCTTTCACCCGCTCTATCGGGGCCGCTGGGCGGAAGCGAAGGGCGAGAAGTCCGTTCCGGTATCGTAGATGTCAATGCCTTCGCGCCGCTTGAGCGCGCCGACCGCGAGATAAGTCACCGGGGTCAGCAACGCTTCCCACGCCGTCTTGATCAGCCATTGCGACAGCACGACCTGCCACAACAGTTCGACCGGCCAACCGGCCAGGCCCCAGAAGGCGAGCGGGTAGAAGATCAGACTGTCCAGCCCCTGTCCCACCACTGTCGATCCGATCGTCCGCGTCCACAGCGCCTTGCCACCGGTCCAGACTTTCATCTTCGCGAGCACGAAACTGTTGGCGAATTCCCCCGCCCAGAATGCCACCATTGACGCGAGGACGATGCGCCACGAATTGCCGAACACGAATTCGTAAGCCTCTTGCCCCGGCCATCCGGCTGCGGGCGGCAGGGCGACCACGACCCAGGCCATCAGCGCCATAAACGCCAGTGCCGCAAAGCCGGTCCAGATCACCCGGCGGGCGCGGGCGTAGCCGTAAACTTCCGTCAGAACGTCACCGATGATGTAGCTGATCGGGAAGAACAGCACGCCGGCGCCGAACGACCATTCGGTGCCGCCGGGCAGTGTGATGTACGATGGTTTGGATGCACCGATGATGTTGGAAAGCAGCAGGATGGCGACGAACGCCGCCATGATCAGATCGTAATAGCGGAACGCGGGCGGGGTCTCGCCGCCGGTGTCGATGCGCTGCGGAGTGTCGGCCATAAGGCTGCCTAACCCGATTTGCGCGGCCGGAAAAGCACGCTATGGCTCGCCCCGCGCGCGCCCGTAGCTCATCTGGATAGAGCGCGAGACTTCTAATCTTGAGGCAGCAGGTTCGAGTCCTGCCGGGCGCGCCATTTTCCCGATTGTATCGAGTATCGATCCGGGGCGGGGACAACTGATCTTTGTCAACTTGCCGGATAAACCTCGACAGGGTTTTTATTGGAACATATGGCGAACATATGTCGAAAAACTCGATCCTGGAAAGGCTTGCGATTCTAGCGGATGCGGCGAAATACGACGCGTCCTGCGCTTCTTCGGGCACCGCTAAACGCAATTCTCTGGGCGGCAAGGGCATCGGGTCGACCGAGGGTATGGGGATCTGCCACGCTTATGCCCCCGATGGCCGATGCATTTCGTTGCTCAAGATCCTTCTGACCAACCACTGCATCTTCGATTGCCATTACTGCATCAACCGGAAGAGCAGCAACGTGCGGCGGGCGCGGTTCACACCGCAGGAAGTGGCCGATCTGACGATCAGCTTCTACCGGAGGAACTATATCGAGGGTCTGTTCCTGTCTTCGGGCATCGTGAAAAGCGCCGACCGAACAATGGAACAATTGATCGAATCCGCCCGAATCTTGCGCGAAGATCATGATTTCAGGGGTTATATCCACCTCAAGACAATACCCGAGGCCGATGCGGAGCTGGTCCATCGGGCAGGCTTCTATGCCGACCGGGTTTCGATCAACGTCGAACTGCCCACCGACCGCGGATTGACCCGCCTGGCGCCGGACAAGAATGCGCGCCAGATCGAGGGCGCGATGGGCAGGACCAGGGCTGACATTCTGGATGCCAGGGATGCCCGCACCCGTTTCAAGTACGCCCCCCGTTTCGCACCGGCCGGTCAATCGACGCAGATGATCGTGGGTGCTGACCAGGCGAGCGATGCGGATATCGTGAACCGGGCGAACCGGCTCTATGGCAAGTTCGGCCTGCGGCGGGTGTATTATTCCGCGTTCAGCCCGATTCCCGATTCCAGCGCCGTGCTGCCGCTCAAGCGGCCGCCGCTCGTTCGCGAACATCGGCTATACCAGTCGGACTGGCTGATCCGGTTCTATGGCTACCGGGCGAGCGAGGTGGTCGCAGCGACCGATAGCCATGGCAATCTGCCGCTGGATATGGATCCCAAGCTGGCATGGGCCCTCAAATTCCGTGAGACGTTTCCGCTCGATGTGAACCGTGCGCCTCGCGAAATGCTGTATCGCGTTCCGGGCCTCGGAGTGACCGCAGTCAACCGGATTGTCGCGGCGCGGCGACACAAGTCGCTGCGGCTGGAAGATGTCGCGCGTCTCACCGTGTCGATAGCGAAAGTGCGCCCTTTCATCTGCGCCGCCGACTGGCGCCCCACGCGATTGATCGATCGCGGCGACTTGCGATCCCTGGTGGCCCCCCGGCACGAGCAGATGGAGCTGTTTCCGGCATGACGGCCGCCAATGCATCATCCGGCCCCAGCTATACGGTCGTGCTGCCCCAACCGGACGATTTCGCATTCTGGCGGGATAGAGCGCGAGCGCTGATGCAACAGGCGATAGCGCCTGAGGCAGTCGTCTGGACCGAAGCGGGCGCGACCGCCGACTTGTTCGCGGGTGGCAGCGCGCTGCCCGCGCCATCATCGCCGGGCCCTGAAATTCGGGCCAACAGGCGCTTTCTCCAACTGGCGAAGAACGCTGCGCTTCACTCCGACCCTCGGCGGTTTTCCCTTCTCTATCGGTTGCTCTGGCGTCTGCAGGCGAATGGCCGGCTGATGGAAGACCGCACCGACAGGGATGTCCGCCTGCTGGAAGAACTGGATAAGGCGGTCCGGCGGGACAGCCACAAGATGCATGCGTTCGTCCGGTTTCGGCGTGTCCCCGCGGATCGTGATACAGACGCGGGACGCTATGTCGCATGGTTCGAGCCGGAACATCACATAGTGCGCGCCAATGCCGGGTTCTTTCAACGACGTTTCGCGAGCATGGCGTGGTCGATCCTGACGCCCCGCGGATGTCTGCATTGGGACGGCGATGCTTTGACGTTTGGGCCGCCCGCGCGAAGAGAAGACGCACCGCAAGGGGATTCGGTCGAGGATCTGTGGCGTGCCTACTATGCCTCGATCTTCAATCCGGCGCGGCTCAAGATCAAGGCCATGACCAGCGAAATGCCGCGCAAGTACTGGAAGAACCTGCCCGAAGCGACCATCATTCCCGCTCTCGTGGCTGGCGCGCAGAAGCGCGAAGCGCAGATGATTGCAGCAGGGGCACCGATTTTCGAGGAACGGCCGCAAACTCTCGAAGGCATCGGCGCCGCAATCGAAGCGTGTCGAAAATGCGCAATCGGTTGCAGCGAAAGTCGGTCGGTGATGGGCGAGGGGCCGATCGAGCCTGCGTTGATGATCGTCGGCGAACAGCCCGGCGATCGGGAAGAGCGTGAACGACGGCCCTTTGTGGGGCCTGCCGGTCAGTTGCTGGACAGGCATCTCGAAAAGGCGGCCATTCCGCGAGACAAGGCCTATCTCACCAATGCTGTGAAGCACTTCAAGCATAGGGCCCGCGGCAAGCGGCGCATTCACCAGACGCCGGGCGCGAAAGAGATCGATACCTGCCGCTGGTGGCTGGAGACCGAACGCGCGATTGTAAAGCCGCGGGTCATTCTGGCCCTGGGCGCCAGCGCCGCCCGGGCGATTCTCGGCAGATCGGTCAGCATCTCCAAGGTGCGGGGCGAGCCGATGATCCTGGAAGATGGCACCGAGCTGTGGATCACCGCGCACCCATCCTACCTGCTGAGGCTGGAAGGCGATGCGGCGGCGGAGCAGACGCGGCTGTTCGAGCGGGATCTCGCCGCCGTCAGGCAGAGGCTGGATGAAGAAGCGGCTTAAGACGGATCTTCGCTGCGCTCGAACCCACCACCAAGTGCGACAAACAACGTGGCCTGGTTTTGCAGGGCGCCGCGCCGGGTGGCCAGGAGCTGCTGCTGGGCAGTGAACAGGTTGCGTTCGGCATCGAGGACTTCGAGATAGTCCGCGACCCCTTCGCGATACCGCAGGCGCGCTATCCGTGCGATGCGTTCCTGCGCCACCACGGCGCGTTCGAGCGTTTCGACCTGTTCCGCCAGATAACGGCGCCCGGCGAGCGCGTCGGACACTTCGCGGAAGGCCGTTTGCACGGTGCGGTCGTAATTGGCGACTTCCTCTACCTCCAGTGCGCGCGCCAGATCGAGGTTCGCCTCGCGTGCCCCCCAGTCGAAGATCGGAAGGCTGATCGACGGGCCAAAGCTCCACCCGAAACCATCGGAATCGAACAGATTATCGAGGCTGCCTGAAGCGAAGCCCGTGCTCCCGGTCAGCGAGATGGTCGGGAAGAAGGCGGCCCGGGCGGCGCCGATGTTGGCGCGCGCTGCGCGCAGGCGTTCTTCCGCGGCGACTATGTCCGGGCGTACCAGCAGCAGATCGGATGGCATGCCGGCGGCCAACTGGTGCCCGTTCGTCTGAGCCGCAAGGGGTATGCCTTGCGGGAGCGCGGCGGGCTCCCTTCCGCCAACCAGAACGAGCAATTGATTGCGCAATTGCGCCAGCGCCAGGCGCTCGGCCGCCAGTTGCTGTTCCGCCTGCGTCAGAAGCGTTTCGGCCTGACGATAGGGAAGCGCCGACGTCACGCCGGAATCGAGCCGGAGCTTCGCGATACGCAAGCCTTCGCGCCGGCTCTCTGTGGTCGCTTCGGCCAGGGCAATCTGTTCTTCGGTTTCGACGATCTCGAAATAGGTGTTGGCGGTGTCGGCAATCAGCGAAAGATAGAACGCGCGCTGTGCGGCGATCGTCGCAAGGTATTCCGCCCGCGCGGCGTCGCTGAGATTGGCGACGCGGCCCCAGAAATCGAGTTCGAACGCGCTGACGCCGACGCCGATCTGGAACCGATTGCCGGTGACGGGAACGGCAGGGCCCCCCGCGCCGGTCGTGACGCTCTGGCGTGCACGCGTGCCGCTGGCGTCGGCTACGGCAGTAGGCAACCGGCGGCTGTCTTCGATACGATAGCGCGCACGTGCCTGCTCTATCCTGGCGGTTGCGGCCACAAGGTCGCGGTTGTTCTCCAGCGCGGTCGCGACCAGTGTCCGAAGCCGGGGATCGGCAAACCATTCGCGATAGGAAAGCTGCGAGGCGACCACGGTGCCATCCGGGCGCAGTGCGGTGTCGTACTCCGGCGCGACCGGCAGTTCCGGGCGCGAATGTTCAGGGGCGAGGCTGGTGCAGCCCGCAAGCGCCGCGGGCAGCACTGTCAAAGCGATCAGGCGTTTCATCGGGCAGGCTCCTCCCCGGTCGCGGCGGCAGGCACATCGTCGACCTGTCCGGCGGCGACCGGTTGCTTGCGGCTGATATTCCGCCGGATGAGCAGATAGAGCATCGGGATCAGGAATATGCCCAGCACCGTCGCCGCAATCATTCCGCCCATAACCCCGGTGCCCACCGCGATCCGGCTGGCCGCGCCGGCTCCGCTCGCGAGCGCCAGGGGAACCATGCCCATTGTGAAGGCGAGCGAGGTCATGATGATCGGGCGCAGACGCAGTCGCGCTGCCGCCTTTACCGCATCGATCCGGCGCTTGCCGCGTGCTTCCTCTTCAATTGCGAATTCGGCGATGAGAATTGCGTTCTTGGCCGCGAGACCGATGATCGTGATCAGGCCGACGTTGAAGTAGATGTCGGCCGACAGGCCCCGCGCCATGGAAAACAGCACCGCGCCGAGCACGCCCATGGGAACGATCAGCAGGATCGCCAGCGGTACCGCCCAACTTTCGTACAATGCGGCCAGGACCAGGAACACGATCACAACGGAAAGGCCGAGCAACAGGCCAATCTGGCCGCCGGCCTGCTTTTCCTCGAACGAAATGCCGGTCCACTCGTAGCCAATTCCCTGAGGCAACTGGCTGGCGAGCCGTTCCATTTCCTCCAGCGCGGCGCCGGAGGATTCGCCGGGCGCCGCCATCCCGGAAAGCGTCATCGCGGGATAGCCGTTGTAGCGCGACAGGCTGGCCGGCCCGGCAGACCATTCCACTTCGGCAAAGGCGCTGAACGGCACGAGTTCGCCCTGCTGGTTCGGGATGCGCAGCGACAGCACGTCGTCCGGCTGCATGCGATAGCGAGCATCGGCCTGGACCAGAACCTGCAGCACGCGCCCGTCGCGGTTGAAGTCGTTGGCATATGCCGAGCCGAACGTGATCGAGAGTGCCGCGTTTACATCGTCCAGCGACAGCCCCAGTGCGCGTGCCTGCACCCGGTCGATGTTCACTTCCAGCTCTGGGCTCGGGCCCTGGTCTTCAGGTCGCAGGTTGGCGATCATCGAGCTCTGCGATGCCATGCCGAGCAGCTGATCGCGCGCCGCCGTCAGCGCTTCGCGTCCCAATCCGCCGCGATCCTGCAGTTTCAGGGTGAAGCCGCTGGCGGTACCCAGCGATTGGATGGATGGCGGCTGGATGACGAAGGCCATCGCGCCGTCGTTCTGCATGAACGTACCCATCGCTTGGCCCAGCATTGCTTCGGCGCTGCTTCCGGGCGCGGTACGCTCGTCCCACGGCTTGAAGCTGGAGAACATTATCGCGTTGTTCTGACCCTGGCCGAAGAAGCTGAAGCCGCGCACGACCACGTGGTTCTGCACTTCTTCCCGACCGAGCCAGAAATCGGTGACGGGTTTCAGCGCTTCGTCGGTGCGTTCCTGCGTCGCGCCCGGGGGCGCCTGAACCGCGGTGATCAGATAGCCCTGATCCTCCGTCGGCAGGAAGGCGCTGGGGAGGCGCATGAACAGCAGGACGGTAACCGCTGCCAGGGCAAGGAATATCGCGAAAGCGCGCATCGGCTTCGACAGAATCCTGTCATTGGCCCGACCGTACTTCTCCGTCATCCGGGCGAACCAACGGTTGAAACGGCCGAAGAACTTCGCGAGCGCGCGGCGCGCCCGTTCGAGGTGGCCGCGCCAGCCGGGCGGCAGTTCCCGATCGTCATCCTCCGCCGATTGGGCATCGTCGTCGTGCGACATCGGCTTCAGGAATGTCGCGCACAGCGCAGGCGTAAGCGAAAGAGCGAGCAATGCGGAAAAGAAGATCGCGATCGCCAGCGTGACCGAGAACTGACGATAGATTCCGCCCGTCGATCCGGGGAAGAACGCCATCGGGACGAACACGGCAATCAGCACCAGCGTGATGCCGATGATCGCGCCGGTGATCTGCCCCATGGCCTTGCGCGTCGCCTCCAGCGGGGGGAGGCCTTCCTCGCGCATAATCCGTTCGACGTTTTCGATCACCACGATCGCGTCGTCGACCAGAATGCCGATCGCCAGCACCATGCCGAACAGCGACAGCACGTTGATCGAAAAACCCAGCAGCCACAGGCCGAGGCACGCCCCGGCGAGCGCGATCGGCACGACCAGCGTCGGAATCAGGGTCGCGCGCCAGTTCTGCAGGAACAGGAACATGACCAGGAAGACCAGGATCATCGCCTCGACAAGGGTCTTGGCGACTTCTTCGATCGAGGCCTCGACGAACGGCGTCGTATCGTAGGGGATCGACCAGGTGGCGTCGCCGGGAAGCGTCGGGTCCAGTTCGGCCAGGCGTTCCTTCACGCCGCGAGCCGCCTCGAGCGCGTTGGCGCCGGTGCCGAGCTGCACGGCCATGCCGGCCATCGGTTTGCCATTGAGTTCGGTCGAGCTGGCGTAAGTCTGCGCGCCCAGTTCTACCCGCGCGACCTCGCCCAGACGGACGACCGCTGCGCCGGTATTGGCGCGCAGGATGATGTTCTCGAACTCTTCCGGCGTGGTGAAGCGCCCTTCGGTGGAGATCGTGGCGTTGATCTGCTGCCCGTCCATGATCGGCTGAGCGCCGATGGCGCCGCCGGCCGTCTGGCTGTTCTGTTCGCGGATCGCGGCAAGAACGGCGCTGGGCGAGAGATTGTACGACGCCAGCGCATCGGGATCGAGCCAGATGCGCATGGCATAGCCGGAACCGAACAGCATGACATCGCCAACGCCGGGGACCCGCCGCAGCTCGTCGATCACCTGATTGGTGGCGATATTGCCCAGATCGGTGCTGTCGAGCGTGCCGCTTTCCGAAGTCAGCGCAACGATCATCAGGAAGGTGTCATCCGCCTGGCGGACGGTGATGCCCTGTCGGCGCACTTCCTCGGGCAGGCGCGCCTCTACCGTCGAAAGGCGGTTCTGCACTTCGGTCTGGGCGATGTCGATATCGGTCCCGGCTTCGAACGTGATCGTGATCGTCGCCGTGCCGTTCGACTGGCTCGACGATGACATGTAGAGGAAACCCTCCACACCGTTGAGCTGCTGTTCGATCACCTGGGTGACGTTTTCTTCCAGCGTTTCGGCATCCGCGCCGGGATAGATCACATTGATCGCGAGGGAGGGCGGGGCCACCTCGGGATACTGTTCGATCGGCAGCGCGCGCAGTGCGATCAGACCGGCAAGCAGGATGCCGAGCGCGACCACCCAAGCGAAAATCGGGCGATTGATGAAGAACTGGGCCATGGTTCAGCGCGCCTTGGCGTCGGGATTCTGGCCGGCGGCCGGCGGGGCGGCCGAAGCCGCAGGCTTGTCCTTGACCGGGGCGCTGGTGTTCTTCACCGGAGCGCCCGGCTGAATTTTCTGCAAGTTGCTGACGATCACGACGTCGCCGGGCTTCAGGCCGCTCTCGATGATCCAGAGACCATCGACCATAGAGCCGAGCTTGACCGGGCGCAGCGCGGCATTGCCTTCGCCGTCGACGACGAAAACCGTGCCGCCGCTTTCGCCCAGGGTCACTGCCCGCTGCGGGACCGCGATCCCTTCGTTGATCTGTCCGGCAAAGATCTTCGCACGAACGAACTCACCCGGCAGAAGCAGGCCCGATGGATTGGGAAATTCTGCACGAAGTTCGACCGTGCCGGTCTGCTCGTCGACCGAGAATGCAAGAAAATCGATGTGCCCGGGTATCGGATACTCGGTGCCGTCGCTGAAGGTCAGGCGCACTTCGATACGATCGTTTTCGTCGAGCGCAATTTCGCCCGCGGCCACGGCGCGCCGCAATGCGAGGACCTGGCTCGCCGACTGGGCGAAGCTGACATAGACGGGCGAAATCTGCTCGATCCGCGTCAGCAGCGTGCCTTCGCCCTGGTTCACCAGGGCGCCTTCGGTGATCTGCGCGCGGCCAGCACGCCCGGCGATCGGCGCGCGGACGGTGGTATAGCCGAGCTGAAGCGACGAAGCTTCCACCTGGGCGCGGATCTGGGCGACGTTTGCATCGGCTTCGCGGGATGCGGCCAGTGCGGCGTCGTATTCCTGCTTGCTGATCGCGTTTTCGGCCACGAGCGGGCGATAACGGTCGACGACAGCCCGCGCATTGGCGGCGGTTGCCCGCGCGCGGGCCAGGCTGGCCTGCGTCTGGGCATGGGCGGCCCGCAGTTCGCGCGGATCGATTCGGAACAGTGGCTGACCGGCCGAAACGTCCGTTCCTTCCTCGTACAGCCGCTTCTCGACGATCCCGGTCACGCGCGCGCGCACTTCGGCCACGCGCACGGGTTCGACCCGGCCGGGCAGTTCCACGACATTGGGAATCGCCTGATTCGCGACCACGAAGGTCTTGACCGGAATCGGTTGAGGCGCAGGCGGTTCCTCCATACCGGAACACGCGGAGAGGAGGGCGCAGGCAAGCGTGCCGGCAAGGATGCGCTTCATGGGGAGGGCTTTCAGTCAGCTTTTGTGCAGGTGCGAAGGTGTAATAGGCATTACACCATTGTCATGCAAGCCGTATTCGTGGAGCCTTGACGCATGAATTACGAATTCGAATGCGACCGCCTCGATCGCCGTCGCCGCGCCATTGTGGACGCGGCGCGGGCCCTGTTTATCGAACAGGGATACGAACGCACTACGCTGGGGCACATTGTCGATAGCGCGGGCGGATCGCTGGCGACGATCTACAAGCTCTTCGGGAACAAGGAGGGGCTGCTCGATGCGGTCGTGTTCGAAAAGGCCGTGTCCGGCGAAAGCCTGATCCGCGAAGTCGCCGCGCGTCACGAATGCCCGGCCGATACGCTGCGCGAACTCGCCACGCTGTTATATCAGCGTTTCCTCGATCCCGACGATCTGTCGCTGGTGCGCATGGTCATCGCGCGCAGCATCGACGATACCGATTTCGCACGCCGTTTCTTCGAGACCACAGCGATGCATACCCGCAAGGCGCTGGAGGAGGTATTCGAACGCTGGGCCGCAGCCGGGGTGCGTTTCGAAGGGCGGCCGGATGTGCTTGCAGAAATATTCCTGGGTCTGATTGTCAGCGATATGCAAACCGACGCGATCAGCCATGGTGTGATGGCGCGGCCCGGCGCGGAACGTATTGCTGCGCGAACCGATTTCTTTCTGCGCGGGGCCGGGCTCAGCGAAAACCCGCACTGGCCCAGCAATACCGAGATGTCTGCGACGGAACCGAGCTAGCTTCGCTGCACACCCTCGAGCAGTTCGGCCGTGACCGGATAGCCGAGGTTTTCGGGGATACAGATCCACCGCGCGCCGTCGCGCTGCTCGATAAACGGTGTGATCGTCTGCTGCGGAAATGCCGCGCAGTCCTGCAAGGCAGCGTCGAAATCCGCGAACTTTGCCAATCGTTCCAGATTGCGCCGGGTGGGGAAGATTACCGTCAGATCGCCTCTGTCTGCCGCCGCCAGCGCATCGCGGGCCGTGGTCCAGAACAGGCGAGTGTTTTCGGTTTCGTCCACGGCAACATCCACGGCGCCCGTCCCCAGATCCGCGAGATAGAACCGCGTGTCGAAGACCCGGGGGAGCCGCTCGTTCTTCGGATACCATCGGGCGAACGGAACGACGGCGGACAGGTCGAGCGTCCAGCCCGTCGCCTTCAGAACCCGATCGAGAGTACCGCTTTCGAGCAGCAGTGCCCGCGCTGCGCGTGCCCGGGCGGCGTCGATCTGGCCGTGCAGTCCGATGGCCAGGCCGGTTTCTTCCAGGGTTTCGCGAATGGCGGCGATGCGATGGGCCGCCTCGTCGACATCTTCGACGTCGGGCAGATCGCTCGCCAGATCACGGTCGGCCTGATCGACGCGGCCCCCGGGAAAGACGGCGGCACCCCCGGCGAAGCTCATCGACCGGGATCGGGTGACCATCAGCAATTCGGGCGGCGAACCTTCGGCACCCTTGCGGAAAACTACCACGGTGGCGGCGGCAATGCCGCTGGGGCCGTTGGGGCCGTTGGGCGTATCGTTCATCCCCGACAGTGTGCAGTGCGCAGGGGCCTGTGCCAAGCGCCAATTTCTGTCGGAATTTCTTACATTGCAGCGCAGGGTTAAGGCGCGTTCACCATCGTATCGCCAGGTTCTGCGTCACTGTTCGGATCTGGCACGGAAGATGCAGTGCTCAGGGAACCCAAAGTGGTCTTCGACTAGAGGCGGCGTCACCCCCAGTCTCCCGGCGCCGCCTCCCCGATCCCCAAACGAAATGGCCCGCACCGGAAAACCGGCGCGGGCCATTTTCGCTCAGTCACGGGGCGAGCCGTGTCAGGCCTTGGCGACCTCTTTCTCGTCCAGGAGCTGTTGCAGCTCGCCGGCTTCGAACATTTCCATCATGATGTCGCTGCCGCCGACGAACTCGCCCTTCACATAAAGCTGCGGGATCGTGGGCCAGTCGGAAAATGCTTTGATGCCCTGTCGGACCTCCATATCCTGAAGGACGTCGACCCCCTCGAAGGCGACGCCGCAGTGATCGAGGATCGCCACTGCGCGACTGGAGAACCCGCATTGGGGGAACAACGGCGTGCCCTTCATGAAGAGCACCACGTCCTGCTTTCCGACGATGTCGGTGATGCGTTCGTTGATATCGGCCATGAAAACTTTCCGTTCGGGTATCGTTTCGTGAACGTCAGGTGGGCACTTCGGTTGTCAGTTGCAAGGCGTGGAGCACGCCGCCCATCTTCCCGTCGAGGGCATCGTAAACCATCTTGTGCTGCTGAACCCGGCTCTTGCCCGCGAATTGCGGCGCCACGACCCGCGCGGCCCAATGGTCTCCATCACCGGCGAGGTCGGTCATGACCACTTCGGCGCCGGGCAGCGCGGCCCGGATCATTCCTTCGATTTCGGGTCCTGACATCGGCATTGTGAAATCAGCTCTCGCTCATCAGCTGGCGACGGGCTTCGACCGCCTTTTCATCCAGCTTGGCCCGGATGTCGGCTTCGCTGACATCGCAATCCGCTGCGGTCAGATCGCCCAGCAGTTTGCGGATCACGTCTTCATCGCCGGCTTCCTCGAAATCGGCCTGGACGACCGCTTTCTTGTAGGCGTCCGCCTCTTCCGCGGTCAGTCCCATCAGTTCGGCAGCCCATTCGCCCAGCAGGCGATTGCGACGTGCGGCCACCCGGAAGGCGGTTTCTCCGTCCATCGCGAACTTGGCTTCTTCCGCGCGCTCGCGATCCTTGAAGTCGGTCATGCAGTCCTCTCGAGAGGGGGTGAATCCTGGCGCCGGGATAGAGGCACGCCCGCCGCGGGGCAAGCGCGCAATCGTATCGTCAGTCCATCGTGACGACGAGCTTGCCCACCGCCTGCCGGCTTTCCAGCCTGGCGATCGCTTCCCCGCCGCGTTCCAGCGGGAAGGTTTCGGAGATCAGCGGGTCGATCTTGCCTGTCTTCAGAAGATCGAACAGCTCGTTCGCCTGGGCGCGGAACCGCTCCGGCTCGCGCGCGGTGAAGGCGCCCCAGAACACGCCGCAGATGTCGCACGATTTCAGCAGGGTCAGGTTGAGCGGCATCTTCGCGATTCCCGCCGGGAAGCCGACCACGAGGAAGCGCCCTTCCCACGCGATCGCGCGCAGCGCCGGTTCCGAATATTGCCCGCCGACGATGTCATAGACGATGTTCGCGCCTTCGGGGCCGCAGGCGGCCTTGAACTTGCCGGCCAGTTCCTTGCTGGCCGCCTTGTCCATCTCCCCACGGGGATAGATCACCACGTCGTCGGCCCCGGCCTTGCGTGCGACTTCGCCCTTCTCCTCGCTCGACACGGCAGCGATCACGCGCGCGCCGAACGCCTTGCCCAGCTCGATCGCAGACAGGCCGACACCGCCCGCCGCGCCGAGGATCAGGAGAACGTCGCCTTCCTTGATATGGCCGCGATCCTTCAGGCCGTGAATGGTCGTGCCGTAAGTCATCATCAGCGAGGCGGCCTTTTCGAACGGCACGCCTTCGGGCACCTTGAACATGCGCCCGGCCTGTACGCAGACCTGTTCCGCCAGGCCGCCATTGCCGATCCCGGCCAGCACCCGGTCGCCGACCTGCCAGCCTTCCACGCCTTCGCCCAGCGCGGCGACGGTCCCGGCAATCTCGCCGCCGGGGGCATAGGGCCGTTCCGGCTTGAACTGGTAGAGGTCGCGGATCATCAGCGTGTCGGGGAAGTTGATCGCGCAGGCCTTGACGTCGACCAGCACTTCGCCCGGGCCGGGGGAGGGAACCTCTACCTCGTCCAGCGTCAGCGTATCGGGTCCTCCGACGGCGTGGGTACGAAGAGCTTTCATGCGGCATTCTCCCTGGGTTCTGCGAGCCAGGGCATTTCGTGTGCCTGGCGTTTTTCGTAAGTGGCGATCGCATCGCCGCGTTCCAGCGTCAGGCCCACTTCGTCGAGCCCCTCCAGCAGGCAATGCTTGCGAAAGGCGTCGATTTCGAAGGCGAAACGGTCCTGGAACGGCGTGGTCACCGTCTGGTTTTCGAGGTCGAGCGTCACCGGATCGGTACGCGCGACTTCCAGCAGGCGATCGACCTGATCCTGCGGCAGTTCGACCGCAAGAATGCCGTTCTTGAAGGCATTGCCGGCGAAGATGTCGGAGAAGCTGGGCGCGATCACCGCGCGAATGCCGAGGTCGAGCAATGCCCAGGCGGCGTGTTCGCGG
This sequence comes from Pelagerythrobacter marensis, assembly GCF_001028625.1. Lineage (NCBI taxonomy): Bacteria > Pseudomonadati > Pseudomonadota > Alphaproteobacteria > Sphingomonadales > Erythrobacteraceae > Pelagerythrobacter > Pelagerythrobacter marensis. The sequence goes on along the minus strand of NZ_CP011805.1, from coordinate 1,652,106 downwards.
CTCGATCCGCAGCCGAAGTTGTCCCCCGCAATCAGGATCGGGGCGCCGGCGAAATCCGGATCGTCGAACGGGTTGCCCGGCTGCGCGCGCAGCGTTTCGAACGCGCCCTGGCCCAGCCCTTCGCGCGTAATGGTCTTCAGCCAGTGAGCGGGAATGATAACGTCCGTATCGACATTCTTGGCGCCGAGCGGGATCGCGCGACCCTCGATGGTCGAAACTGGCTCCATCAATCCGTCTCGGGCTTTTCGCCGGAGGGGATGGGGCCCGGCTGGGTCGGCGTGTTCTTCGCCTTGCGCTTCGATGCGTAAAGCAGGGCGGCGGCGATGGCGGCGGAACCGATGGCACCGGCAAGGGCGGCCTTTCCGCCCAGCGATGAGGGGAGCTTCTTGGTCATGCCCCATTCCATGCGCGGCTGCCGGAATCTTGGCAAGGGGTCACCCGAGGAAATCCGCTAGGCGTGCCCAAAGGCGCTCTTTCTCGGCCAGCGGCATGGCGGCGTAGGCGGGGGAGGACGAGGGCAGGTCGAGCAAAGTCACCGCTGGATGGCCGGCAAGCTGCGGCCGCCCGATGGCAGCGGACTTGCGCCCGTTGAAGGCCACCGCGCGCAAGGCGGGAAGGGTGGCGACGAGCTGCGCAAGCGGCGCATGTTCCGCCGCCCGGATCGCCGCATCCCCGCTGCCGATCCGCCGGGCGGAGGCGACCGTGTCCCACAGCGCAATGCCCCGCGCCTTGAGCCTGGCGAGCCGGGCCTCGTAATCGAGCGCGGGCAGGTCGATCCCGATCGCCTTGCCCACCAGATGCCAGAACCGGTTCTGCGGATGCGCGTAGTATCGCCGGGCTGCGAGCGAGGCCTCGCCCGGAAGGCTGCCCAGGATCAGCACCCGCGCATCGGGCGCGGCCACTGGTGCGAAGGCAGCCTTGCGCGCGCTCATCGATCCAGTTCGCGCACGTCCGTCAGATGCCCGGTCACGGCGGCGGCTGCGGCCATTGCCGGGCTCATCAGATGAGTGCGCGCGCCGGGCCCCTGGCGGCCGACGAAATTGCGGTTGCTAGTGCTGGCGCAGCGCTCGCCCGCCGGCACCTTGTCGGGGTTCATCGCGAGGCAGGCGGAACAGCCCGGCTCGCGCCATTCGAGGCCCGCATCGGTGAAGACCCTGTCCAGCCCCTCGGCTTCGGCCTGGCGCTTGACCAGGCCCGATCCGGGCACGACGATGGCCCACTTCACGCCCGGTGCCTTGCGCCGGCCGCGCAGGACCGCGGCGGCGGCGCGCAGATCCTCTATCCGGCTGTTGGTGCAACTGCCGATGAAGACGTTCTCGATCGCCACATCGGCCATTCGCTGGCCAGGTTCCAGCCCCATGTAGGCGAGCGATTTGCGTGCTGCCTCCTGCTTCGACGGGTCGGCGAAGCTGTCGGGGGCGGGCACGCGCCCGCCGATGGCAATCACATCTTCGGGGCTGGTGCCCCAGGTCACCGTGGGTTCGACGTCGGCGGCATCGATCACGACGGACTTGTCGAACGTCGCGCCTTCATCCGTCCGCAGCGTGCGCCACCAGGCGACCGCGCGATCCCAATCCTCGCCGCGCGGCGTGTAAGGCCGGCCTTCGAGATAGTCGAACGTGACATCGTCCGGCGCGATCAGACCGGCGCGGGCACCGCCCTCGATGCTCATGTTGCAGACCGTCAGGCGGCCTTCGACGCTCATTTCCTCGAACACGCGGCCGCGGTATTCGATCACGTGGCCGGTCCCGCCCGCGGTGCCGATCACGCCGATCACGTGCAGGATCAGGTCCTTGGGCGTGACGCCGGGGCCAAGCGCGCCCTCGACCCGGACTTCCATCGTCTTCGACTTGCGCAGCAGCAGGGTCTGCGTGGCGAGCACGTGTTCCACCTCGCTGGTGCCGATCCCGAAGGCGAGCGCGCCGATCCCGCCGTGCGCGGCGGTATGGCTGTCGCCGCAGACGATCGTGGCGCCGGGCAGCGAGAACGCCTGTTCGGGGCCGACCACATGGACGATGCCCTGTTCGGGCGCGGTCGCGGCGATGTGGCGAATGCCGAAACCGGGCGCATTGCGTTCCAGCGCGGCAAGCTGCGCCGCGCTTTGCGGATCGGCGATCGGCAATCGCTTGCCCGCTGCATCGACCCGCGCCGTGGTCGGCACGTTGTGATCGGGGACGGCCAGGGTCAGATCCGGCCGGCGCACCGCCCGCCCGCTTGCGCGCAGCGATTCGAACGCCTGCGGGCTGGTGACTTCGTGGACCAGATGCCGGTCTATGAAGATCAGGCCAGTGCCATCGTCGCGCGTTTCGACGACGTGGGCATCCCAGATCTTCTCGTACAATGTGCGGGGGCGGCTTGCCATACGATCCGGGCTATGCCCCCGCTTCGCAGGCGGCAAGATGGGAAAACTTGGGCGCGCTCAAGGCTCGCCGGCGGTCGAACCGAGAGGGTGCACTTTGCGATGAGATTTGCAATGCAATCGCAACGCTTTTCTGATAGCTTACACACATGTCAGCAAAACCCTTTGCCTTTCCGATCAAGGTTGTCCCCGAAGACATCGACTTCATGGGCCACGTCAACAACGCCCGCTATCTGAACTGGGTGCAGGATGCCGTGCTCGCGCACTGGCGCAAGATCGCCCCGGCGGACGAGGTGGCGAGCAAGGCGTGGGTTGCGCTCAAGCACGAGATCACTTATCGCCGGCCCGCCTTCCTGGAAGACGACGTGATCGCGCGCACCGTGCTGGAAAGCATCAAGGGCGCGCGCGCGTTCTATTCCACCGTCATCCACCGGGGGGAAGAAGTGCTGGCCGAAGTGAAATCGAGCTGGTGCTGCATCGACGCCGAAACCCTGCGCCCCGCGCGGATCGGCGAAGAGGTGGCGCGGTTCTTCTTCCCGCGCGAGCAATAGCGTATAAGGGATCGCGCCATGAGCGTGATCGCAGCCATCCTGATCGTAATCGCCACCATCATCGCGATGGAAGGCGTCGCCTGGGCGAGCCACAAGTACGTGATGCACGGCTTCGGCTGGGCCTGGCACCGCGACCATCACGAACCGCATGACAACGTGCTGGAGAGGAACGACCTGTTCGCCCTCGTCGGCGCGGCGATGAGCATTGCGATGTTCGCGCTCGGCAGCCCGTGGATCATGGGCGAGGGGGCCTGGCCGCCCGCAATGTGGATCGGGCTGGGCATCATGGGATACGGCGTGATCTACACGCTGGTGCACGACGGGCTGGTCCATCAGCGCTATTTCCGCTGGGTTCCGCGCAGCGGCTATGCCCGGCGGCTGGTCCAGGCGCACAAGCTGCACCATGCGACCGTGGGCAGGGAAGGCGGGGTCAGCTTCGGCTTCGTTTTCGCGCGCGACCCGGCCCGCCTGAAGGCGGAGCTGAAGGCCCAGCGCGAGGCGGGGATCGCCGTGGTGCGCGACAGCGCCGGCACCTGATTGCCCGCGCCGAAGGTCGCATGGGCGTGTTACGCATGGCGCGCGCGTCGAAAGCGTGACCTTTTGTGAAATCGCCCGGCAAACCAGTAGCTTGCCTTGCGCCCCGCGACCCCGGCCGTGACCTTTCGCAGCACCCCCGCGTGTGACCTTCGGCGCCTGCATTGCGGCTGGGGCGCAGCGGGGCAGGCGCCGGTGCGGCGAATCCAACAGGGCGCGGCGGGCGGTCATGCCAGCCGGTCTGGCAGATTTTCCCGGTGTAGGAAAACGCGGCGCGGCGGCGCAGGCGGTTGCGCGGCCCCCCCCGGCACGATCACTCGTTCCGGGTGGCGATCCAGCTGCCGCAGACGAGGAGGATGGCAATGGAAATCCAGTACCACGGGTGGCCCAGCGTGTACCAGGTGAAGACCGCGCCCACGGTCATCGCCCCGATCGCCATCGTCTTCGCGCGGCGGCTGATCGCGCGGCGTTCGCGCCAGTCGCGGATCTGCGGCCCCCAATGCGGATGATCGAGGATCCGGCGTTCCCATTCCGGGTTGCTGCGCGCGAAGCAATAGACCGCGAGCAGCAGGAACGGGACGGTCGGCATCAGCGGCAGGAAAGCGCCCAGCGCGCCCAGCGCGACAGCGACGATCCCCCCGGCGAGATAGATCCGGCGCACCGTGGCCCCCCTCTTAATCGTTCGGCGCCGCCGGTCTGCCCCAATGGGCTGCTTATGCCGGCCTAGCGCAAGTAGTTGACGTATACCGCGTGGATCAATCCGGGCACGAACAGGATGATCGTAAGGATCAGGTTTATCAGGAAATCGCGGTTCAGCCCATGCTTCAGGGCAACCCCGAGAGGGGGGAGAAGGATCGTCGCGATCAGAATGATAATCGGCATAAAAGGCGCTCCTGACTGTATCGGACCGCTGCACCGCCACCCCGCGGTGGCGGAGTAGGCAGGCGGCGCGGGTCGTTTACTTTACAGCGCTTTGGAGCGCGTGCGGTTCCGCCGGTTTCAGCCGGCCGCGATACGCGCGGCGTGATCGCGCACCAGGGCGATCATGTTGGGCACCCCTTGCGTGCGGTTGGAACTGAGCTGGTTCTTCAGATCGAACGGGGCCAGCGCGGCGGCGATATCCATGTCCGCCACTTCGCGCGCCGATCGGTCCTGCACGGCGGCGATGACCAGGGCGACGATCCCCTTGGTGATCGCGGCATTGCTGTCGGCCAGGAAATGCAGCGCGTCGCCTTCGGCGGTGGGATAGACCCAGACGGCGGCAGAACAGCCGCGCACCAGCGTGGCATCGGTTTTCAGCGCGTCGGGCATCGGCTCCAGCTCGCGCCCCAGCTCGATCAGCAGGCGATAGCGCTCGTCGCCTTCGAGAAATTCATATTCTTCACGGATGTCGTCGAGGGTTCGCATGAGGGCGCAGGTAGGGGGGAGGGCGCAAAAACGAAAGAGCCTTGTCGCACAGCCCCGAGCATTGCGAGGGAATGTAGCCCCTGTGTCAGAGGTCCACGCCGCTGGCGATGGCTTCCAGCTTGCGAATGCGTTCCTTCAGGTCGGCGATCTCGATCCGCGCCGCGCCCATTTGCGCGCCGCCTTCGATCTCGCGCGTCGGGCGGTGACCGGTGCGGTCCAGCTCGCGCCGCTTGAGCGCCAGCCACCCCTGCCAGCCGTGCAGGGCGGCGAAAGCCACTATGCCGATCGCGACGAGCGTTGCAGCGGCGATGATAACCTGTTCGCTCATGGGCATTGCTCCTTTCCCTCAGCGTGCGACCGCCATGGCGCCGCCGCTCCTAGTCTCTCAATCGTTCGATTTCGTCGGCGATCGCCTTCGCTTCGCGGCCATCGACGGTGATTTTTTCCAGGACCTTGATCCGCTCGCGCAGATCCTCGATTTCGCGGCGCGCCTCGGCATCGCCAGGGGGCGTGCCAGTGGCGTGATCATGCCCGCCGCGCCGCCGTTCGCGGCGATCCTCGCGCCGCGTTCTGAAGATCTGCACGATGCCCCAGATGGCGACGATCACGACGATAGCGGTCCAGAGATTCATGGCAGCCTCTTCCCAACGGCGCGGTCCATCAGTGTGTCTCCGGCTCGTTCTGGAGGCGGTCGATTTCCTGCGTCAGATGATATCCGCTGTCGGTGACGATGCGTTCGACATTGCCCAGCCGATCCTTCATCGAACCGAGTTCTGCGCGAAGCTGCGCGTTTTCCTGCGTCAGCAGGCTGACCCGTTCGGCCACGGCTTTCTCGTTCGAAGGCTTGAGCGACTGGCCCCACATCCCTTCCAGCGGATAGCCGTTCTTGATCTTCATCCGCGTCGTATGGAGCGAGGCGAAGATGCCGCCTGCGCCGAGGAGAAAGACCGCCAGGATGATCCATCCCAGATATGGCAGAAAGACGTCGAGTTCCATTACGCACGCTCCTGGCGTTCGATGTTGAGGGGCGTCCCGCTGTCGGCGGGGTTACTGGCAGGCACGGGTCTGTCGCGCAGCGCCTCGATCTCTTCGCTCAACGAATATCCGCGATCGGTGACGATCCGTTCCAGCACGATCATCCGGTCCTGCATGGCGTCCAGCTTGTCATGCAACGCGCTGTTTTCTTCACGCAGGCGCCGGGTTTCGCCGCTTTCGGATGGCTCGGTCATCCCGCCCCATTCGTTTTCCAGCGAATAACCGTGCTTCGCCCGGATCCAGTTGTTGATCAGCCAGCCTGCGGTGCTGACGGCGATGATCGCGATGACGAAAGTCGGGCCGCCCCAGTCCATCACACGTTTTCCTTGTGAGCGATGTCGAGCGGAACGCCGGTGCCGCGTTCTTCCACCCGATGCTGGTCGCGCAGCGCCTCGATCTGGGTCGACACGTCATAACCGCGGTCGGTCACGATCCGTTCGAGCACGCGGACCCGTTCCTCCAGGTCCTTGATATGGCCGGTGTATTGCGCGGCCTTTTCAGCCGTCATCTCGGCGGTCGATTTCGCGTTCATTTCCGCCATCTTCTGCTGGTGCTTGGCCCAGATGGCGACGATCGGGATCATCAGCGCGATGATCGGGATCATCACTCCCAGTACTGCTACATCCATTGTCCTGTTCCCCCTTTCCTGTTGCGGTTCAGCGCAGCCGCTCGATCTCGGCGGTCAGGCGCGGATTGGACGAGACGTAGTACGTCTCGACGTCGGCCAGGCGGCGATCGATGTCGCGCATCCGGGCGCGGATTTCGCGGGCCGTGCGCTTCGGGCTCTGCCGCACGCGCTGCCAGTACTGCTGTTCCTCCCGGTCGACGTAGAGGTGCGGCGGCTTCTTGTTCAGCAGAATACCGGCGAGGAAATAGAACGGGATGGTCATGCCGCCGGCGAAGAATGTCAGGCCGAGGAAACCGAGCCGGACCCACAGGGCATTGACCCCGGTGTAGTCCGCAATGCCCGAGCAGACCCCCATCAATTTGGCATTCTGCTTGTCGCGATAGAGTGTGGTGCGCGGGCTGTTCACTGGTGGGCTCCCTTCTTCTCGGCGAGCAGGCGGTCCAGCTCGCGCAGTTTCTCGTTGTCGATTTCGCGGTCGTGGATCAGGCGCGGCGACTTGAAATCGGGGTTGTCGGCGGCGACCAGGCGTTCGACCGTGTCCATCCGCTCGTCCAGCCGCTTGGCCAGGCTGTAGAGTTCTTCCAGCAGGGCCTCGTCGTCGGTGGTGATCGTGGCCGAAGTCTTCCACTTGGTGATGTAGTGGAGGATGATCCACGGCAGCGCGATGAAGATCGCAACGATTGCAAGCACTTCTTCCATCGATCAATCCTCCTTGCTGTCGGCGCTCTTGCCCAGCGCGCGCTTCATGGCTTCCAGTTCCTCGTCGACTTTGTCCGACCCTTCGAGCGCGGCGATTTCGTCGGACAGCGAGAGCTGACCGCTGCCGTCGGACAGCGAGAGGGCATCGGCGCGGCCTTCGGCATAGTCGACCCGCCGTTCGAGCTGGTCGAAGCGGCTCAATGCCTCGTCGGTGCGTTCGGTGCTCATCAGCGTGCGCAGCTTGACGCGGTTTTCCGCGCTTTCGAGGCGCGCGGCGATCGCGGTCTGGCGGCTGCGGGCTTCGCGCAGGCGATGCTGCAGCTTGGCGATATCTTGCTCGTAAGCGCGCAGCGCATCGTCGAGCACGGCGATTTCCTGCTTGAGCTGTTCGGCCATGTCGGCCGCCTTCTTCCTTTCGACCAGGGCGGCGCGGGCCAGATCCTCGCGATCCTTGCTGAGCGCGAGCTGGGCCTTCTCGCCCCAGTCGGCCTGGAGCCGTTCCAGCTTGACCGTGTGGCGATGCATCTCCTTCTGGTCGGCGATCGTGCGCGCGGCACTGGCGCGGACTTCGACCAGCGTCTCCTCCATCTCGAGGATGATCATGCGGATCATCTTGGCCGGATCGTCGGCCTTGTCGAGCATGTCGTTGAAGTTGGCGGCGATGATATCGCGGGTACGGCTGAAAATGCCCATCAAAGGTGCTCCGTTGAAATTGAATTCGCTCGACCAGCCGCTGCCGGCCCGGGCGTGCGAGCGCCCCTGGGTCGGCCGCTGCCCGGTGGCGCGGCCCTGCGTCGGGGTGGGGCTGGTCCGCAGGCGTTCGACTTCCTCGTCCAGGCGCGAGGGGCGGTTATGGGCCGAAGCGCGCGGGGACTGGGGGGTGTCGCGCTCCGGCCCAAGCGGGTCGAACTTGCCTGTATCGAGATCGGTCGGCTTGCTCACGCCAGCTCAACCTGTTCGCAGCCGATCGTCGCGGCCATTGCCGGGCTCGCCTGCATCTGGCCGCTGAGCGCCACGAACAGGGCCATCGCGGCGATGCTGGCGATAGAAGCCTGTCCAAGCTTGCTCTGGAAGAAGCGGCGGTCGTACATTGTGTGGGTCCTCCCTGGATTGGTGTTGTTCACCAATTAGCAAGGGGCGTGCCAGTTCAGAAATATGCCGAAAATCTAGCGGGTTATGCAACTTGCCAGATATTGGTGTTGGTTTCTGTTGCCAACTATCGGCGAATATCACTATAGATTGGGGCGTGGAGCGGGATAACCAGTTCATCGGCCAGTCCGGGGCCTTTCTCGATGCGGTCGAGCGCGCCAGCCGTGCCGCGCCGATGCGGCGCCCGGTGCTGGTGATCGGCGAGCGCGGAACGGGCAAGGAACTCATCGCCGAACGCCTCCATCGCCTTTCCACCCGGTGGGACGAGCCGCTCGTCACCATGAACTGCGCCGCGCTGCCCGAAACCCTGATAGAGGCGGAGCTGTTCGGTCACGAGGCCGGAGCCTTCACCGGCGCTACCAAAGTGCGCGCGGGCAGGTTCGAGGAAGCCGACAAAGGCACGCTTTTTCTCGACGAACTGGGCACGCTGTCGATGGCGGCGCAGGAAAGGCTGCTGCGCGCGGTCGAATATGGCGAAGTCACGCGGATCGGTTCGAGCCGCCCGGTCCGGGTCGATGTGCGGATCGTCGCCGCCACCAACGAAGATCTGCCCGCGCTGGCCGAACGCGGCGAATTTCGCGCCGACCTGCTCGACCGGCTCAGCTTCGAGGTTATCACCCTGCCGCCCCTGCGCGTGCGCGAAGGCGATGTGGAAGTGCTGGCCGAATATTTCGGGCGTCGCATGGCGGCCGAACTGCACTGGGAAGGCTGGCCGGGCTTCGCCGATCACGTCGCGCGCCAGCTGGAAGACCACCCCTGGCCCGGCAATGTGCGCGAGCTGCGCAATGTCGTCGAACGCGCGGTCTATCGCTGGGATAGCTGGAACGATCCGATCGGGCACGTCCAGTTCGACCCGTTCGACAGCCCGTGGAAACCGTTCGAGCCCGCGACCCGCCGGACCGGGCGCGAAGGGCAGGGGGCGCCGCCGCAGCCGGCCGCGACGACGCCGGGTCCCGACCTCGATTCAGTCGACGACTTGCGGGCCGAGGTCGACGCGCACGAGCGGCGCATCGTCGAACATGCGCTGGGCAGAAACCGCTGGAACCAGCGCCAGACGGCCAAGGCGCTCGGCCTCAGTTACGATCAGCTGCGCCATTGCATCAAGAAGCACGGGCTGGCTGAGCGGAACGAGAGCGGCTGACGCTTTCGATCGCCAGCAACCGTTCCTCGCCGCTTCGGTCGGGCCAGCCGATGGTCTGCCCCACGCGCAGGCCGATCAATCCGGCGCCGACCGGCGTGAGGATCGACAGGCGCCCTTCGGCAATGTCCGCGTCGCCGGGATAGACCAGCCTTATCGTGCGGCGTTCCCCTGTACCGCGAACGATGAATTCGACGGTGGAGCCCATCGCCACCACGTCCGCCGGCACGTCCGCTGCGGGGCAGATGTGCGCGCGGTCGATTTCTTCCAGCAACAGGCGGCTTACTTCTGGCTGCCGTTCGCGGATGCCGAATGCGAGATCGGCAAGGATGTCGGCTTCGTTTTCGGCCAGCGTGATGGGAGGCCGCGCCGCGGCCTGCGTGCGAGTCATGATCGAATCTTTCGAAAGGCGTGCAATCACGTCAGATGCGGAGGGCACGCCAGATGTGGAGGAAATGTGCGGATAGAACGGATTCTGCGCCCCGGGCTCGGGGCATAGGTGCGCCGGACCCGGGGCTAGGTGCCCGCGAGAAGTTGTCCCCTGAGATGTCGAAAATGCGCGATCATCATGGGCGGATGCTGTCACCTTGGCGAAGCGGTGTCAAACAATCCCCGGCTTCCCGCCCCCCGACAGTGTCGAATGCGGTTGCAAATCCCGGACGCCAAGTCTATCTGGCCACTCATCCCGACATTGTCGCGACACTGGAGGGGCTGGCGCCGCAAGGGGCCGGCACCGAACCCCTGTGTCGCAAACGTCGTGCAAACGGAGAGCGAATGGCCGACCTGGCGCGCATTGCAGAGATCGTCGAACCCGAAGCGCGTGCGCTCGGTTTCGAACTCGTGCGCGTGAAAATGATCGCCTCGGAAGCCGGCGACGGCGGGCAGGCATTGCAGGTCATGGCGGAAGACCCGGCGACCGGGCAGCTCGTGCTCGATCAGTGCGCCGCACTGTCGCGCCGCGTTTCGGAAAAGCTCGACGAGCTGGAGGAACGGGGCGAGGTGCTGGTCGAAGGCGCCTATCACCTCGAAGTCAGTTCCCCCGGTATCGACCGCCCGCTGGTGCGGCCCAGCGATTTTGCGGACTGGGCGGGGCACGAAGGCAAGATCGCGCTGATCGAGAAGATCGACGGGCATCGCAATCTGCGCGGCCCGATCGCGGGGTTCGAGGGCGGCAAGGCCCTGATCGACGACCGCAAGGCAGGCCGCATCGCGGTGCCGCTGGAAGCAATTCATTCGGCGAAGCTCGTCCTTACCGACGAACTGATCGCCGCCACCCGACCGCTCGACACGACAGGTGCCGAGGAAATCGACGAAGTCACAGAAGAGAAGGCTGACGACTGATGGCCAGTGCAATTTCCGCCAACAAGGCCGAGCTGCTCGCGATTGCGAACTCGGTCGCTTCGGAAAAGATGATCGACAAGTCGATCGTGATCGAGGCGATGGAAGAGGCGATCCAGAAGAGCGCGCGCAACCGCTATGGCGCGGAGAACGATATTCGCGCCAAGCTGGACCCGCAGACCGGCGACCTGCGCCTGTGGCGCGTGGTCGAAGTGGTTGAGGAAGTCGAAGACTACTTCAAGCAGGTCGATCTCGAGGCCGCGAAGAAGCTCGATGGCGAAGCCAAGCTGGGCGACTTCATCGTCGATCCGCTGCCTCCGGTCGATCTGGGCCGGATCGACGCGCAGAGCGCCAAGCAGGTGATCTTCCAGAAGGTTCGCGATGCCGAGCGCGAACGCCAGTACGAAGAGTTCAAGGACCGCGCGGGCGAAGTCATCACCGGTGTCATCAAGTCGGTCGAATTCGGCCACGTGATCGTCAACCTCGGCCGGGCCGAAGGCGTTGTCCGCCGCGACCAGCAGATCCCGCGCGAGGCCGCGCGTGTCGGCGAACGCGTCCGCGCACTGATCACCAAGGTGGAACGCAACAACCGCGGCCCGCAGATCTTCCTCAGCCGCGCGCATCCCGAATTCATGAAGAAGCTGTTCGCGCAGGAAGTGCCCGAAATCTACGATGGCATCATCGAGATCAAGGCCGCCGCCCGCGATCCGGGCAGCCGCGCCAAGATCGGCGTGATCAGCCACGACAGCAGCATCGACCCGGTCGGCGCCTGCGTCGGCATGAAGGGCAGCCGCGTTCAGGCCGTCGTGCAGGAACTGCAGGGCGAGAAGATCGACATCATCCCCTGGTCGGAAGATACCGCGACTTTCGTGGTCAACGGCCTCCAGCCCGCGACCGTCAGCCGCGTCGTTCTCGACGAGGACGAAGGCCGGATCGAAGTCGTCGTTCCCGACGATCAGCTCAGCCTCGCGATCGGCCGCCGCGGCCAGAACGTGCGCCTGGCGAGCCAGCTGACCGGCCACCAGATCGACATCATGACCGAGGAAGAGGCGAGCGAGAAGCGGCAGAAGGAATTCGCCGAACGCTCCAAGATGTTCGAGGAAGAACTCGACGTCGACGAAACGCTTTCGCAACTGCTGGTCGCCGAAGGTTTCGCCGAGCTGGACGAAGTCGCCTATGTCGAACTGGCCGAACTCGCTTCGATCGAAGGTTTCGACGACGAACTGGCCGAGGAACTTCAGAGCCGTGCGCTCGAAGCGATCGAGCGGCACGAGGAAACCGCGCGGACCGAACGCCGCGAACTGGGCGTCGAAGATGCCCTGGCCGACATCCCCCATCTGACCGAGGCCATGCTGGTCACGCTGGGCAAGGCCGGGATCAAGACGCTCGACGATCTGGCCGATCTCGCCACCGACGAACTGATCGCCAAGAAGCGCGAAGCCCCGCGTCGCCGCCAGAACGCCGATGGCCCGCCGATGCGGCGCCCCTCCGCGCGTGAGCAGGACAAGGGCGGCGTGCTGGGCGAATATGGCCTGAGCGAAGAGCAGGGCAACGAGATCATCATGGCTGCGCGTGCGCACTGGTTCGAAGACGAAGAGGCCGCGCCTGCGCCGGCGCCGGCTTCCGAAAGCGAACCCGCGACCGCACCTGCCGGGGATACCGCCACCGAGGAGGCCGCCGATGCGGACTCCGAACAATGAGCGCCTGACGCCCGACATCGCTGAAGCTGGCGGTGCGGACAAGTCCGCGCCGGAACGGCGCTGCATCCTTTCGGGGGAGCATGGCGCGCGTCATGCGCTGGTGCGGCTGGCAATCTCGCCCGATGGCGTGGTGCTGCCCGATCCGCTGGCCAGGGCGCCGGGGCGGGGCGCGTGGATCGGCGTTTCGCGCGCCGTGCTGGAGGAAGCGATTGCCAGGGGGCGCCTGCGCGGCGCACTGGCGCGCGCTTTCAAGGGTGCGCCGCTGACAGTGCCGGAAGACCTGGCCCAGAAGGTGGATGACGCGCTGTCCCGCGTTCTGCTGGACCGGCTGGGACTCGAAATGCGGGGCGGACGCCTTATCTTGGGGTCTGACCGGATCGCCGAACATGCCCGGGCCGGGCGCATCGCATTGCTGCTTCACGCCGCCGATGCGAGCGAAGACGGGTCGAAAAAGCTCGATCAGGCCTGGCGCGTGGGGCGTGATGCCGAAGGGACCGGCGAAAGGGGCATTCGCTTGCCACTGGACCGGGCGGCGCTGTCTGTGGCATTGGGCCGCGACAATGTTGTCCACCTGGCGCTGGCCGACGCTGCCGCGGCCGAGCGGGTCGGTTCGATCCTCGCGCGCCTGCTGCATTTCAGGGGGCTAGCACCCGACGAACATGACGGTGCACCGGGTCAGCCCGGCGCGCCGGGTTCCCCGGTCGCGGCCGGGGACGAGCATATCGAGATTGAAGGATAGACGAGTTTTATGAGCGACAGTGACAACGAACGCCCCCGCAAACCGCTTGGCCTGAAACGGTCGGTGGACGCGGGCGAGGTCAAGCAGACCTTCAGCCACGGGCGGACCAACAAGGTCGCGGTCGAGGTCAAGCGCCGCCGCAAGCTCGTCAAGCCAGGCGAGGCTGCGCCGCCGCCCCCTCCGCCGCCGCCACCCCCTCCGCCGCCGCCGCCGGCGGCCGCACCCGCTGCCAAGAAGGCTGCGCCCAAGAAGGCACCTGCGGGCGAAACGCCGCAGGAACGCGTCGCTCGCCTCCAGCGCGAGGCCGAGGAAGAGCGGCTGCGCCTGGCGGAAGAGGGCCGTCGCCGCGACGAGGAAGCGGCCCGCAAGGCGGCCGAGGAAGAGAAGCAGCGCGCCGAAGAAAAGCGCAAGGCGGCCGAAGAGGCAGCGAAGGCTGCGGCCGAAGAGCCGGCTGAGCCCGCTCCTGCCGAAGCCGCTGCGCCTGAAAAGGCTGCCGACGCTGCGCAGGGCGAAGATGCGGCTGCGGCCAAGGACGACAGTCCTGCGGCCAAGGGTGCCGCTGCGCCTGCTCCGCGCCGCTTCACCCCGGTGGCCCGGCCCGAGCCGAAGAAGCCGGAAAAGAAGAAGAAGGACGACAAGCGGACCTCCGCCGAACGCCCGGACAAGCGCCGTGCGGGCCGCCTGACGGTGACGAAGGCCCTGAACGAGGACGAAGGCCGTCGCGCTCGCTCGCTCGCCGCGCTCAAGCGTGCGCGCGAGAAGGAACGCCGCCTCCAGGGCGGGCCGTCGAAGCCGCGCGAAAAGCAGTCACGCGATGTCGTGGTGCCCGAAGCGATCACCGTGCAGGAACTCGCCAACCGGATGGCCGAAAAGGGCGCCGATCTGGTGAAGGCGCTGTTCAACATGGGCATGATGGTCACCGTCAATCAGACGATCGACCAGGATACGGCGGAGCTGCTGGTCGAGGAATTCGGCCACAACATCAAACGCGTTTCCGAAAGCGATGTCGATATCGACACGAGTTCGGAGAAAGATCCGGATGAATCGCTGAAGCCGCGTCCGCCCGTGGTCACGATCATGGGCCACGTCGATCACGGCAAGACCAGCCTGCTCGATGCGCTGCGCGGCACCAACGTGGTGCGCGGCGAAGCCGGCGGCATCACGCAGCATATCGGCAGCTATCAGATCAAGACCAAGGGCGGTGATGCGATCACCTTCCTCGACACGCCGGGCCACGCCGCGTTTACCGAAATGCGCGCGCGCGGCGCGAACGTGACCGATATTGTCGTGCTGGTCGTCGCTGCCGACGATGGCATCATGCCGCAGACGGTTGAGGCCATCAATCACACCAAGGCCGCCGGCGTGCCCATGATCGTCGCGATCAACAAGATGGACAAGGAAGACGCCAACCCGCAGCGGGTGCGCGAACGTCTGCTGGAACACGAAGTGATCGTGGAAGCCATGTCGGGCGACGTACAGGATGTCGAGATCTCGGCGCTCAAGGGTACCGGGCTGGACGATCTTCTGGAGAAGATCGCGCTTCAGGCCGAACTGCTCGAACTGAAGGCCAATCCCGATCGCGCGGCCGACGCGACCGTGATCGAGGCGCAGCTGGACAAGGGCCGCGGCCCGGTCGCCAGCGTTCTGGTCACTCGCGGTACGCTGAAGCGCGGCGACACTTTCGTCGTCGGCACCGAAAGCGGGAAGGTTCGCGCGATCGTCGACGATCAGGGCAAGCAGATCAAGGAAGCCGGTCCTTCGATGCCGGTCGAGGTCCTCGGCCTCGGCGGTGTGCCGATGGCAGGCGATCAGCTTACCGTGGTCGAAAACGAACAGCGCGCGCGCGAAGTCAGCCAGTACCGTCAGGAAAAGGCGACCGAAAAACGCACCGCGCTGGCACCGACCAGCTTCGACACGATGTTCAACAACCTCCAGTCGAATGTCATCGAATATCCGGTGCTGGTGAAGGCGGACGTGCAGGGCAGTGTGGAAGCGATCAACACGGCGCTGCACAACCTGTCGAACGACGAGATCAAGGTCCGCGTCCTTCATGCCGGTGTGGGTGCGATTACGGAAAGCGACGTGCAGCTTGCCGCCGCCTCCAACGCGCCGATCTTGGGCTTCAACGTGCGCCCCAATCCCAAGGCGCGCGAGCTGGTGAAGCGCGATAACGTGCGCATGATGTACTACGATGTCATCTATCACCTGACCGAGGAAATCGCGAAGGAGATGGCGGGCGAGCTGGGTCCGGAGCGGATCGAAACCGTGGTCGGCCGTGCGGCGGTCAAGGAAGTGTTCCGTTCGGGCAAGCGCGACAAGGCTGCCGGTCTGCTGGTCGAGGAAGGCGTCATCCGCAAGGGGCTCCACGCGCGCCTCACGCGCGAGGATGTCATCGTCAGCGCCACCACCATCGCCTCGCTGCGGCGCTTCAAGGACGACGTGGACGAAGTCCGCGCCGGCCTGGAATGCGGCGTGGTCCTGGCTGACACGAACGACATCAAGCCGGGCGACCAGCTCGAAGTCTTCGAGGTCGAGGAACGCGAACGGACGTTGTAACTTCGGGGCGCGGGCACCGGCGATGGCTGCCCGCGCTACCGGTCGATCGTCCTGAGGGGCCCTATGCCGTCTGTCCTTGCCATACGCCACCTGGGCTTTGAACATCTCGGCGTGTGGCACGGCGCGCTAGAACGGCGCGGGTTCGAAATCGCCTATTGCGATCCGGCCCGGGCCGATCTCGGATCGATCGATGCGGCCGAGCCCGATCTTCTGGTCGTGCTCGGCGCGCCCATCGGGGCTTTCGATGATGAGCACTATCCGTTTCTGACCGGCGAAGTGGCGCTGATCGAACGGCGGCTCGCGTCGGGTCGGCCGCTGCTGGGCATTTGCCTTGGCGCGCAGCTCATGGCCCGTGCGCTGGGGGCAGGCGTAGTGCCAATGGCGGAAAAGGAGATCGGCTTCGGCCCGCTCACGCTGACCGATGCCGGTGCGGCCTCGCCCCTGCAACACCTGGAAGGGTGGCCGGTGCTTCACTGGCATGGCGACCAGTTCGCGGTTCCTGAAGGCGCGACGCTGCTCGGTGCGACCGAACAGTGCCCGCATCAGGCTTTTGCCATTGGCTCCCGGATACTGGGGCTGCAGTGTCATCTTGAGGCCGACGCCGCGGAGATCGAGGCCTGGCTGGTGGGACACTGCGCCGAACTTCTGGCGAGCGGCCGCGATCCTCGCGCCATCAGGGCCGATGCGGCCCGCTTTGGGCCGACCCTGGCCGTTCGCGCAGAACAGGTGCTCGACCACTGGATCGATGGCTGGGACGAGAGCATGAGGGACGACTGACATGGCCGCAAAACAATCCACTCCCGAACAGCAGTCGGTTCGCGTGCTCAAGGTGGGCGAGCGGGTGCGGCATATCCTGTCGGAGCTGCTGGCGCGCGGGGAAGCGCACGACGACACGCTGTCCGCCACCACGGTCAGCGTCACCGAAGTGCGGATGACGCCCGATCTGCGCAACGCGAAGGCTTACGTAAAGCCGCTGCTGGGTGAGGACGAGGCTGCCGTGCTCAAGGCCCTGCGGACCAACACTGCCTTCTTCCAGCGCGAAGTGGCCAAGCGCCTCGGCCTCAAGTTCGCGCCCCGGCTGCAGTTCCAGCCCGACGAAAGCTTCGACGAGGCTGAGCGGATCGAGCGGCTGCTGAGCGACCCGAAGGTCGCCCGCGACCTCGACGACGACGAAGACTGAGTCCCCGCGAAGGCGGGGATCTCGGGCCGCCAGTTCGGAAGCATCCGGCTGAGGCCCCCCGCATTTGCGGGGGCTCTACCTACTCCGCCAGACTCGCTTCTGCAGGAACAACCACGTCCGGCAGAGTGTAGCCAACCGGCGCATCGGGCCCCAGCGGTATGCCGAGGTAGAACCAGGCCACGATCAGCACAGTGCCGGAAATCAGCAGCCATACGGAGTAGGGCAGCATCATCGCGGTCAGGCTGCCGAGGCCGAAGCTTTTCTGCCAGCGCTGGGCGAAGACTAGGATCAGCGGGAAATAGACCATCAGCGGCGTGATGATGTTGGTGGCCGAATCGCCCACGCGATAGGCCGCAGTGGCACCTTCCGGGCTGATGCCGAGCAGCATCAACATCGGCACCAGGATCGGCGCGAGCAGCGCCCATTTGGCGCTGGCCGAACCGACAAACAGGTTCAGCAGAGCTGCAAAGATAACCATCAGGCCGATCACCAGCGGCAGCGGCAGCCCCGTGCTCTCGATTGCCGCCGCACCATGCACTGCAGTGATCAGGCCAAGGTTCGACCATGCGAACATCGCGACGAAATGGGCCGCGGCGAACGCCAGGACGAGGTAATAGCCCATGTCCTTCATCGCTTCGGCCATCATCGACACAAGGTCGCGGTGATTCTCGATCGTCCCGGCAGCACGGCCATAGGCCCAGCCGGTCGCGAGGAAGAGCACGAAGAAGGCCGCGACCAGCGACTTGTAGAAGGGGTCGAGCTCGGTGTGGATCGAGCAATCGGCAGCCGGGATGCCTTCGCAGGCGGCCTCGTTGATCAGCGGTGTGCCAGGCGCGAACACCATCAGGGCCCAGAGCCCGACGACAGCCAGCGCGGCCAGGCTTGCATGCCGCAGTCCCTTGGCGGCCCGCGCGCCGTCATGTTCGGTCGGATCGGGGCTGGTATCGTCGCCGACCCCGGCCTGGGCTCCGCCCTTCCACGGGCCGAGACGCGGTTCGATCACCTTGTCGGTGACGTACCATATGATCGGCAGGAAGACGGCGGTCATCGCCATGATGAAGTACCAGTTGCCTGCGATATTCGCGGTCCATGCAGGATCGAGCGCGCTGGCGCCGACCGCTTCCTCGGTAATGCCGAACAGCAGCGCGTCGAGCTGGCCGGGCGAGACATTGGCCGAAAAGCCGCCCGATACGCCCGCGAATGCCGCCGCAATTCCCGCCAGCGGGTGGCGTCCGGCGGCTGCAAACAGCACGCCGGCCAGCGGGATCAGGACCACATAGCCGGCATCCGCCGCGTGGTTGCCGATCATCGCGACCAGCGCCACCACCGGCGTCAGCAGCGATTTGGGTGCGCTCTTGACCGCTTTGGCCATGCCGGCGGCAAAAAAGCCGGAGCGTTCGGCCACGCCTGCGCCCAGCATCACGACAAGGACGTATCCCAATGGGTGGAAGTGGGTGAATGTGGCCGGCATCTCGACCCACAATCGCTGGATATTGTCCGGCGAGAGCAGGCTTACGGCGGAAATGACTGCATTGCTGCCGGTCTCTTCGTCGATCGCGGTTGGATGGAGCGCGGATACGCCGCTTAGTGCCGCCACGATGGAAACTACCACCAGCGCGATGATCAGGTAGAGGAAGATGAACACCGGGTCGGGCAGCTTGTTGCCCGTGCGTTCGACCCAACCCAAGATCCCCTTCGGCGCCGGTGCACCCACTGCGTCTTCTACCACCCTGTCATCCTCTGCAATGTCTATCGTTGTGAAGCTAGCATTGCCGCATGGCGCTGTCGCCCCGATTAACCGGTCTACACACAGCACGAATATAGTTGACATAGGCAACTATATTCTGAAGTCTGCGCGCATGTCGTCGATGGAAACTTCCGAAATCCCGCAGGCCGTGGCGCGGTTGAGAGCGTTCAATCGCGGCTTCTCGCAATTCATGGGGCTGCTCGAACCGCGCTACATGGGCAGCGAGTGGTCCCCGGTGGAGGCGCGCGTCCTCTATGAAATCGCGAACCGACAGCCGGTGCTCGCTCGCGATATCGCCACCTTTCTCCGGCTCGATCCCGGCTATCTCAGCCGATTGATCCGCCGCCTGATCGATCGCAGGCATGTCGAACGCGGGCGGGGCGAGGATGCGCGCGAGCGGCCTCTGGTCCTCACCGAAGCGGGGAAGGCGGCGTTCGCGGCGCTCGACAGCGAGACGGCGGCCCAGACGGAGCGTCTCGTACGCCCGCTGGGCGTTGACGGCGCGCGGCGGCTCGACGTGCTGCTGGCCGAGGTGGGGGCGCTCCTGTTCGGGGAAGGCGGTGGTGAATGGCAGCTCCGGCCCTTCCGGGTGGGGGACATGGGATTGATCACCGCGCGGCAGGCGCAACTCTATCACCAGACCTACGGCTGGGATCGCGGGATGGAGGCTCTGATCGGCGAGATCACCGCCGCATTCCTGCGCGATCACCAGCCGGGGCGTGAACAGTGCTGGATCGCCGAACGCGACGAGCGGATGCTGGGATCGGTTTTCCTGGTCGAGGAGGATGCCGACACGGCCCGGCTGCGGCTGCTCTATGTCGAGGAGGAAGCGCGCGGCACCGGCATCGGGCGCGCCCTGGTGCGTCAGTGCAGCGATTTCGCGCGCGAGGCGGGGTACCGCCGGATCGTGCTTTGGACCCATACGGTGCTGGAAAGCGCGCGGCGGATCTACGCTGCCGAAGGCTACCGTATCGTCGATCGGCACACGCACGACGATTTCGGCAAGCCGGAATCGAGCGAAAGCTGGCTGCTGGAACTGTGAGCAATCGCACAGAGCCGATTGGCAGGCGGAGACCCCGGGCCTAGCAATCCGGCATGGCCAAGCTCTATTTCTACTACGCCAGCATGAATGCCGGGAAGTCGACCACGCTGCTGCAGGCGGACTTCAATTATCGCGAGCGCGGGATGCACACGATGCTGTGGACCGCCGCGCTCGATAATCGGGGCGAACAACAGGCGATCGAAAGCAGGATTGGCCTGGGGGCCGATGGCCATCGGTACGATCAGCAGACCGATCTGTGGCAGCGGATTACCGCCGCGCACAAGGCGGAGCCGCTGAACTGCGTGCTGGTGGACGAGGCGCAGTTCCTCACCCGCGAACAGGTCTGGCAATGCGCGCGCCTGGCGGACGAGGCGGGCATTCCCGTGCTCTGTTATGGCCTGCGCACCGATTTTCAGGGCGAGCTGTTTCCGGGCTCGGCCGTCCTGCTCGGGATCGCCGACGCCCTGATCGAACTGAAGGCCGTGTGCCATTGCGGGCGCAAGGCGACAATGAACCTTCGTGTCGATGCCGGCGGCGGCGCGGTGAAGCAGGGCGCGCAGACGGAAATCGGGGGCAACGACCGCTACGTCGCGCTGTGCCGCCGGCATTTCTCGCAGGCGCTGGCAGGTTGAGGGGCTGAAAGCGGCTCGCTCGGGCGCACACGCGCTTGGCCGCAGGTCACCGACACCCTATCTAGCGCGCCATGACAGAAACCCTGATCCTTGCCGCGATCCTGATCCCCTGCCTGATCGTCGCGATCGTTTTCCACGAAGTTGCCCACGGCTGGACCGCGCTGGCCTTGGGCGATCCGACGGCGAAGGAGCAGCGGCGCCTGTCGCTCAACCCGATCCGCCATGTCGACCCGGTCGGCACGCTGCTGGTGCCTGGTGCGCTGGCCCTGCTGGGCGGGCCGGTGTTCGGCTGGGCCAAGCCGGTGCCGGTGCGCAAGAACCGGCTCGACAATCCGCGCAACGGGATGATGGCGGTCGCCGCCGCCGGACCGGCGACGAACCTCGTTCTGGCCGCCGTGGGTGCGGTCGTGCTGGGGCTGGTGGCCGCTTCGCTGGTTGCACCGCCGGCAGGGGCGATGGAATGGCTGCTGACCGGCATCAACTATTTCATCGTCATCAACATCTTCCTGGCGCTGTTCAACCTCCTGCCAATCCCGCCGTTCGACGGATCGCATATCGTGGAAGGGCTGCTGCCCCGTTCGATGGCCGCGCAATATGCGCGGCTGCAGCAGATCGGCATGTTTCTGCTGATTGCCCTGATCGCGATCACCTGGGCCTTCCCCGATAGCGGGGTGATCGAAAACGTCGTTCTGCCGCCGGTCGAATGGCTGCGCGAGAAATACCTGACGCTTGCCCTATGGATCGCCGGTGGCTGATCCGGTGAACAGGCACCCCGCCTCGGGCTGGCTCATCCTCGACAAGCCGCGCGGTCTCGGCTCGACGCAGGCGGTCGGCGCGGTCAAGCGCAACTTGCGCGAGGGCGGCTATCCCAAAACCAAGGTCGGGCACGGCGGCACGCTCGATCCGCTGGCCGAAGGCGTGCTGCCGATCGCGCTGGGGGAGGCGACCAAGCTGGCCGGGCGATTGCTCGATGCCAGCAAGATCTATGAATTCACGATCGCTTTCGGGGAAGAGACCGATACGCTCGACGTCGAAGGCGAGGTGATCGAACGTTCGGACCGTCGCCCGCCGATCGCCGCGGTGGCGGCGATCCTCGAACATTTCACCGGCGAGATCGAACAGGTTCCGCCTGCCTATTCGGCGGTGAAGATTGACGGTCGGCGCGCTTATGACCGGGCACGGTCGGGCGAGGCGGTGGAAATGAAGACGCGCGCCGTCACGATCCACGCGCTGTCGCTGGCGAGCGAGCGCGAGGACGCCGCGCCGCGTTCCGCCTTCGCCGCGCAGGCCGGGCGCCCCGACCCCTTCGACCCGCGCGCTCCGCTGGAACTGGCCGACAGTATCACGCTGGTCGCTCACGTATCGAAGGGCACCTATATCCGCAGCCTTGCACGGGATATCGCACGCGCGCTTGGCACGGTCGGCCACGTGACGTACCTGAGGCGGGTGAAGGCCGGTCCGTTCGCGCAGGAACAGGCGATTTCGCTGGACAAGCTGAACGAAATCGGTAAGGGCGCGCGGCTTGAAGACCTTCTCCTGCCGTTGGAGACGGGGCTGGACGGTATCCCGGCCCACGATCTCGACCCGGAAAGCAAGCAGGCGGTCCGCCAGGGCCGGGTCCTTTCCGGATTGCCCCATCCCGACGGGCTTCTTCTCGCGAAATCCGGCGATGTGCCGGTCGCGCTGATGGAAGTGACGGCGGGGACGGCGAAAGTCGTCCGGGGTTTCAATATCCCCGATACCGCGGAGTGAAAGAATGTCGGTTACTGCCGAAAAGAAGACGGAAATCATCAAGGACAATGCCCGCGACAACAACGACACGGGCAGTCCCGAAGTGCAGGTCGCGATCCTTACAGAGCGTATTCGCAACCTGACCGAACACTTCAAGGATCACCACAAGGACAACCATTCGCGCCGCGGCCTTCTGACGATGGTCAACAAGCGCCGCAGCCTGCTCGCCTATCTCAAGAAGAAAGATGTCGAGCGGTACAATGCGTTGATCCAGAAGCTGGGTCTTCGCAAGTAAGAGTTTCTCGAAGGGGTGGCTCAGGCCGCCCCTTTGTTTATCCGGCCACCATGCAATTCGGCACAGGGCCGGGAACTGGAGGCGAAAAGCCTCGGACCGGACCGGGACGGTATCCCCGGTATCAGTAGGCCCCGCGATGCAATGTGGCTCGCGGGTCAAAAGGAAAATACATGTTCGACACGAAAACCGTATCGCTGGAGTGGGGCGGAAAGACCCTCACTCTGGAAACCGGCCGCATTGCCCGTCAGGCTGACGGCGCGGTCCTCGCCACTTATGGCGAAACCGTGGTGCTGTGCGCAGTTACCGCTGCCAAGAGCGTCCGCGAAGGGCAGGACTTCTTCCCGCTGACCGTGCACTACCAGGAAAAATTCTCCGCCGCGGGCCGCATCCCCGGCGGCTTCTTCAAGCGCGAAGGCCGCGCGACGGAGAAGGAAACGCTCACCTCGCGCCTCATCGACCGCCCGGTGCGGCCGCTCTTCCCCGAGGGCTTCTACAACGAAATCAACGTCATCGCGCAGGTCCTCTCGTATGACGGCGAGACCGAGCCCGATATCGTCGCGATGATCGCCGCTTCGGCTGCGCTGACCATCTCGGGCGTGCCCTTCATGGGCCCGATCGGCGCCGCACGCGTCGGTTTCCGCAATGGCGAATACGAACTCAACCCGAGCCTCGACAGCGCGCTCGACGAAGAAGGTCGCCTCGACCTCGTCGTTGCCGCAACGCAGGACGCGGTGATGATGGTCGAATCCGAAGCCAAGGAACTGACCGAAGAGGAAATGCTCGGCGCCGTCATGTTCGCGCATGAGGAAAGCCGCAAGGTCATCGGCGCGATCGTCGACCTGGCCGAGCAGGCCGCCAAGGATCCGTGGGAAATCGACACTTCGGACGACACCTCGGCGATCAAGGAAAAGCTGCGCGGCATCGTCGGCGACGACATCGCCGCCGCTTACAAGCTGACCGACAAGTCGGCGCGTTCGGATGCGCTCAACGATGCGCGGGCCAAGGCCAAGGAAGCCTTCGCCGAAGAAGAAGCGCAGACGCAGATGGTCGCCAACAAGGCGGTCAAGAAGCTGGAAGCGGAAATCGTTCGCGGCGCCATCCTCAAGGACGGCCAGCGGATCGACGGCCGCAAGCTGGACCAGGTCCGCCCGATCGAGGCGATGGTCGGCCTGCTGCCCCGCACGCATGGTTCGGCGCTGTTCACGCGCGGTGAAACGCAGGCGATCTGCACCACCACGCTGGGCACCAAGGATGCCGAGCAGATGATCGACGGGCTCGAAGGCCTGTCGTACAATCACTTCATGCTGCACTATAACTTCCCGCCCTATTCGGTCGGTGAAGTGGGTCGCTTCGGCTTCACCAGCCGCCGCGAAACCGGTCACGGCAAGCTCGCATGGCGCGCGCTGCACCCGGTGCTGCCCGCGCATGAAGATTTCCCCTACACCATCCGCATCCTGTCGGACATCACCGAGTCCAACGGCTCGTCCTCGATGGCGACCGTCTGCGGTGGCTGTCTGTCGATGATGGACGCCGGCGTTCCGATCGAACGTCCGGTGTCGGGCATCGCGATGGGCCTGATCCTCGAAGGCGACGACTTCGCCGTCCTGTCGGACATCCTGGGTGACGAAGATCACCTGGGCGACATGGATTTCAAGGTGGCAGGCTCCGAAGCGGGCATCACCTCGCTCCAGATGGACATCAAGGTTGCCGGCATCACGCAGGAAATCATGACCAAGGCGCTTGAGCAGGCGAAGGCCGGCCGCGCGCACATCCTGGGCGAAATGACCAAGGCGCTTTCGGGCGCTCGCGGTGAAGTTTCCAAGCACGCTCCGCGTATCGAAACGATGCAGATCGACAAGTCGAAGATCCGCGACGTCATCGGCACGGGCGGCAAGGTGATCCGCGAGATCGTCGCCGAAACGGGTGCCAAGGTCGACATCGACGACGAGGGCGTGATCAAGATCAGCTCCTCCAACGCCGACGAGATCGAAGCTGCCAAGAACTGGATCCTCGGCATTGTCGAAGAACCGGAAGTGGGCAAGGTCTACGAAGGCAAAGTCGTCAACATCGTCGATTTCGGCGCTTTCGTGAACTTCATGGGCGGCAAGGACGGTCTCGTCCACGTTTCCGAAATGAAGAACGAGCGCGTGGAGAAGCCGACCGACGTCGTGTCCGAAGGGCAGGAAGTGAAGGTCAAGGTTCTCGAGATCGACAATCGCGGCAAAGTCCGTCTGTCGATGCGCGTCGTCGATCAGGAAACCGGCGAGGAGCTGGAGGATACCCGTCCTCCGCGCGAACCGCGTGGTGATCGCGGCGACCGTGGCGGCCGTGGCGGTGATCGCCGCGGTGGACGTGGCGGTCGCGGCGGCGGCGGCGGCGGTGATCGCGGCCCGCGCCGTGATCGTGACGGCGGCGGCGAGGGCGGCGGCGAAAGCCACGTCCCCGACTTCCTGAAAGACTAGGAGGGCGAAGCCCCGGCGAGAGCCGGGGATCAGCTTCCCGATTGAAGGGCCGCGATTGTTTCGCGGCCCTTTTCATTTTACGGAGACTTACCGATGCTGCCCCGCGAAACCCTCGCCACCGCCCGGATTCCTGGCGGCGACATGCTGACCCTGATCAGTCACGGGCGCGATTTCGTCATCATGCTCGGCCGCGACGAATTGATGGGTACGCGCATGCGCTTTTCGGAAGAACAGCTTGCGCAGCTGACCCTGGAACGGCTGGACACGCCGCGCCCGCGCCTGTTGATCGGTGGTTACGGCATGGGCTTCACCTTCCGCGCGGCGCTGGCGCAGTTGCCTGAAGGCGGCCGGGCGGTCGTGGCCGAGGTTGTCCCCGAAATCCTCGAATGGGCGAAGGGGCCGCTCGCCACCCTGACCGGCGATTGCCTGGACGATCCGCGTGGAGAAATCGTCATCGCCGATGTCGCGGCGCTGGTGGACGATGCGGTGGACGGCACGACCGAACGCTACGATGCAATTCTGCTCGACGTCGATAACGGGCCGGACGGGATCGTGCGCGAGGGGAACGAACGCCTCTATACCCGCACCGGCATCGCGCGCCTGCGCGACGCACTGGCGCCCGATGGCCTGCTGGCGGTCTGGTCCGCTGCGCCCGATCACAAGTTCGCGCGCCGGCTGAAGGATGCCGGCTTCGCGGTGGAGGAGCGCACCGTGCGCGCGCGGCCCAACAACAAGGGGCCGCGGCACACGATCTGGTTCGCACGTCGACCGCGTTGAGCGGTCAGTTCGGCGCCATGCGCATTCGGCCGAGGAAGTCCCGCTTGCTCAGTTCCAGCCCCTTCATCCGCAGGATGTCGTACGCGGTCGCGGCGTGGAAATAGAAATTCGGCTGGCTGAAGCTGAGCAGGAAATCGTCCGCCGTGAAATCCAGCGTGAAGCTGGGAACCTGAAACCGCATTGGGCGACCGATCCAGTCCTCCATTTCCGATTCCTCCAGCGCATTCAGCGCGGCGGTGGCCTGATCGAGGCTGTCGCGCAGTGCGTCGAAGCTGTCGGGCGGGGTGGTCATGTCCGGGCTGAATGTGCCAGCTCGCACCCCTTCGATCGCGCCGTGGGTATGTGCGGCGACGCTTTTGACCTGATAGTCGAAAGCCAGCATGTCATCGATCAGCCGCCCGCCGATCAACTCTCCGGGGCTGCATCCCTTCTCGCCGCACCAGGCCTCCGCCTTGTCGACGAGGCCTCTGGTCGATCCAAGCATTTGCAGAGCGCTGGGGACGAAGGCGGCGTGAAGTGAAAGCGGCATTGGCGATTCTCCCGTAAAATAAGTTTTGAAACGAAACTGTGTTCTAACTGCGTTACAGCCTGCTGACTAGTGGGAATCAGGGCAGCGCAAGCACCGCGCCGGCCAGCCGGTCCACTTCGCGCTGATCGTGGCTTACGAGAACCGCCGGAACGGTGATCCTGCTTACGATCCGCTCAATCATGATCGTGATCCTTTCGGCCCGCGCGGGATCGAGCGAGGCAAGTGGTTCGTCGAGCAGGAGGAAGGCCGGGTGCGACAGCACCGCGCGGCCTATCGCCACCCGGCGTGCCTCGCCCCCCGAAAGAGTCGCGGGGCGGCGCGCCATCAGCGGGGCCAGGTCCAGCAGGTCGGCAATCTCGTCGAAATCGGGCCAGTCGCCGGGCGAGCGGGTGGTGCGCCCGCGCTGCTCCCCGAACAGGAGATTGCGGCGCACGGTCAGATGCGGGAACAGCCGCATGTCCTGAAACACATATCCCGCACCGCGTGCATCGGGCGGCACGTCGATGTCCGCATCCCGATCGAAAAGCACGCGTCCGCCGATTGCGATTGTCCCGGCGACAGGGCGGCGCAAGCCGGCAATGCAATCGAGCAGCGAGCTTTTCCCCGCGCCGGAGGGGCCCGTGACGGCGAGAATGCGCGCCGGTGTGGCAATCGCCACCTGCTGCTCGCGCGCTCCGGCGCGGTAGGTCAGGGCAAGATCAAACGACATGCGCGTCGCTTCCCGCTGCGCGGCGGACCAGCCATTCGCTGGCCATCAATGCACCGAGCGACAACAGCACAGCGATGGCTGCAAGCCGCGCAACGGCCATTTCGCCCCCCGGCGTCTGCAGCAGGGTATAGATCGCCAGTGGCAGTGTGCGTGTTTCGCCGGGAATATTGGCGGCGAAAGTGATCGTCGCGCCAAACTCCCCCACCGAGCGCGCGAAACCGAGCACGAGCCCGGCCAGAATTCCCGGCAGGCTGAGCGGCAATGTGACCGTGCGAAACGCGCGCCATTTGCTCGCACCCAGGGTGCGCGCGGCATCGACCAGACGCCGGTCGACCGCCTCGATCGAGAGGCGGATGGCGCGCACCATCAGCGGCAGCGCCATGACGCCGGCAGCGAGCGCGGCCCCGGTCCAGCGGAAGACCAGCGTGATCCCCAGGACATCCTCCAGAAAGGTGCCGACCGGTCCGTTGCGGCCGAATGCAAGCAGCAGCAGCCAGCCGGTGACCACTGGCGGAATTACCAGAGGAAGGTGGACCAGCGCATCCACCAGCAGCTTGCCCGGAAATTGCCGCCGCGCGAGCAGCCATGCCAGCGCATAGGCGACGGGCAGGGTCGCTGCCATAGCGACCAGGCTGACCTTGAGCGAAAGCCCGATCACCTGCCATTCGGCGGGAGACAGCACGGTCAGTCGTCCCCCGGCAAAAGCGTAAACCCGCGGCGGGAGAACACTGGCATCGCATCGGCTGAGGAGAGGTAGGCGAGAAAATCCGCCCTCTCGTCAGCGGTTGAACCTCTGACGATGGCCGCTTGATAGCGGATCGGCGGATGGGCGGTTACCGGCATTCGCGCGACTACACGCACCTTGCCGGATGCTGCGGCGTCACTGCGATAGACGATCGCTGCGTCGACCTCGCCACGCTCGGCCAGGGTGAGGGCCGCGCGCACGCTTTCGGTCGGGATGATCCGGCGTCTGGTCGAGTGCCAAAGGCCCAGGGTCTCCAGCGCCGCCCTGGCATAGCGGCCGGCCGGCACTGTATCGGGCTCTCCCATCGCGACGGTCCCGCCCGACAGGGCCTGGCGGATCGACATGTTGTCGCTCACGGAGCCTGTGCCTCGGACGGCTGCGGCGGGATGGACGACGACAAGCGTGTTCGAAACAAGCTCGCGTCTGCTGCCAGAGGTCAGATGCCCGCCTTTTTCGAGGTGATCCATCCAGTCCCTGTCCGCCAGCAGGATCAGGTCTGCCGGCGCACCGCTCGCGATCTGGCGCGCGATTGCCTGCGAACCGGCATAGGATATGACCGGCCGGGCGTGTCCCTGCTTCTCCCAATCGCCAGATATTTCGTCGAGCGCGCCCTGCATACTGGCTGCGGCAAGGACGACCGGCGCCCGCTCGCTCGGCTGCGCGCAGGCAGTCATTGCGAAAACGGCGGCAGAAGCTAGGAGGCGCGCGAACACCCGCGTTGCATATCGGCGTGCTGGAATGCGGTCCACTGCCGTCAGCATCGCCGGTACCGGATATCGGACCGGGACAGCTTCGCACTCAGGCGGAAGATACGCGATGCCCACGATCATCTCCCATGCCATCGTTCCGCTGGCATTCGCTGCAGCGGCGGGGCGCCAGCGAATCGCGGTGCCGATTGCACTTGCAGGCGGCGTGCTGGCGGCAATGCCCGATGCGGATGTCGTGGGGTTCGCGTTCGGTATCGCCTATGCCGACGACTGGGGGCATCGCGGCGCGACACACTCGCTGGCATTCGCGGCGATCACCGCGCTCGTGCTGGCCGCACTATGGCCGCGAGCGCGCAGCATGGCGGCTATCCTGTTCCTGTTCGCGGCCACGGCCTCGCACGGCCTGTTCGACATGGCGACCGACGGCGGGCTGGGCGCCGCGCTGTTCTGGCCGTTCGAGACGGGGCGGCATTTCTTTGGTGCCACGCCGATCCGCGTGTCGCCGATCGGGGCGGACTTTTTCAGCGCACGAGGGTTGGAAACCCTGCGGTCCGAATTCGTCTGGATCTGGGTGCCGTGCGCGGCGCTGGCGCTGGCCGGTGCAGGTTTGCGCCGGTCGAGAGCCAGGCCGTGATCGCAGCCGGCCAGCCGCTGGTCTAGCGGACCCGCGGCCCGCCGAAGGGCAACGGCGGAGGGGGGCGGCGCGCGCCGCGCGGAAGCTGCGCCTGATAGGCCCGGCCGCAATGTTCGACGCAATAGGGAAATCCCGGATTCACCGCTTCGCCGCAGAAGTGGAAGTCCGGCTCCCCCGGATGGCCCATCGGCCAGCGACAGACTTTGTCGCTCAGGTCGAGCAGACTGGTCTTGTCGGCGATTTCGGGGCTGGGCTTGGCCGGAACCAGGCGGCGCGGCGGGGCAGGCGGGATCGGCGCCTGCTGGTCGCCCGGGCCCTGACGCAGGAAGCCGCCGGGGCCGACGGAAACGATCTTGGGCAAGCCGGGGCCGGGATTGGGCAATGGCTGCGACTGACCGCCTGCTGCCGGGCTGGCAGGACGCGGGGGGGCAGCGGCAGGCGCGCTGTCAGCGGCCTTGGGCGCGGGGCGGGGCGGGACAGGCTTCTTCGCAGCGGGCTTGGGCGCAGGGGCCTTGTCCGCTTTCTTCGGCTCGTTCGCCTTGACCGGGGAGGGGCGCGATTTCAGCCCCAGGCGGTGGGCCTTGCCGATCACGGCATTGCGGCTGACGCCGCCCAGCTCGTCGGCGATCTGGCTGGCGGTGGCGCCGCCTTCCCACATCTTCTTCAGCGTGGCGATCCGTTCGTCGGTCCAGCTCATTCGATTTCCATTCGCAACAAATTCCATGGGGCACGGCTTGCCAGCGGAAGCAACGAGCACTAGTCGCGCCATAATGGCCGATCAAGCCCGCAACCCCGCAAGTTCGCCCGACGACAGGGGCACTTCCATCGTGGAGGAAAATCCCGGCGGCCTGCGCCGGTTTCCGCCCCGCGGGGTGCCCGTGTTCGACGGGATCAACCGCATCGGACTGTGGAGCCTCTATATGAAGGAGGTTCGCCGATTTCTCAAGGTCCAGACGCAAACCGTTTGGGCCCCGGCGGTAACCACCCTGCTGTTTCTGGTCATTTTCAGCGTTGCGCTGGGGCGTGCCGGGCGGGAAGTCCTGGGCGTGCCCTTCGCCACGTTCGTCGCCCCCGGGCTTATCGTGATGGGCATGATGCAGAACGCCTTTGCCAATGCCAGCTTCACATTGCTGGGCGGCAAGATCCAGGGAACGATCATCGATCTGTTGATGCCTCCATTGTCGGAAGGCGAGCTGATGGCCGGGATCGTCGGCGCGGCAGTGACGCGCGCGATCATGGTTGGCGGCGCCGTGGCGCTGGCCATGGCGTTCTACCCCGGCGTCAGCCTGACGGTCGAACATATCTGGGCGGTTGTCTGGTTCGGCCTGATGGGGGCGATCATGCTTTCGCTGATGGGTCTGCTGACATCCATCTGGGCGGAAAAGTTCGATCACAATGCCGCGATCACCAACTTCGTGGTGGCCCCTCTGGCCCTGCTTTCGGGCACGTTCTACGTGATCGACAACCTCGCACCGGCTTTTCAGGCGATCAGCCGCGCCAATCCCTTCTTCTACGTGATTTCCGGCTTCCGATACGGCTTTCTGGGTGAAAGCGACATCGGCAACACCGATGCGGCCCTGGTGCAGAGCGCGCTCGGCCTCGGCCTGCTCAACCTCGTGCTGGCGTACTTCTGCTATCGGGTGCTCAGATCGGGCTGGAACCTGAAAGACTGACCGTCGGCCGTGTAGGCCGGGCGGCGGGATCAGTGCGTTAGCGAGCGGCGCATCTTGTAGCGCCCGTTGCGAAAATCATCGAACAGTTCGGCCACGTTGGGATGATCCACCGGTCCGCCGTCCGCATCGGGCAGCAGGTTCTGCTGGCTGACATAGGCGACGTAGGACGAATCCTCGTTCTCGGCCAGAAGGTGATAGAACGGCTGGTCGCGCCGCGGACGAATATCCTCGGGGATCGCTTCGTACCATTCTTCGCTGTTGGAGAAGACCGGATCGACGTCGAACACGACGCCGCGGAAATCGAACATGCGATGGCGTACCACGTCGCCGATGCCGAAACGGGCCCGGGCGTGGCGTGGCATTTCGATGAACCGGCCGGCCTGGGCCGAAAAGAACTGCGAACGTTCCATTGCAGCGGCGAATATAGGATTTCACGGCTGCGAAACAAGCGTGCGGACATCGTCATCCCCGGCGGAGCGAGAACAAGGGGCTTGGCAAGCCCCGACCGCTCCGCTAACCGGCCCGCTCCCGAAGCGACCGGGGCAATGTCCCCAAGCGCTATCTCGTGCGGAGAGGTGCCGGAGTGGTCGAACGGGGCGGTCTCGAAAACCGTTGTGCCCTTACGGGTACCGAGGGTTCGAATCCCTCCCTCTCCGCCACCGGACCTTTTCCGACAAGTTCCCGATTCTCAATAGGCCTGCCAGGTTCCTGACCCTGTGCAGCGAGAGCATGTGGGACCTTCCCTGCCGCTCCGTCCACGTTCGTTGACATCCACAATCTTCACACCTATCGCGCTCGTTCTGCGAATCATTTGCATTAGCAATATTGCCAATCGGGAGGTGAAGTTTGCGTATCCGTTCGAAGGTTAATCTTGGCTCGAGTTTGTATGGTCTGGCTGCGGCCGCTGCTGTCGTGTTTGCGGTTCCGGCTTGGGCGCAGGCGGAAGGGCGAGGGGAGAACGGTCGCGCGACTCAGGCGGGCGGGGGCGAGTTTGATGCCGAGGGGGACGAGATCGTCGTCGTCGGATCTTATACCACCGGGGAGGAACTGGATTCGGCCACCGGCCTCGGCCTGTCGATTCAGGAAACGCCGCAGTCCGTAACCGTGATGACTGCGCAGCGCATGGAAGACCAGGCCATTCGCACCCTGTCGGATGTGGTCAACAATGCGGCTGGCGTCTCGGCAAAGGCGCGCGACAGCTCGCGTAACGGCTTTTCCGCGCGCGGCTTCGGCATCCGCAACTATCAGATCGATGGCGTTCCGCTGCAGTGGGGCGGGGGCGACGAGGCCGGCGAGTCCCTGCTCGACATGGCGATTTACGAACGCGTCGAAATCGTGCGCGGCGCGACCGGTCTGCTGACAGGCGCAGGCGAGCCATCAGCCTCGATCAATCTTGTGCGCAAGCATGCGGACAGCCGCGAACTGACAGGCTCCGTCTCCGCCAGCATTGGCCGCTGGGATGCCTATTCGGTATCCGGCGATCTGAGTGCGCCGGTTACGGCAGATGGCACGATCCGCGCCCGCGGCGTGGTGCGCTATGCCGAGAATGACAGCCATGTCGAACGGCTCCACGATCAGACGCTGGTGCTCTACGGTGTGATCGATGCCGATATTACGCCTGACACGCGGCTCAGCATCGGTGCAAGCTATCAGGACAACGATCCCAGCGGCACCACCTGGGGCGGCCTTCCCGTCTGGCATGCCGACGGATCGCGCACCGACTGGGCCCGCTCGAAGACCAACGGCGCGGAATGGGCGAGCTGGGCCTCCACCAACGAAACCTACTTCGCAAACCTGACGCAGAACATCGGCGAGACCTGGTCGGTCGAAATCTACGGCACGAATTCGGTCAACAAGGGCAACCTGCGCCTGCTTTACCTGAGCGGTCAGCCCGACGCGGTCACCGGTCTTGGCATGAGTTCGTCGGCTTATGGTGCCGATACCGAACGTTCGCAGATCGATGTCGGCTTCCGTGCCAACGGGACCTACAATCTGTTTGACCGCTCGCACGATCTCGTGGTCGGTGCGAGTTACGCTAGGCAGGACTATGAATCGCTAACCTACGCGCGCGATCCGCTTCCCCCGGTCGGAGACTTCAACGCCTGGGATGGCACATATCCGGCACCTGTCTGGGGTGCCCGGTCGCAGGCGGTCGATCTGCGGACGAAGCAATGGGGTTACTACGCGGCCACGCGATTCTCGCTCAGCGATCCGCTGAAGCTGATCGCCGGCGGCCGTCTGTCCAGCTGGACCCGTGAAGGGCTGAACTATGGCTCGATGCTCGATTTCGGGGACAAGAACCGCTTCCTGCCTTATGTCGGCGTCCTGTACGATCTCGCGCCGAACCATACCGTATACGCCAGCTACACCCGAATATTCGAGCCACAGAACAGCCGCGACCGCAACGGTGATTATCTCGCGCCAGTCGCTGGCGAGAATTACGAGATCGGTCTGAAAAGTAGCTTCTTCCGCGGTGCGCTCAACACGGCGCTGTCGGTCTTCCGTATCGAACAGGACAATCTGGCCCAGCCTGACGTAGGCCACACCGTGCCTGGCACCACACCGCCTGCCCAGGCCTATTATGCCGCGAGGGGCGCAACCAGCACGGGTTTCGAAATAGAGGCGAACGGCGAGATTCTTCCGGGCTGGTCGGTGGCTGCCAACTACACGCAGTTCGAAGCAGAAGACGCCGACGATAACCGCATCAACACCCTCTACCCGCAAAAGCTGCTGCGGGTGTTCACCACCTACCGGTTCCGCGGGGCGATGGACGGTTTGACGATCGGTGGCGGTGTCAATTGGGAGGACACGAGCTATTCCGATACGATCAACCCGATAACGGGCGAGGATGAGCGGCTCGAAGTCGAAAGCTACGCTCTCGTCAATCTGATGGCGCGCTATGAACTCGGGAACGGGCTGTCGGCGCAGCTCAATGCCGAAAACCTGTTCGACAAGACTTACTACTCGCAGATCGGGTTCTACAACCAGCTTGCCTATGGCGAACCCCGCAACGTGACACTGACGCTGCGTTATCAGTTCTGATCGGTCCGGCTGGTGTCGCCCATGGCAAACGGGATCGCTCCGCAGGGTGCAAGGATCACCGCCGGTAACCTGGTTGCCCGCGTCGCGGCGGCCGTTCCTGCGAACTATGGTCTGACGTCCGTCCTTACCGCCTGCATTGCCAGGCTTCTGCCCATGCCGCCTGCGGAGGCAAGCGTTGCCGCAACGCTGGTTTCCTTCGCGCTCTTCGCGGGCATCGCACTGGCCGCGTTCGCTGTCCGATCCGTCAGTCGGCTCTGGCTGTGGATGCTCGCGTCGGGCGCGGTCGCCGGGGGCGCCCTGTGGCTCTCGCTCATGGTAGGGGGGCGACTGTGAGAGACAGCTTGCGCCAATCGATGGCCTTGCTCCACACCTGGACAGGGCTGCTGTTCGGCTGGTTGCTGTTCGCGATGTTCGCGACCGGCACTGCGGCTTATTTCCAGGATGAGATCACGCGCTGGATGCAGCCGGAAGTTACCGGTGATGCGGACCCGGTAACATCGGTGGAAGGCGCGTTGCGTTTTCTGGAAAAAGCCGCACCGGATGCGAAAACCTGGTTTGTCACCATGCCCGACCGCCGCAGCATCACCACTCAGGTGTTCTGGCAGCCGGCAGAGGGAAGGGGGCGTCGAGGGGAAACGAGCGCAGTTCTCGACCCATCGGGGCAGGAAGTCTCGGCGCGGGAAACGCGCGGCGGCGCATTCCTCTACCGGTTCCATTTCGACCTCCACTATATGCCGGTGATCTGGGCGCGCTATCTTGTCGGCATCGCGGCCATGTTCATGCTGGTGGCGATCCTGTCGGGTGTGATCACCCATAAGAAGATATTCACCGACTTCTTCACGCTGCGGCTGGGCAAGGGGCAGAGAAGCTGGCTCGATGCCCATGCGGTGACTGCGGTGCTGGCCCTGCCATTCCACCTCATGATCACCTTTACAGGGCTGGTGACACTGGCGACGCTCTACATGCCGTGGGGCATCGATGCCAACTATGCTTCTCCGCAGACATTTTTCGACAGTGTTTCCGGCCGGGCGCCACAAGTTGAGCGCAGCGGGGCAGCAGCTCCGCTGGCACCGGCAGGGGCGATGATGCGCGCTGCCTCCGCCAAGTGGAACGGCGCCGAAGCGGGTTTCCTGAGTGTCAGCAACCCGGGCGATGCGACCGCGACCGTGACGCTCACGCGCGCACCTGCAGAAGCAATCGGTTCAAGAGGGGAAACCCTTACTTTCGATGGCACCACCGGCCGACCGATCGGGGAAGGGCAGGCGAAGGGTGCCGCCCGCCAGACGGAAAGCGTTATGATCGGGCTCCACGCCGGTCGTTTCGCCGAATGGGGTTTGCGCTGGCTCTATTTCCTGTCGGGGCTGGGCGGAACGATCATGGTCGGTACCGGGCTGGTGCTGTGGAATGCGAAGCGCAGGGCGCGCCTCCCCGATCCCGAGAACCCGCACTTCGGGTTCAAACTAGTCGAACGCCTCAATATCGCGGCGATCGCGGGGTTGGGGGCGGGAATCGCGGTCTATTTCCATTCCAATCGCCTGCTGCCGCTGGGCATGACCCAGCGCGCCGAATGGGAAATCCATAGCCTGTTCCTCGCCTGGGCGGGCATCGCATTGTGGGCCTTGATCCGACCCATTCGTCGTGCCTGGGCCGAAACCCTGGCGGTGGCCGCCGTTCTGTTCCTGGCTATACCGCCGATCAATGCCTTCACGACTTCGCGCGGACTGTTCGCCAGCCTCGGAAACGGGGATTGGGTGTTCGTCGGCTTTGACGTTACCATGCTTCTGATCGCCGCCGGCTACGGCTGTGCTGCGCGAAAGGCCGGGCTGCTTGAAAGCCGCGGAAGGTCGCCGGGTGCACCGCGAATTTATGAAGGCGCGAAGGCATGATCCACGTGCTGATTCTCTTCCTCGCATTTCTCGGCTTCGCGATGCTTGCCGTGGCGATGCAGCGGCACCAGCGGGCCATAGCCGGGCGGCAGCTCTCCAACCGGGAACGACGATTGATGCGAACCGGCGGATGGCTGGCGATCGTGGCCGGTCTGTTGCTGGCGATGGCATCGCTCGGTCCCGCCTACGGCGCGATCGCATGGCTTGGCCATCTCTCCATCGCAAGCTGGGGTGTGGTGGCAGTGCTGATCTGGCGGGCGCGGCCAAGCTGAGGGTTTGCGGTCGGGTGCGTGCGGGCCCTGCAGTGCGGATGACTCTGCATCTGAGGGCGCCACCATACAAAGCGTATTCCAGCCAGATTGCTTCCCAACCACACCGTTCACTGCACCGACCACCCTCCGCCCAGCGCGCGGAAGACGTCGATCTGCGCGCGCGAGACTGCCGCGTCCTGCGCTGCGAGCTGCGCCTTGACGTCCGCCAGCGTGCGCTCGGCGTCGAGCCGGTCGAGCGAGTTGACCGCGCCCGCTCGCTGCTGCGCGCGGACGATGCGGGCCGCGCGTTCGGCCTGCTCCCCCGCCGCCTGCAACGTCGTGCGGCGTTCCAGCGCGTGGGCGTAATTGGACAGCGCGGTTTCGGTTTCTTCCAGTGCGGTCAGGACCGTCTGATCGAACGCGGCGAGCGATCCTTGCGTATCGGCTTCCGCCATATCCACGCGGGCCCGGATCGCTTCCTGATTGCCGAAAGACCAGTTGAGCAGCGAACCGGCCAGCCAGC
Organism: Pelagerythrobacter marensis; assembly: GCF_001028625.1. Taxonomy (NCBI): domain Bacteria; kingdom Pseudomonadati; phylum Pseudomonadota; class Alphaproteobacteria; order Sphingomonadales; family Erythrobacteraceae; genus Pelagerythrobacter; species Pelagerythrobacter marensis. Next base: position 1,615,708 of record NZ_CP011805.1, on the reverse strand, counting down.
GCAGCGGGCCGCCAGTCAGGATGTCGCCAATGTCCGGCCCGGTCGAACCGATCGATCCGCCCAGGGTGATGCGGGGATAGAGGTCGGCCGTGGCCACACCGATCCGTGCGGTGTCGGCTGCGAGCCGGCGTTCCGCGGCGCGAATGTCGGGCCGCCGGGCGAGGAGGGCGGCACCGTCGCCCACCGGGACGGGCTCCGCGATCTCCAGCACGATATTCCGTTCGCCGGCGATTGGCGGCAGATCGGCCGGCGCACGACCGGTCAGCGTGGCCAGACGAAACAGGGCAGCGGTCCGCGCGGCTTCCAGTGTCGGAATGTCCGCCGCGCGCTGATCGCGCAGCGTTGCGATGCGCGCGACGGCAAGCCCGCTTTCCAGCCCGGCCGCGTGACGTTTGCGGGTCAACGCAAGCGACTGTTCGAGCAGCGCGGTGATCTCGCGCGCAACGCGGAGCAGTGCCGCGCCCGCTGCCGCATCGGCATAGGCGCGAGTGGTTTCGGCGACGACTATGACCCGAACGGCATCGGCATCCGCTTCGCTGGCGGCAAGATCCGCCCGCGCAGCCTCGACCCCGCGGCCGACGCGGCCGAACAGATCGACTTCGTAAGCCACGTCTATGCCGGCGTCATAAGTCCAGCTCTCGCGCTGGGCTCCGGCTGGTGCCTGGCTTTCGGGCACGCGGCCATAGTTCGCGCCGGCACCAAGCGAGGCCTGCGGGAAGCGGTCGCCGCGCGCACCGCGAACGCCCGCCCGGGCCCGTTCGATACGGGCGAGTGCCTGGCGGATTTCGGTGTTGGCGCGCAAGGCATCCTGAACGAGCGTGTCGAGCACGGGGTCGTCGTAGAGCCGCCACCAGTCGGCGGGCAGGGGGGCAGGGGTGAACGCCGGATCGTCGGCGGAAAGGAAGGGGCCGGAAGACGCAGGAATAGGGGGATTGCGTGCGTAGTCCGGCCCCGCCGCGCACCCCGAAAGGGCGAGCGCGGATAGGGTCGTGAGAGCGAGGGAGCGAAACGTCATCTTGGCACCTATTCGGCAGGCTGTGGCAGGTGGTCGTCGTTGCCGCGGCCGGTGTTGGCGCGCATTGCGGCAATGCGATCGCCCAGGGCGCGGCAGACGACGTAGAACGTTGGGGTGAAGATCAGGCCGAAGCCGGTAACGCCCAGCATGCCGAAGCACACCGCCGTTCCCAGCGCCTGCCGCAGTTCGGCACCCGCGCCGGTCGCAATCACCAGCGGCACCGAGCCGAGGATGAATGCGAAGCTGGTCATCAGGATCGGGCGCAGGCGTGTCTTGGCCGCTTCGACCGCGGCCTGTGTCGGCGACAGGCCGTGCAGTTCTTCCCCCTGGCGGGCGAATTCCACGATCAGGATCGCGTTCTTCGCTGCCAGCGCGATCAGAACGACCAGCCCGATCTGGGTCAGGACGTTGTTGTCCATCCCCCGCAGATTGACGCCCACCATCGCTGCCAGCAGACACATCGGCACGATCAGGATGATCGCCAGTGGCATGACCAGGCTTTCATACTGGGCGGCGAGCACGAGGAAGACGAGCAGCACGGCAAGTGCGAACACCAACGCCGCCGTGTTGCTGGCGAACTTCTGTTGATAGGCGATCCCGGTCCATTCGACGTCGTAACCGCGCGGCAGCACTTCGGCGGCGGCCGCCTCCATCGTGTTCAGCGATTGTCCGGTCGAGAAGCCCGGTGCGGTGTCGCCATCGACCGCCACAGCAGGCGCGAGATTGTATCGCGTCACCCGGTATGGGCCGGTGGTATCGCTCAACGTCGCGACCGATCCGACCGGCACCATTGCCCCATTGGCGGAACGCATGTGGAGGTTGGCGATATCCGCCGGATTGTCGCGGAACGGCGCATCGGCTTGCGCGGTCACGCGATATGTCCGGCCCAGAAGGTTGAAATCGTTTATGAACGCCGAACCGAGATAGACTTGCAGGGTGTTGAAGATCTCCGACGGGGAAACGCCCAGGATCTGTGCCTTGTCACGGTCGATATCGGCATGGACGCGGGGGGTCCCGGTTTCGAAGAAGGTGTAGACACCGGCCAGTCCCTCCTGCTCGTTCGCCTTGGCGATTACCGCCTCGGCGACTTTTCCAAGCTCGCGGTACCCCTGACCGTTCTTGTCCTGCACCATCATGCGGAAGCCGCCGGCCGAACCGATCCCGCGGATCACGGGCGGTTTGACGATCATCAGGCGGGCTTCGTCGATGTCGGCGGTCGCTTCCTGTGCTGCGGCAATCAGTGAGTCCACCGTCTGCCCCTTGTCCGCGCGCTCGTCGAAGTCGTCGAGCACCCAGTAGGCAGCGGCAGAACTGGCGGACTGGGTTTCGGATGTGCCGTCGAATCCCGACAGCATGACCACGCTGTCGATCCCGTCGATCGGCAGAACGCGATCGGCCACCTGCTTCATCACCGCATCGGTGCGCGAAGTGGCGGAGCCTGCCGGCAATTGCACGACGGTCAGGAAATAGGCCTGATCCTGCTGGGGAACGAAGCCGGTCGGCGTCATCCACAGGGCAGCCCCCGTCAGCGCGATCAGGCCGGCATAGGCGGCCATCATCCGGCGGGGCATGGCAACCATCGTTGCCGTCCACCGGCCATAGATCTCGCTGAAACGGTCGAAGGCGCGATTGAATGCGTCCCCCGCACGCTCCAGCAGGCGCCGCCATCGGGCGCCATCGGGCGCGCGTTCGTGCGGACGCAGCAGGAGAGCGGAGATGGCGGGCGAAAGCGTCAGCGAAACGATCAGCGAGATTATCGTCGCGGCTGAGATCGTGATTGCGAACTGCTGGTAGAATGCGCCTGACAGCCCGCCGATGAACAGCGTCGGGACGAACACGGCGCAGAGCACCAGCACGATGGCGACCAGCGCGGCGCCCACTTCATCCATCGATGTGCGCGCCGCCTGCAGTGGGGACATGCCCGCTTCCAGATTGCGCTCCACATTCTCGACCACCACGATCGCGTCGTCGACCACGATGCCGATCGCCAGAACCAGGCCGAACAGCGAAAGGTTGTTGAGCGAGTATCCGAGCGCGGCCAGCACTGCGAAAGTGCCGATCAGCGAAATCGGGATCGCCAGCACCGGGATCAACGATGCGCGCCACTTCTGCAGGAAGACGACGATGACCAGAACGACCAGCACGACCGCTTCGATCAGGGTATGGACCACTGCATCGACCGATTGCTGGATGAACTCGGTCGGATTGTAGACGATCCGGTATTCCAGCCCCTCGGGGAAGTCGGCGGCAAGTTCGTCCATCGTCTCCTTGACGATTTCAGCCGAGGCGAGGGCATTCGAACCGGGTTCCTGCAACACCGGAACGATGACGGATTCGTTGTCGTTCAGATAGGCGGACGTGGCGTAATCCTGCGCGCCGATTTCCACACGGGCAATGTCGCGCACGCGCACCTGCCGCCCTTCGGCATCGGTACGGATAACCACGTTGCCGAACTGCTCCGGATCGGTGAAGCGGCCCTGTGTTTCCACGTTGAGCTGGAATGCGGCGTCGGGGCTCGGCTGTTGGCCGAGAACGCCGGCGGCCACTTGCACATTCTGGGCGCGCAGGGCCGAAACGATGTCGCCTGCGGTCAGGTTCAGGGCCGCGGCACGGCCCGGGTCGATCCAGATCCGCATGGCCAGTTCGCGGCTGCCGAACAACTGCACGTCGCCGACCCCCTCGATCCGGGCAAGGCGGTCCTTGATCCGGGTCTGGGCGTAGTTCGACATGTATTCGCGGCTGAGCGACCCGTCGGGCGAGATCAGGTTGACGATCAGCAGGAAGTCCGGGGTCGTCTTGCGAGTGACGATGCCGAGGCGCTGGACCTGTTCGGGCAGGCGCGGTTCCGCAATCGCGACGCGGTTCTGTACCAGCACCTGCGCTTCGTCCAGATCGGTCCCCTGTTCGAAAGTGACGGTGATGGTCATCCGCCCATCGCCGGTCGACTGGCTCGACAGGTAGAGCATGCCGTCGACCCCGTTGATCTCCTGCTCGATCGGGTTGGCGACGGTTTCCGCCACCGTTTCGGCCGAAGCGCCGGGATAGGTCGCGGTCACCGTTACGGTGGGGGGCACGACCTCCGGGTACTGGGAAACCGGCAGAAAGAAGTACGAGATCGCGCCGATCAGGGTGATGATGACGGCGATCACGCCGGCAAAGATCGGGCGGTCGATGAAGAAGCGGGACAGGCGCATTGCGGCCTCCTGGGAAAAGCGATCTGGGGGCAGAGAGGGCGGGAGGCCGTTAGCCGGCGAATGTCCCTTCGCCCGGCGGGGTGCCGGCGACATCCGTGTCCGTCTTGTCCCGGGCGGGGGGAGCGATCCGCCCGTTCTTTGCGGTCACCTTGCCGCCGGGAACGGCCATCTGCGTGCCCTTGATGACGATCCGGTCATTTGCCGTCAGGCCGCTGCGGATGACCCGCAGGCCGCCGATCACCGGGCCAAGCTCGACTGCCTTGGCCACGACCGTGTCGTCCTTTCCGACCACCAGAACCAGCTTGCGCGTCTGGTCGCTTTGGATGGCAGTATCCGGCACCAGAAGCGCCATCTCGGTTCCGCCGCCGGCCATGCGCATGTTGCCGAACATGCCGGGGGCCAGAAAGTTATCGGGATTGCGCACCAGGGCCCGCGCACGGATCGTGCCGGAATCGGGGTCGAGCCCGTTGTCGGTGAAATCGAGCGTGCCGTGCCAGGCGAAGTCGGCTTCGTCCTGAAGCTTGATATCCACCTGGGTGCCCCGCTCGCGCCCTTCGCGGCGGGCTTCCAGAAACAGCCCTTCCGAACCGTTGAACGCGAAATACAGCGGGTCGGTGGCGTTGATCGTGGTCAGCAGCGTTGCCGAGGGGCCGTCACCCGCGGCGACGAGGTTGCCCGGATCGACCCGGCGATCGGAAACGCGACCGGTGAGGGGCGCCCGGACCGTGGTGAACTCGACATCCAGGCTGCGGGAACGCACCCGTGCCTGAGCAGCCGCCAGCGCAGCCCGTGCAGCTTTCACCCGTGCTTCCAGCGTGTCGATTTCGCTTTGCGCGACCGCGTCGTCTGCGATCAGCTGACGCGCGCGTTCAAGCTCGGTCCGCGCCAGCGTCAGATCGCTTTGCGCCGTGGCGACCCCGGCCTGCGCTTCGGCCAGAGCGGCGCGATAGGGGCGCGGGTCGATCGTGAACAGCGGCTGCCCCTTGCGCACGATCTCGCCATCGCGGAAATGCACCGCGACGATCTCCCCCGACACCCGCGGGCGCAGTTCGACGCTGCGGCTTGCCTCGAAGCGCCCGATGTATTCGTCCCATTCGGTCACTTCCTGCTGCAACGGGGCAGCGACGGTGACGACGGGCGGGGGCGCGACGGCGGCGGGGGCGCTGTCGCCGCGCAGCAGGAACCACGCGAGCACTCCTGCGATCAGGATCGGGCCGAACCAGGTGAGCCGCCGGCGCCAGCGCGATCTTTTGGAAGCGTCATCCTGTTCGGACGGGTCGAGTTGCGTCAGTTCGATGGGGGTGAATTCGTTCATCGGGCGGTCCTCGGATTCTGCACGCCTGCGGGTTGCGACAGGGCGCGCATGTTCGTTCCGGGAAGCGGGTCCCGGAGGCGTAAGGGGGGTGATCGGTCAGAGGCCCGGCATGCGGGCGTGCATGTCAGAAATGAATTGCGGAACAACCGCGCGGAGGCCCGTCAGCCCCCGGGCAGCAGGCCCGCTGTGTTCTGTACCGATAAGTATGTAATCGTGGGTTCAGGTCAAGCGTTAGTTTTATACCGCTCGATATATTTTCTTGCAGTGCAGCATTTTCAGGAATTTAGCGCCCGGGCCAAATCGCCAGAGCTGCCTCTGCCACCCGTTTCAGTTCGTCCCGACTCGCGCCCGAACCCGCCTGGACGGAAATTCCCTGCAGCAGCGCGAGCAGATAACGGGTCATCGCTTCGGCCTCGACCGGGATGGTGAAGTCGCCTTCGTCGATTGCGCGCTGCATCCGGTCGACGATCGCACAGCGAAACGATCGCACACGTTCGTGCACGTCGTCGCGGATGGGGGAATCCTGATTGCCGCAACTAACCGTCGCGATCACGCCCAGGCAGCCCGGGCATTCGCTGGTAATGTTGTCGATCGTGCCAGCGAACATGCGCTCAGCCACGCCGCGCGCGGTCGGCGCTTCCACGGCACTGCGCACATAGGCGAGCTTTTCTGCCTGGTAGAGATCGAGCGCGCTTTTGAACAACGCTTCCTTGTTGCCGAAGGCGGCATAAAGGCTCGGCCGGGTAATACCCATCGCGTCTGTCAGATCGGTCAGCGAAGCGCCGTCGTAACCCTTTGTCCAGAAGACGCGCAGCGCACTGGCCAGGGCAACGTCCGTATCGAATTCGCGCGGGCGACCTCTGACAGCAAGCTTTTCCATAACGTACGGTATGTAATGTCGATGTCGCAGAGTCCAGAGGGGAAGATTTCTGCCCGGGATAGAGGGGCTTGGTTCGGGGCAGGTTATCCGGGGCAGGCATCGCGCGGCAGCGGCTGCGCCGCCACGGCGGCCTGAAGCCGGGCCGGGTCGACGCCGAAGACTGCATTGGGTGCGCCTGCCGCCGCCCATACGACCGGATGATCGAGCAGGCTTGGATCCATGAACACCGGGATCGGAGTGAGATGCCCCAGCGGCGATACCCCGCCGATGGCAAATCCCGTTACCTCCCGCACCAGCTTCGGATCGGCGCGTTCGAGTTCGGCCCCGACGACGCTTTTCGCGGCCTCCGGCGCAACCCGGCGGTCGCCTGCCACCAGAAGCAGGGCCAGATCCTCGCTTCCCGATTTGCGGAAGACAAGCGACTTCACGATCTGCGCCGGGCTGCAACCGCAGGCCGCCGCTGCCTCGTCTGCAGTGCGCGTACTGTCTGGCATCGTGAGAATTTCGATATCGAGAGCCGCGTTCGATGCAGCCTCAGCCACACGCTCGATACTTTTGCTGCCCATTGCCGCCCAACCTCCGCGCTTTTCGATCCCGGCGAGAGATCGTCACGCCGCGCGGTTATGGCAAGCGGTATCCGGCGCTGCGGGCCGAATTTCTGAAGATCGCGCCAGGGTCACCGGCTCCGGCTTCGAAATCTCAGCTCTGGCGATCCTGCTGGATTGCCGCGCGTGTTTTCGGGCCCTTCTTGGCATCTTCGGCCGGATTGTCGGACCCGACCACCGGTTCGCGGTTTTCGGGATCGGTTGCGCGGGCTTCCTCGCCTCGTTTGCCGACCCGGCGATTGACTTCACCCCCGGCGGAACTTTGCTGCGACGGCGTTTCACCCTCGGTCAGTTCGTCGATCAGGTCATTATCGGGATGGCGCGACTGGCGCTCTGTCATGGCTGGTCTCCTTTCACACCACCAACGGTGTGGGGACCCCGCCTGTTCCAGAGCCGGCTCCGGCGCGATCAGGCGCGGCGGACATAGGCGAGGAAATCGTCGACCTGCCCGCGCAGCGTTTCCGCCTGGCGATGCAGCTCGCCTGCGGAAGAAAGCATCTGTTCGGCCGAGCGGTCGGTGGTGCGCACCATGCCGCGCACCCGGTCCAGGCTGACGCGAATCCGGTCGGTGCCGCGCGCCGCCAGATCGAGGTTGTGCGCCAGATCGCGACTGGCATTCCCCTGTTCCTCCACCGCCTGGGCAATGGCGGTGGCGTTGGTTTCCACGTTGCGAACGTGTTCGCCGATTTCGCGCAAGGCGCCGATGTTGGCGGTGCTAGCCTGCTGCACCGCGGTGACCTGTCCCGCGATCTCCCCGGTCGATTCACGGGTCCGCTTTGCCAGATCCTTGATCTCGTTCGCCACCACCGCGAAGCCTGCCCCGACCTGACCGGCCCGGCTGGCCTCGATCGTGGCGTTGAGCGCGAGGATGTTGGTCTGTTCCGCGATGGAATCGATCAGGCTCACGATCTCGCCGATCTGCGTCGCCGCCTGCGACAACTCACCCGTCGTCGCATCGACGGCATCGACCGATCCGCGCGAATGGCGCGCACGTTCGGCAGAACCGGCGGCCTGTTCGCCGATCTCGCGGATGGAGGATGCGAACTGGTCACCGGTCGCCGCAGCCATCGCGACGCCGCGGCTGGCTTCCTCCATCGAACCTGCCACCCCGTCCACATGGCTAGCCGCCTGTTCGGCGGATCGGGCCATGTCGCCTGCGGCCCCTTCGAGCTGTTTGGACGCAGCGGCGATCCCGCTGACCACTTCGCCCACCGTGCGCTCGAAGCGCGTGGCGAGATCGCGCAAGACCTCTGCCTGGCGGTCGCGTGCGGCCAGCTTCTCTTCGGAGCGGCGGGCGGCCTCTTCCTGCAAGACCGAAAGTTCGCGCGAACTTTCGCGGAAAACGGCGAGGGCGCGGGCCATTTCGCCGATTTCGTCGCCACGCGTCGCGCCGGGGATCGCGACCGCCTGATCGCCGGCGGCGAGGCGGCTCATCGAACCGGTAATTTCCCGGATCGCTCCGGCCACCTGCCGTACCAGAAAGCGCGCACCGACCAGCGCCAGGACCACGCACAGGGCAATCAGCGCGATCACCAGCGCGGTGAGCGTGCGGTTCAGCCCGGCGAGCCGGGTGTGCGCCTGTCGCGTGCGGCCGGCCAGGGTCGATTCCACATCGCGCGCCTGATCGGCCAGCAAGGTTCCGCTGACATCGATCGCGGCGGCCAGCCCGACTGCGCTGTCCGATGGGCCATAAGCGGTGATCGAGCTTTCCAGCGCGTCCAGTTCCGCCTCGAACCCGTCCACCTGCACATCGAGCCAGGACATCGCCTCCACATTCTCCGCACCGACATCGCCGGCCCCGTCGCGCGTTTCGATCAGCCGCTGGCGCGCGGCGGCGAGCGTCTGGCGCGCGCGGGCGATTTCTTCGGGATCGCCGGTAACCGCATAGCGGGCGGAGTGGTAGCGGCTTTCCGCGATCGCTGCGGTCAGCTCCGCTGCGGCGAGCGATCCTCTGGCCGAAACCGCTGCGTCGTCATTGCTCAGGGTAAGCTGGTAGAACGCCGCGCCCAGCAAAACGCCGAGTGCAACCAGCAGCGCGACGAAGAACAGCGCGAACAGGCGAATGCGACCGGCGATGGTCCCGGTCGCGCGGGCCCATAGCGCGCGCACTGAGCCGGCGCGCTGCAGACGGGCGGAATCGGTGGTGTCGGAGGCCCAGAGGCCTGGGGTTTTGAGCAAGGCGGGCGATCCTGATTTACAGACCGGCTCTAGCGACCGGCTTGCGGCCCCATGACTGCCCAACTTTGCCGCAGTGTGACGCTGGCGTTAACTATTCGGTCACGCCTGCCGTGCCGCGCGGCGCGTCAGACCAGCCCCAGACGGATCAGTTTGTTCATCATCTTGCCCGGCAGCACGTCGCCGTGGTCTTCCCCTTCGGGCAAGTCGCGCGGGGCATCCTCGTCCGCAAGATAGCGCCAGCCCTGGTGTGCACGTTTCGGCCGCGGTTCGACCCGGATCAGCCGGGGGGCGAGGCGGATCGTCCAGCGCCCATCGTCCTCCCGCTTCTCGAAACCGATGATCTCGCTACGCGCCACGATCGCGTGGTCCATGATCCAGTAGAGCGATCCGCCCACCATCTCCTCGTGCCGTTTGGGCAGATAGCGAGTGGTCATATGCGCTTCCGGCCCCTGTTCGACCCAGCCACGCAGGGTGTCGAGGTTCTTGGAGCGATAGGCGATCTTGGTCATGTGCAGCGGCATGGCGCCCGCGATATGGGCCTTCCTGCGCGCGGCCTCAAGCGGTCAACCGGCGATCCCGCTGGCGACCGCGAGACCGAGGAAGGCGAAAAAGCCCATCGAATCGGTGATCATGGTGACGAAAACCGAACTGGCGACCGCCGGGTCCTGTTTCAGCCGTTCGAAAATCACCGGCACCAGAACGCCGGCCAGCCCGGCGACGGCGACGTTGATCACCATCGCCACCGCGATCACCGCGCCCAGCGCAGGCGAGAAGATCGCTGCCGTTGCCGCGCCCAGCACGACAGCAACGGTCGCACCGTTGAGCAGCGCCACGCGCATTTCGCGCCACAATATCCGCCCGGTGTTCGCTTCGGTCAGCTGGTTGATCGCGATCGCGCGCACGGTGACGGCCATTGTCTGGGTGCCCGCATTGCCGCCGATACTGGCAACGATCGGCATCAGCACGGCCAGCGCGACCATCTCTTCTATCGCCGCGCCGAACATGGCGATGATGAAGCTGGCGACCAGCGCGGTGCCCAGATTGGCGATCAGCCACCGGACGCGCGCGGTATAGGCATCGCGGATCGGTTCGTTGATGTCGCCGTCGCCCGCGCCCGAAAGCAGCAGGACGTCCTCGCCCGCTTCTTCCGAGATGATGTGGACCACGTCGTCCACCGTCATCTGGCCGACCAGCCGCCCGCTGGCATCGACCACCGCGGCCGAGATCAGCGCGTATTTCTGGAACATCAGCGCGACTTCTTCCTGATCCATCGTCACCGGGATCAGCGTCTGGTCGCGCTTCATCACGTCGGTCAGCGCGACCGAACGGGGCGTGCGCAATATCCAGCTCAGCGCGCAGGACCCGACCGGATGGTGCGCGTGATCGACCACGAAGACTTCCCAGAAATCGTTCGCCAGATTGCCTTCGTCGCGCAGGAAGTCGATCAGGTCGCCCACGGTCATATGTTCGGGCACTGCCACGAAATCGCGGCTCATCAGGCGCCCGGCGGTTTCTTCCGGGTAGGCGAGCGCGCTTTCGATCGCCGCGCGATCTTCCGCATCCAGGGCATCGAGAACGGCGCGCTGTTCCGCGGGGCCGAGGTCTTCGATCAGCTGGACGGCATCGTCGGTTTCGAGCTGTTCGGCGATGGCCGCCACTGCGCCCGGCGGCAGCGCCTCCATCATGTCCTCGCGGACATAATCGTTCAGTTCGGCAATCACTTCCGAACTCATCAGGTCGGTGATTGCCGCGGCCAGTTCGCGCCGGTCGTCGCGTTCGAGCAGTTCGAGCAGGTCGGCGATGTCGGCCGGGTGCAGCGGTTCGACCAGGTCGTAGACCGCAGTGTCGTCGCCATCTTCCAGCGCGGCCCGCACCGCGCGCACGAAATCGGGTTTCAGCCGGTTTTCTTCGTCGTGGCGCTCGTCGTCCACCCGGTCATCGGGGTGCGCGCCATCCTCCGCCGGCAGCGGATCGGCCAGAATGGTCTCGTCCTCGCGCGTGTCCTCCGCCATGCTATCGCTCTACGGTCCGGACAGGCAAAAGCAAGCGCGCCGCGGGGTGACATTGTGCGCGAGCGGCCTATACCGGCGCGGAAATCGAACAGGAGACAGTTTCACCATGACCGACAAGACCCTTACCTTCACGCTCGACACCGGCGACGGGGAGGGCGGCGATGTCGTGATCAAGCTTCGGCCCGATCTCGCACCCGGACATGTCGAACGGATTACCGAACTGGCGAAGGAAGGGTTTTACGACGGGGTCGTGTTCCACCGCGTCATCCCCGGCTTCATGGCGCAGGGCGGCGATCCGACCGGCACCGGCATGGGCGGCAGCGACCGGCCCGACCTGAAGGCGGAGTTCAACAGCGAACCGCACGTGCGCGGCACCTGCTCGATGGCGCGCACCCAGGTGCCCGACAGCGCCAACAGCCAATTCTTCATCTGCTTCGACGATGCCCATTTCCTCGACGGGCAATATACCGTCTGGGGCCAGGTCGAAAGCGGGATGGAACTGATCGACGCGCTGCCCAAGGGCGAGCCCCCGCGCGAACCGGGCAAGATCGTCAAGGCAACCGTGGGCTGACAGGCGATGGCCCGTCACCTGCGGGCTCTGGTCGTCGCAGGCGCGGCAGCCATGCTACCCGCCTGCGCCACCGACCTGACCCAGGCCCGGGCCCCGTGCATTTACGAGCCGGGCGGCTGGTGCGGCTTCACCCGCACGCTGGCCGGCGAAAGCTGGCCTTATGCCCAACTGGCCAACAACAGTTACAAGGATGACGAGGAATTCCCGCATCCGCCCGCCGGTTTCGAACAGGTGGGCCCCGCGCACGAGGGGGATGCTGGATACGCCTACGTCATTTACGACCGGTTCGCGCCTGGCGACAGTGACGGCGGCGGGGCGCGCAAGCTGGCCGAGCGCGTGATCGCCTATCGCGGCACCGAAATGGACAGTTTCGACGATTGGGTGTTCGGCAATATCAGGGCGCGCCACAACGATCGCGGCTGGGACACGTATGCCGAACAGCGCAAGACGCTCGACGCGCAGGGTCTGGACGCTGTGCCGATCACGCTGACCGGCCATTCGCTGGGCGGTGCGATCGCCACTTATGTCGCCCTGCGCGAACCGCGCGCGCGGTCGTATTCCTTCAACCCGTCACCCCGGTTTTCCGCGCCGGAAGAACCAGCCAGCAACCGGCGCCTGGCCGTTTCCGAGCGGGGGGAGGCGCTTCGCGGATTGCCCACGGGCAGCGCGATGTTCCTGCAGGACATGCTGGTCGTGAACTGCCGCCCGCGCGGCGCGCCGTGGAAAGACCATTCGGTTCGCAAGCTGGCCGAATGTCTGACCTGGATCGCGGCCTATGACGATGGCGAAGCACTGTCGTCTCTGGGCGCCAACGCCATTGCGAAGCCGCCGATCGAATGCGGCCCGGCGGACAAGGCGCACCCCGGCACAGACGGCCAGCAGCAGGGCGCATGCCGGCACAAACGGCGGATCGGTGAGGATTGAGCGGCTTCCCGGCTCGCGGTGGACGGAAGAGTCGCTCAGCGTCTTTGTGTGAATGACGATTGTGCCTGACAGCCTGAGGTCCCAGCATTTGCTGGGACACCGCATATTTGCACCGCCGATCCCCAGCGAAGGCCGGGGTCTCCGGCCACAGGCGCGATCCGAGTGGCGCGTACGCGAAATTACCCGCAGGCCCGAAGCGAACCTAAAGCTCGGCCTTCACCAGCCAGTCGTGGAACAGGCGCACGGGTCGTTCCTCCAGCGCGGCGGGCTTGCACACGAACCAGTAGCTGTAAGGGCTTTCCACTTCGACATCGTAGAGGTTGGTGAGCCGCCGGTCGGTCGCGCGGCGGAAGTGGTCGTCATGCATGATCGCGATGCCCAGCCCCTGGGCGGCAGCTTCCAGGATGAGCTGGCCGGAATCGTAATGGTCGATCGCCGCCGGTTCCAGATCGTCGAGGTCGAGAGCGCGCTTCCACGCTTCGAAACTGGCGGGCAGTTCGGTGTGAACGAGGAAGGTCTGCTTCGCCAGTCGGTCAATGTCGACCGTCTCGCCCAGCTCGTCGGCCAGTTCCTGCCGGCAGATCGCGTGGACCTTGTTGTAATCCAGCCGCACGGCGTGCAGCGACCGGTCGGGGCCGCGCGACAGGATAATCGCTGCGTCCAGCGTATCGCCGACCCGCGTTTCGAGATGCGGCCCGGTGTCGATATCGATGTGCAGCCGGGGATGGAGCTTGCGCAGCTCCGTCAGCCGCGGAAACAGCCGTTGGGTCCCGAACAGGGGCAGGACGCCCAGATGCAGGCGCAGCAGCGAAAGGTTTTCCGACTGCCCTTCCACCGCGCGCGCCAGTGCCTCGAAATGCGGGCTCACTGCGTCGTAGAACTGATGCCCCTCGTCGGTCAGTTGCATGGACTGGCGGGCGCGGGTGAACAGCTTCTTGCCGACGAATTCTTCCAGATTGCCGATCCTGCGCGACAGGGCGGAAGGGCTGAGGCCGATTTCCTCCGCCGCGGCGCGGGCCGATCCCAGCCGCACCGTGCGCATGAAGGCTTCGAGCGCGCGCAGCGGCGGCAGGCGGCGGGTCGGCTTGGGCATCAGTCTTCGGCCGACATGTCTTCGGGCGGGTGCAGGCGCAGGCGGGTGACATGGGTGGCATCGCCGGCGGTCACCTCGATCCGCCAGCCGCTGGGATGGCGCACGACCGTTCCCACCGGCGGCACCTGTTCGGCCAGGATGAAGGTCAGGCCGCCCAGGGTATCGACCGATTCCTCGACTTCGGCGAGGCGCGCGTCGACCTGCTTGGCCACATCCTCCAGCTCCGCCCGCGCGTCGCAGTCCCACATCCCCTCACCAATGGGGACGATCCACTGCTCGGGCGTCTCGTCGTGCTCGTCCTCGATCTCGCCGACGATTTCCTCCACCAGATCCTCAATCGTGATGATCCCGTCGGTGCCTGAAAATTCGTCCACCACCACCGCCAGATGGGTGCGCTGGGCGCGCATGTCGGCCAGCACGTCCAGCGCCCCGCGCGCCTGCGGCACGTAGAGCGGCTGACGCATCAGCACGGTCCAGTCGTCGGGCGGAGGCTTGCCCTGCGCCAGATAGGGGAACACGTCCTTGATGTGGATCATCCCGATCACATCGTCGAGCGTGTCGCGATAGACTGGCATCCGCGAATGGCCGTTTTCGGAAAAGGTCGCGACCAGCGCGTCCCATTCGATCGTCGCCTCCACCGCGACGATCTCGCCCCGCGGCACGGCCATGTCGTCGGCATCGTGTTCGCTGAAATGCAGGATGTTGCGCAGCATCTGCCGCTCGACCGAGGACAGGTCGCCATCGGTGCGGGTATCTTCCCCCCCGTTGGCGGTTTCCTCGTCCTCGTGCTCGTCGATTGCTTCCTCCAGCTGCTCGCGCAGCGATCGGTCGCTCTCGCCATCGAAGAATCTGCGGATCGCGTGCCAAAGCCCGCTTCTACTGTCCACATCTCCGGCTGAATTTTCGGAATCGGGCATGGCCCTTAAGCGTGCTCCTGGTTGTCCCGGTCGCCATATGGGTCCGGCAGACCCAGAATCGCAAGCGCCTTTATTTCCAGCGCCTCCATTGCGTCGGCGTCGCGGTCGGAAATCTCGTGGTCGTAGCCTGCCAGATGCAGCATTCCGTGCACCAGCAGATGGGCGGTGTGGTTCTCGGTCGCGATCCCCTTTTCCGCCGCCTCGCGCCGGCAGGTTTCCCAGGCCAGGGCAAGATCGCCCAGCATTTCCGGCCCGCCTTCGGGCGCCAGGCCGGTCAGCTCGTCGCGCAGGAGCATGGGGAAGGACAGGACATTGGTGGGCTTGTCCTTCGTGCGCCATTCACGGTTCAGCCGCTGCACGTCGTCGTCCACGGTGAACAGCACGCTTGCGGTCAGCCGCGGATTGGCAAGTTCGGGCGCGACCTTTTCCGCCGCTTCGGCAGCGCGATACGACAGATCGGCCCAGTCGCAGGTGGCCGGCCACCCGTCGATCTCGATATCGAGGTCCATCAGCGCGCCGCCTTTCGTGTGCACCGGCCGGCCATCGCGCGCCGTCGTTCCGCGCTCATGCGTCCGGCCCTTCGTACGCCTCGACGATCCGGCCCACGATCGGGTGGCGCACGACGTCGGCGGAGGTGAAGCGGCTGACCGCGACGCCTTCCACCCCTTCCAGCCGCGCAACCGCATCGGGCAGGCCGCTGGTCGCGTCGCCGCCGGGAATGTCGACCTGCTTGGGATCGCCGCACACGACCATGCGGCTGTTCTGCCCGAAGCGGGTGAGGAACATCTTCATCTGTTCGCGCGTGGTGTTCTGCGCCTCGTCCAGGATCACGAAAGCATCGGCCAGGGTGCGCCCGCGCATGAAGGCGATCGGGGCGACTTCGATCACGCCCGACATCAGGTGCCGCTCGACCTGTTCGGGCGGCATGCAGTCGTACAGCGCATCGTAGAGCGGGCGCAGGTAAGGATCGACTTTTTCCTTCATGTCGCCGGGAAGGAAGCCGATCCGTTCGCCTGCCTCGACCGCCGGGCGGCTGAGGATCAGGCGCTGGACATTGCCGGTGATCAGCTGGCTGACCGCCTGTGCGACCGCGAGATAGGTCTTGCCCGTGCCGGCCGGGCCGAGGGCAAAGATGATCTCGTCCCGCGCGAGCTGGCGCATATAGGGAATCTGCCCGGCAGAACGGGGCACGATCGTCTTGCGCCGGGTGCGGATCATGATCGGCGGACCGTCGCTGTCGCCCGAGATGATCCCTTCCAGCGTCGGTTCGTTCGACATCGCGACCAGCGATTCGATGGCCCCGGTGTCCAGTTCCTCCCCACGCGCGAGCCGGCTGTACATCGCCTGCAGAACATCGCGCGCGCGGGCGACCGAATCTTCGGGCCCTTCGATCAGGACCTGATCGCCGCGCGCGGAAATGAGGACGCCCAGCCGGTTTTCCACCTGCACCAGATTCGCATCGAACTGGCCGAACAGGGGCACGAGGAGCGACTGATCCTCGAAACTCAACTCGGTTCGGGCCCGCCGCGTCTCCCGCTGCGGGCTGGGCGGCGGCGAGATCGGCCGGTCGGCGCTATGCGGTCTTCGTCCCATGCAATCCTTTCGTCGCTACCCCGAATCTAGATCGCAACGCGCGGGAGGCAAGCTTGGTGCCTATACGCGACAGTGGATTGTTATCGAACTGTAGTGAAAGGGGGACTCACGTGGCGGTCGTCGCAGGCGTGCGCAACCTGCCCGCCAGCGAGTTGGGGCCGGCTTCGACGAGTTCGGCCTGGACCAGATCGCCGATTGCCGCTTCGCCTTCGAACCAGACCGATTGCAGCCAGGGCGACTTGCCCAGCCACTGGCCGGGGTGCTTGCCCTTGCGTTCGACAAGAACCTCGCACGTGCGACCGACGGAGGCGTGATTGAAGGCGAGCTGGTCGCGGTTGAGCGCGGCCTGGAGCCGTTGCAGCCGTTCGTCCATCACTTCGCGCGGCACTTGCCCGTCCATCGTCGCGGCGGGCGTGCCGGGGCGGGGCGAATACTTGAAGCTGAACGCCTGAGCATAGCCGACGGCACCGACCAGTTGCAGCGTCTCTTCGAACTCGGCGTCGGTTTCGCCCGGGAAGCCGACGATGAAATCGCCCGACAGCGCCAGATCGGGCCGCGCGGCGCGGAAGCGGTCGAGCAGCTTCAGATAACTTTCCGCCGTGTGGCTGCGGTTCATCGCCTTGAGCACCCGGTCGCTGCCCGCCTGGACCGGCAGGTGGAGGAACGGCATCAGCTTGTCGATTTCCCCATGCGCGGCGATCAGCGCGTCGTCCATGTCGGCCGGGTGGCTGGTGGTGTAGCGAATGCGGGCAAGACCGTCGATTTCGGCCAGGTCGCGGATCAGCCCGGCCAGCCCGACCGTGTGGCCGCGCGCATCCTCCCCACTCCAGGCCGAAACGTTCTGGCCCAGCAGGGTGATCTCGCGCGCGCCGGCTTCGACCAGCTTGTGCGCTTCGGCCACCAAATCGCGGTAGGGGCGGGAGATTTCCGCGCCACGCGTATAGGGCACGACGCAATAAGTGCAGAACTTGTCGCATCCTTCCTGCACCGTCAGGAAGGCGGCAGGCGGGCTGGTGCGGCGCGCGGGGAGGGCATCGAACTTGGCGATCGGCGGCATGTCGGTGTCGGTCGCGCGCTCGCCGGCGACCGCGCGATCGATCATCGCGGGCAGGCGGTGATAGGCCTGGGGCCCGACCACCATGCTCACCGCCGGGGCGCGCGCCATGATTTCCTCGCCTTCCGCCTGGGCGACGCAGCCGGCGACGGCGATCAGCGGCTTGCGCCCGCGCGCCTCGCCCGCCTTGGCCAGCCGGCCGATGTCGGAATAGACCTTCTCTGCCGCTTTCTCGCGGATATGGCAGGTGTTGAGGACGACCAGATCGGCCTCCTCACCCTCGGGCGCGGGGGTGATCCCTTTCTCGGCCAGCAGTTCGGCCATGCGGTCGCCGTCATAGACGTTCATCTGGCAGCCGAAGCTCTTGACCCTGTAGGTCCGGGGAGGGGCACTCGGTCGCATGGCGCGCGCCTATAGCTTAGGCAGGGGCGCTTTGGAACTGTTCGCCGCGGTCAGTCGCGCGGGGCATTGTAGCGCACCGGAACGACATCGTGGCGGAACTCGCGCAGCGGTTCCCCCAGCTCGGTCAGCAGGGCGGCCTCGATCGCGGCGCGGGCGCGGGCACCGATCGCCTTGCGCCCGCGGAATTCCTCGGGACTGAAAGGTTCCAGATAATGCAGCCGGACCGGGAAAGTGCCCTTGCGCGCGAGGATGCGGCGTGCGTTGTTGAGTCCGCCTTCATCGCCGATCCAGCCGATTTCCTCCGCAATCTCGCCATAGTCGATCAGCACCGGCTGCACGAGCACGCCGGGCGGCGGCGGTTCGAGCACGCTGAGCATCGACGTCTTGAACGGCAGCAGCGATCGCCCATCGGTGGTCGTCCCTTCGGGGAAGACGGTGACCGACCAGTTATCCTGCAGCGCCTCACGCAGGGCGTTGATCTGTTCGGCCACGCCCAGACGGTTTTCGCGCTGAACGAACACAGTGCGGTTCAGCTTGCTGAGCCAGCCGATCACGGGCGCCCGGCTGAGCTCGTGCTTGGCCACGAAAGCCGTTCCGCTGGCGCCTGCAAGGGAAAGGATGTCGATCCACGAAACGTGGTTGGCGATAAAGAACACGTCGCGGCGCAGCGGCACGCCGATCTTCTGCACCCGCGCCCCCGCGATCCGTGCCGCCAGGCCCAGAAACAGGCGGGGGAAGGGCGATCCGTACACGAACAGGCGATAGAGATAGTGCAGCGGAACGCAGATCAGCAGCGCCAGCAACAACGCCGCCACCCGCGCTGTCAGGCGCAGCCATCCGGCAATCGAAATCGGGGTGCTTTCTCCGCGCGCCGCGGCCTCGCGCAGCGCCGGGTCCATATCAGTCCGCCTTGTCGCCGCGGTCCAGCTTCACGCCGTAGAGTTCCATCCGGTGATCGACGAGGCGATAGCCAAGCCGTTCGGCGATGACTTTCTGCAGCGCCTCCAGCTCGGGATCGACGAATTCGACGACTTTGCCGCTTTCCACGTCGATCAGGTGATCGTGATGCGCCTCGGGCGCGGCCTCGTACCGGGCGCGACCGTCGCCGAAATCGTGCCGGTCGAGGATGCCCGCTTCTTCGAACAGGCGCACGGTGCGGTAAACCGTGGCGATCGAAATCTTCGGATCGATTGCCGAAGCGCGCTGATGCAGCTGTTCGACATCGGGATGGTCTTCGCTTTCGGACAGGACCCGGGCGATGACGCGCCGCTGTTCGGTGATGCGCAGTCCGCGGTCGGCGCACAGTTGTTCAAGATCGATCCGCTGGGACACGGTATACCCTTAAAAAAGAAAATGCCCGGTTGCCTTAACGGCACCGGGCATTCTTCTCAAGCGTGGGCTATGCCGCTTTATTCGGCGACCTTTTTCCGGCGACCCCGCTTCTGGCCGGGTTTGCGGCCGAGGCCGATCTTCTTGGCCAGCTCGCGGCGCTTTTCCGCGTAGTTGGGGGCCACCATCGGATAATCGGCGGGCAGGTTCCAGCGCGCGCGATATTCTTCCGGCGACATATCGAAGTTGGTCCGCAGGTAGCGCTTGAGCATTTTCAGCTTCTTGCCGTCTTCCAGGCAGACGATGTAATCCGGCTTGACCGAGGCGCGGATCGAAACCGCCGGTTCCGGCGGAGCTTCTTCCTGAACTTCGGCTTCGCCAAGGCTGGCGAGGGCACCGTATACGTTGGAAATCAGCGACGGTACGTCGTCGACCGACACGCTGTTGTTGCTTACATGCGCTGCGACAATGTCGGATGTCAGCGTAATCAGCGTCTCCGCCATGTCGTTTTCGATATTGTCCATTTCTTCCTCACACAGACCAATTGGCCCAAATTGTACTTATTCGCCCCCCGTGGCTTACACCACGGCGCGCCGCATGGACCGTTAAAGTCCAAAACTCAATACTTGTTCTGTAAAATGTTACCTTCGATCAAAAATGCATCAAGTCATGCATTATAGTTCACGGCCAAATGTAATCGCGTCACGGAAATGCCCGTCCGGCATACGGTAGTAAGCCTTGCGCCGGCCGATCGGTTCAAATCCCATGCGCGAATAGAGCGCCAGAGCCGGGTTATTGTCGCGCATTTCGAGAAACATTCGCTCCGCGCCGCGTGCGCGTGCAGCCTCCAGCGCACGGGCAAGCAGCGCGGCGCCGATGCCGCAGCCACGACTTTCGGGGCGCACCGCGATCAGCAGCAGTTCTTCTTCCCCCGGTGCGTGGCGGGTTAGGGTGAAACCTGCCGCGTCCTCGCCCTCGGCCGGGATTGCTCCGGCAGCGTCGGCGAAGGCGTAGTGGGTGGTGGGCAGGACCAGCGAATCGCCCACCTGACGCCGGGTCCAGGCTTCGCCCCAGGCCGGATCGAACGCGGCGTCCATGACCGCCATGATGCGATCGAGATCATCGTTCACTTTGCCCCTCCTGCCGCGGCGGGCCGCGCGTCGGGCGCGCGGCCATACACCGGTCGCACGTCGGCGAGCAGCGCGGCGGCGGGGATGTCGCGCACATAGCGGGCATCGGGGTGGAGGGGGATCGCGTCGCCTGTGCCGCGCAGCGCGACCAGCGCTTGCGCCTGCGTGCCGCCAACCAGCGGTGCGTCGATCGCCTCTGCCGCCTGTTGCGGGGGCAGGGAACGTGCGTCGCCCAGACCGGTGCCGTCAGCGGCGAATTGCTGCACGAACCATTCGCCGTGCCCGCCGGTGGTGCAGACGGCGAGAGGCTGGCCTGGCCGGTCGGCGCGCATGACCGCGGCGATCAGGGCCAGCGTCGGGTATCCGGCGACATCTGCGCCCCAGGCGTAGCCCAACGCCCGCGCGGTCGCGATGCCGATGCGCACGCCGGTGAAGCTGCCGGGGCCGAGCGAGACGAGGATTCGCGCCGCCTTGCCGCGATCGGGCAGGTCGGCGATCATCGGCACCAGCCGTTCGGCATGGCCGCGCCCCAGCACGCGATGATCGTGCGCAAGCAGATCGTCGCCTGCGAAAAGCGCGACCGAACAAGCTTCGGTCGCGCATTCGATCGCCAGGGTTCGCATGGCCGGCCGTCAGGCGATGGTGCAGAACGTTTCGAAATCGGGGCGCGGGCTGCGGTCGAAGATCGTCGACGCATCGCCATATCCGATTCCGCAGATGAAATTGCTGCGCACGCGGGGGCCGAACTTGGGGTCGCCGGCGAAGAACGCCTCGTCCACCGCATCGTTGTCGAACCCCGACATCGGCCCGCAGTCGAGACCCAGCGACCGGGCGGCAAGCATCAGATAGGCGCCCTGGAGCGAGGAATTGCGGAAGGCGTGGCTGCGCCGGCCGTCCTCGTCGTCTGCAAACCAGCTTTTCGCATCGGTATGCGGGAACAGCCAAGGCAGGTTCTCGTGGAAATCGATGTCGTAACCGACGATCGCGACGACCGGCGCGGTCTCGATCTTCTTGCGGTTCCCTTCCATCGCGAGGGCGGAAAGCTTCGCCTTCGCTTCGGTCGATTTGGCCCAAACGATCCGCGCGGGCTGCATGTTGGCCGAAGTCGGCCCCATCTTCATCAGCGCGTGGATCGCTTCGATCTGTTCGTCGGACACCGGCTTGTCGAGCCAGCCGTTATAGCTGCGCGCTTCGCGGAAAAGCTGGTCCAGCGCGTCTGTCGACAGCGCGTGGCCGTGGTACTGTTTAGTCATCGTCATTCCCCCGTGGTTGCGGTCAGGCCGCGCGAACCTCGGTCACTTCGGGCACGTAATGCTTCAGCAGGCCTTCGATGCCGTGCTTGAGCGTCGCGGTCGAGCTGGGGCAGCCCGAACAGGCGCCCTGGAGCTGCAGATAGACGATCCCGTCGCGGAACCCGCGATACTGGATGTCGCCCCCGTCGCCGGCCACTGCCGGGCGGACGCGGGTTTCGAGCAGCTCGTTGATCTGTGCGACGACATCGGCGTTGGCCGGATCTTCCTCCACCAGCATCGCGTCTTCGCCGGGCACTGCGATACCGGCGGCGTCACCGCCGGCGAACAGCGGGGCTTCGGACACGAAATGGTCGAGAAGGATAGAAACCACCTGCGGCTTGAGCGCGCTCCATTCGACGCCCGGTGCGGCGGTCACGGCGATGAAATCGCTGCCGAAGAACACATTGGTTACTTCGCCGGTGTCGAAGATCGCCTGCGCCAGCGGGCTCGCCTCTGCCGCTTCGGGGTTGGGGAATTCGCGCGTGCCCGAAGGCATGACCTGACGGCCCGGCATGAACTTCAGGCTGGCGGGATTGGGCGTGGTTTCTGTCTCTATGAACATGGGGGCGATGTAGGGTGGAGATGGGGCATGAACAAGGCCGCGATCGGGGACAGTGCGCATTCACTATCCCTTCAGGCCCCGGGCCCCTATATGCCGGGCATGATTTATCTTCCGCGTGCCGTCCGGCCGTTCGCGCTTCTCCTTCCCCTGGCTCTGGTCGCGCCCTCCGCTACGGCGCAGGTGCCTGCGCCCGTGGCCGCGCCCGAATCGCTGCAGACCGGGGACGAAGTGCCGTGGATCTATCGCGGCAGCGATGTTCCGCGCGACGAGGAATGGCTGTTCGGTGAGATGGACAATGGCCTGCGCTATGCGGTGCGCGAAAACGGCGTGCCCCCGCGGCAGGTTTCGATCCGCATCCGCATCGATGCCGGATCGCTGCACGAGCGGGACGACGAACGCGGCTTCGCCCACCTGATGGAGCATCTGAGCTTCCGCGAAAGCAAGTACCTCGGCCCGGCGATGGCAATCCCAACCTGGCAGCGGCTGGGCGCGACGTTCGGCAGCGACACCAATGCCGAAACTTCGCCTACGCATACGGTTTACAAGCTCGACCTGCCCAATGCGACGCCGCAGGCGCTGGAAGAAAGCTTCAAGCTCCTTTCCGGCATGATGCGCGAACCGGTGTTGAACGAAGCCAACCTGGCCGCCGAAGTGCCGATCGTGCTGGCGGAAAAGCGCGAGCGTGGCGGCGCGGCGGAGCGGGTGGTCGAAGTGACCCGCAAGACGCTGTTCGCCGGCCAGCCGCTGGCCGAACGGATGCCGATCGGGACCGAAGCGACGCTGACCGGGGCCACGGCGGAAGCCGTCCAGGGATTTCACGACCGGTGGTATCGCCCGGAAAACACGGTGATCGTCGCCGCCGGCGATGTCGATCCGATCCGGCTGGCGCAACTGGTCGAAAAGTGGTTCGGCGACTGGCAGGGCAAGGGCCCGCATGTCGAGGCGCCGAGCTTCGGCGATCCGGTTCCGCCGCCCGGCGCGCAGGGGGACAACCCCGTTGGCGAAACCGCGGTGCAGGTGGAACCCGACATGCCGCGTTCGCTGACATACGCGTTCATGCGCCCCTGGCGGCAGGTGAACGACACGATCGTCTATAACGAAGGGCTGTTGACCGATGCGCTGGCGCAGGCACTGATCAATCGCCGGCTGGAGGCACGGGCGCGGGCCGGCGGGTCCTATCTCTATGCCCAGGTCCAGCAGGACGACGTCAGCCGGTCCACCGATGCCACATTCGTTACCGTCGCGCCGCTTTCGGGCGACTGGCAGGCGGCGTTGAAAGATGTTCGCGCGGTCATCGCCGATGCTCTCTCCACCCCGCCTTCGGAGGAGGAGATTGCCCGCGAAGTGGCTGAATTCGACGTGGTGTTCGCCAGTACGGTGGAACAGCGCTCTGTCATGGCGGGCTCCAAGCTGGCCGACGATATCGTCAGCGCGGTCGACATTCGCGAAACCGTCGCCGCGCCGGAAACGGTGCTCAACGTCTTTCGCGGGATGCGCGACAAGCTGACGCCGGACGCGGTGCTGGAACACACGCGGTCGCTGTTTGCCGGCGACGTGGTGCGCGCCGTCTATGTCACGCCGGCAACCGGCGAAGCGGATGCGCAAGCACTCAAGGCCGCGCTGCGCGAAGATGTCGCCCCCGATGCCAGCGCGCGGCTGGACGCGACGCCAATCTCGTTCGCCGACCTGCCAGCGATTGGCGAGCCGGGAGACGTGGTGAACGCGGAGCCGCTGGGTCTGCTGGGGATCGAACGGGTCGAACTGGGCAATGGGGTCACCGCGATCCTGTGGGCCAACGATGCCGAACCGGGCCGGATCGCCGTGCGCGTGCGCTTCGGCGCGGGAATGCGCGCGTTCGACCAGGGGGACGCGGTCTATCGCGAGCTGGGCGAACGGGCGCTGGTCCAGTCGGGCCTGGGCGAACTGGGGCAGGAAGAACTCGATCGCATCTCCACCGGGCGCAAGATGGCGCTCGATTTCGAGATCGAGGAATCGGTGTTCACCTTCTCCGCCCAGACGCGCAAGGCGGATCTGGACGATCAGCTCTATCTCTTCGCGGCCAAGCTGGCGATGCCGCGGTGGGATGAAAATCCCGTGCTGCGGGCCAAGGCGGCAGCGCGGCTGGCTTACGAAAGCCTCGCCACCAGTCCGGGCGCGGTGCTCAGCCGCGATCTCGAATACTATCTGCGCGATCGCGATCCGCTCTACGCCACGCCCGACCTTGCGATGCTGGAAAAAGCGACGCCGGCGGGTTTCCGCGAAGTGTGGGAACCGCTGCTGAAGCAGGGGCCGATCGAAGTCGCGATTTTCGGCGAGTTCGACCGGGAGGCGACGCTGGAAACGCTGCGCCGCACCTTCGGCGCCCTGCCGCCGCGCACGCCGATCCCGGCGGATGTGGCTGCGCGCACGCCTGACTTCCCCGCGCCTTCGGCCGATACCGTCGTGCTGCACCATCGCGGCGATGCCAACCAGGCGGCGGCGGTTGTCGCCTGGCCGACCGGCGGCGGGGTGGACCGGCTGCCCGAATCGCGCCAGCTCGAAATTCTCGCCAACCTGTTCAGCAACCGCCTGATCGATGCGATGCGCGAACGCGCGGGGGCCAGCTACGCCCCGCAGGTTTCCAACAGCTGGCCGATCGACCTTGCCGACGGCGGGCGGATCGCCGCGATCGCACAGCTGCGGCCCGAAGACGTGCCGGCCTTCTTCGCTGCGGCGGACGAGATTGCGACCGATCTGGTGGCCAATCCGCCGACGGAGGACGAACTGGCCCGAGTGACCGAGCCGCTGCGCCAGCTGATCAACCGGGCATCTACCGGCAACACGTTCTGGATGTACCAGCTCGAAGGTTCGACCCGCGATCCGCGCCGGGTCCAGCACGTGCGTTCGCTGTTGAACGACTACACGGTCACCACGCCGCAGGCGATGCAGGCCCTGGCGCGCAAATATCTCGCGGCGCGCGCCGGTTTCCGGCTGGCGGTGATTCCCGAAGGGCAGGAACTGGTGCGCGGCCCGGCCGCCGCGCCGGTGCAGGCCCCGGCGGGGCGGTAAGGGTGCGCTCCGCGTAGCCTAACCATCACCGCCCGAAAGTTATTTGCCCTTGCCGCGCGGCCCGCTGTCGCGTTCAATGGCATCTTCCTTCGAACACGAAAGAGTACGATCAAGTGGCGCGCAACTGGACACCCGATAGCTGGAAATCGCACGAGGCACGGCATCTGCCGACCTATGACGATCCGCAGGCGCTGGAAGCGGTCGAGGCGACGCTTGGCGCCTATCCGCCGCTGGTCTTCGCCGGGGAAGCGCGCGCGCTGAAGGCGGAACTGGCCGAAGTGTCGCAGGGGCAGGGTTTCCTGATCCAGGGCGGCGACTGCGCCGAAAGTTTCGCCGAATTCCACCCGAACAACATTCGCGACACCTTCCGTGTGCTGTTGCAGATGGCGGTCGTGCTGACGTTCGCGGGCAAGCTGCCGGTGGTGAAGGTGGGCCGCATGGCGGGCCAGTTCGCCAAGCCGCGCAGCGCGCCGACCGAAACCAAGGACGGCGTCACGCTGCCCAGCTACTTCGGCGACAACGTCAACGGGATCGAATTCACGCCCGAATCGCGGCATAACGATCCGCAGCGCATGGTCCGCGCCTATTCGCAGGCGGCGGCGACGCTCAACCTGCTGCGCGCCTTCGCCGGCGGCGGTTACGCCAATCTGCGACAGGTCCACCAGTGGACGCTCGATTTCATGGGCCGCAGCCCGTGGGCCGAAAAGTTCGGCGAAACCGCCGACCGGATCGGCGAGGCGCTCGATTTCATGGAAGCCTGCGGGGTCGACCCGGCCACCGTGCCGCAGTTGCAGGGCACCAGCTTCTACACCAGTCACGAGGCGCTGCTGCTGCCTTACGAACAGGCGATGACGCGGCAGGATTCGCTGACCGGCGACTGGTACGACACCAGCGCGCACATGGTCTGGATCGGCGACCGGACCCGGTTCGAAGGCAGCTCGCACATCGAATTTGTTCGCGGGATCGGCAATCCGCTGGGCCTGAAATGCGGGCCAAGCCTGGAACCGGACGTGCTGCTGAGCCTGCTCGACACGCTCAACCCCGGGCGCGAGCCGGGGCGGATCACGCTGATCAGCCGCTTCGGGCACGAAAAGGTCGAAGCCGGCCTGCCGCGCCTGGTCCGCGCCGTCGCGCGCGAAGGGCACCCGGTGGTGTGGAGCTGCGACCCGATGCACGGCAACGTGATCAAGTCCGAAAGCGGGTTCAAGACCCGCCCGTTCGACCGGATCCTGAGCGAGGTGAAGGGCTTCTTCGCGGTCCACCGGGCCGAAGGGACCCACGCGGGCGGCATTCATATCGAAATGACCGGGCAGGACGTGACCGAATGCACCGGCGGCGCCATCGCCATCACCGACGAGGCGCTGGGCGATCGCTATCACACCCATTGCGACCCGCGCCTCAACGCCGCGCAGTCGCTGGAACTGGCCTTCCTGCTGGCGGATATGATCCGCCTGGAAACCACCGACCGCCACGCCGACGCCGCCTGATCCAAGCGCGATTGGCTCCACGTTCCGCCGCGCAGGCGGAACGTCAGGATGGCTTGGGGAAGCTCGCAACGTCGAGCCACCGTCACCCTGAACTTGTTTCAGGGCCCATTCCTCCTCCTGCGCTGTAGGTGCGGGGCGGCACGATGGATGCTGAAACAAGTTCAGCATGACGGGGAGGGAGTATCATGCTGCCCATACCCGGTCCCCCGCGCAGGCGGGGGCCTCAGGCCGCAGGCGCTTTGCCGGATAGCCCGAGACCCCCGCCTGCGCGGGGGATCGGAGGGGGGGGGAGGATCGGTCCTCGCGACGTGATCCCCTGCGAAAGCAGGGGCCCAGGACGGCGGGCGCTGGGGCTGTTTCTGGGTTCCTGCTTTCGCAGGAACTCATGGGGGGCGGTAAGGACCCAACTCACGCACCCTGGCACAGGATGCATTCTCTAAATGGTCACTAGCCCCCGAGGCCGCCGCCTGCGCGGGGGGCGTAATGTGGTCAGAACGCGTCGGCGGCGTCCATCAAGGTGGTGAGTTTTTTCGGGGCGACCGCGCGCCAGCTGCGGGCCAGCCACTGGTCGACCGCTTCCCAGTCGGTATCGCCCAGATCCAGGCGAATACCGATCCATCCGTCGCCGAAATAGGGTGGGCGGTAATAGTGTGCCGGATCGTTTTCGATCAGCTGCGCCTGTTCGTCCACGCCGCTGATCTTGGCGAGCAGGGCGGTTCTGCCGTCGCCGTGATGGTCGACGCTGACCCAGGCGAATTTCTTGCCTTTCTCGATCCCGAAGCAGGGCATTCCGTGGCTAAGCGTTTCTTCCGCCTGGGGAAGCGCCATCGCCCGTTCGCGGACCCGCGCCACCAGCCATTCCGGTTCGAACGGGCGCGAAACGTATTGCGCCAGCACGCGGGGGTAAAGCTGGTGTTCGGCGAGTTTGACCCGCTCCGCCAGTACATCGGGCGTATCGCCGGGCGCGATGGCGACTTTGGCCTGGCCCAGCACTTCGCCCATGTCGAGATCGTCGGTGACCAGATGGACCGATGCACCCGCATGGCTGTCACCCGCCGCAATCGCGCGGGCATGGGTGTCGAGCCCCGGATAGCGCGGCAGCAGCGAAGGGTGGATGTTGAGCATCCTTCCTTCCCATGCGGCGACGATATCGGGCCCGAGGATACGCATATAGCCGGCGAGGACGACATATTCGGCGCCGGCATCGCGGATCGCCGCGTCCATCGCCGCATCGTGATCGGCGCGCTTCATGCCGCGATGGGGAAGGGCGAAACTGGGCACGCCCTCCGCCTCGGCCAGCGTCAGTGCCTCTGCCGCGGGATCGTTGCTGGCCACCAGCACGATGTCATAGGCTGCGCCCGGCAGGCGCGAGGCATAGAGCAACGCGGCCATATTGGTGCCCTTGCCCGATACCAGCACGGCGACCTTCGCCGGGGCGCGCGGCGCGCCGTCAGGCAAGGTGCTGTGCCTCCCACCCATTGGCGGCGAGCCAGGTCCCGGCACTGCCGCGCACGGTGCAGCCGCGTTCGCCCGCTTCGATCCTGCCGATGCGGAACACCCGCTCCCCCGCCGTTTCGAGATCGCGCGCCAGATCGTTCGCGGCGGCTTCTTCCACCGCCAGAACCATGCCCGTGCCGCAGTTGAACGTGCGGGCCATTTCGGCAGGCGCAATTTCGCCCTGATCCTGAAGGAACGCCATCAATGCCGGCTGCGGCCAGCCGTCCGCATCGACGAGCGCGTGCGCGCCTTCGGGCAGAACGCGCGGGATATTTTCCAGCAGCCCGCCGCCGGTAATGTGGGCGAGCGCGGCAATCTGCCCCGCGCGGATCGCGGGCAGCAGTGCCTTCACATAGATGCGGGTGGGCGCAATCAGCGCCTCGATCAGGGTCCGTGTGTCGTCGAACGGTGCAGCGTCGCCCAGCGCCCAGCGCTTGTCCGCCGCCAGCCGCCGGACGAGCGAATAGCCATTGGAATGGACCCCCGAACTGGCGAGGCCGAGCAGGACCTGGCCGGGCCTCACCGCGTCACCCGTCAATTGCTCGCCGCGCTCCACCGCGCCGACGCAGAAGCCGGCGAGATCGTAATCGCCCGCGGCATACATGCCCGGCATTTCGGCCGTTTCCCCGCCGATCAGCGCGCAGCCCGCTTCGCGGCAGCCGCCGGCGATCCCGGCGATCACGCGCTCCGCAACGCCGGTTTCCAGCTTGCCGGTGGCAAAATAGTCGAGGAAGAACAGCGGT
This sequence comes from Pelagerythrobacter marensis, assembly GCF_001028625.1. Lineage (NCBI taxonomy): Bacteria > Pseudomonadati > Pseudomonadota > Alphaproteobacteria > Sphingomonadales > Erythrobacteraceae > Pelagerythrobacter > Pelagerythrobacter marensis. The sequence continues at coordinate 1,586,867 of NZ_CP011805.1, read as the reverse complement.
TCCGCACCCTGAACGATCAGATCGTTGACGCACATGGCGACCAGATCGATGCCCACGGTATCGTGCAGGTCGTGATCGATCGCCAGCTTCAGCTTGGTCCCCACACCGTCGTTCGCGGCGACCAGCAGCGGATCGGAATAGCCGGCGGCCTTCGGATCGAAAAAGCCGCCGAAGCCGCCGATTTCGCCATCGGCCCCCGGGCGCGCGGTGGCCTTCACCAGCGGCCCGATCGCCTTGACGAGAGCGTTGCCGGCGGCAATCGAGACACCGGCCTGGGCATAGGTATAGCCGCCGGTCGTATTTTCTTGGTCAGACATCGGATAAGCGCTTTAGACTTTCGCGCTTGGATTTCCATGCCCGTTTGGGCAAAAGGCCGCGAGTTTTCCCCTATGTCCCATTCGCTCTCGCCCTTCCGCCTTTCGCGCCCGACGTTCGTTGCTGCGGCGATTCTCGCGCTGTTCGCCGGCGGGGCGGTGCTGTGGGCGCAGGTGGAAGGGGACCGGGGAATCGCCCCGATCGCCAGCAGCGGCGATATCGACATTACCGGAATCGAAGTCGACGTGCGCGGCGACAATGCCGAAGATGCGCGCGAGAAGGGCTGGCGCGAGGCGCAGCGCAAGGCGTGGGAAAAGCTGGGCGGACCCAGTATTTCCGACGGTCAGTTGCAAGGCCTCGTCGTCGCGGTGGTAATCGAACAGGAAAACATCGGGCCGCGGCGCTATATCGCGCGGCTCGGCATCACGTTCGATCGCGCGCGGGCCGGGGCGCTGCTGGGCGCCAGCGGGCGGGGGCCGGGCTCGGCGCCGATGCTGCTGGTCCCGGTGACCCGTTCGGCCGGGGTCTATACGGTTTACGAAACGCGCAACCCCTGGCAGCGCGCCTGGGCCGAATATCAGGCGGGGGCGAGCCGGATCAACTATGTCCGCCCATCGGGCGCGGGCGGCGATTCGCTGTTGCTGTCATTTGGCCAGACGGGCCGCCGCAGCCGGTTGTGGTGGCGCAATATTCTCGACCAATTCAGCGCGGCGGACGTTCTGGTGCCCGTCGCCCATCTCGAACACCAGTGGCCAGGCGGACCGATTGAGGGGACCTTCACCGCACGATACGGGCCGGACAATACTTATCTCGACCAATTCACCCTACGCGCCGAAAACCCGGAGCAGTTGCAGCCGATGCTTGCCCAGGCGGTCCAGCGGTTCAACACGATCTTCGAACGGGCGCTGGCCGACGGGAAGCTGAAACCCGATCCCACGCTCGACCTCGGCACTGTGGAGGCGGAGCCTGCACTGCAGCGGCTGATCGAAATGGGCCGCGCCGCGCTCGCGCGCGATCGGGCTGCTGCTGCGGCGCGGGACGCTGCGGCGGAGGCGGCGGAAGACAGCAGCACGCCTGCACCCGCTCCGCAACCGGCAGAAACGGCCCAGGCTGCGAGCTATGCGGTCCAGTTCGCGACGCCTGACGCGGGTGCGTTCGATGCCTCGCTGTCCGCCGTGCGTGCCGCGCCCGGCGTGCGCGGTGCCGCCGTGACGAGCACTGCGATCGGGGGCAGTTCGGTCATGTCGGTGACATTCGCCGGCTCGCAGGAACAGCTCGCCGCCGCCTTGCGCGCGCGCGGGTTCACCGTGCGCCAGTCGGGCAACTCGCTGGCCATCAGCCGCTAGGCCCGGGAATGTCGCAGATCGCCCTGCCGCTGGTGGTGCGCAGGCGCGGCGAGCCCGCGCGGATCGTGCTCGGCAATGCCAACAGCCATGTAGCCGACGCGCTGCAAAGCCCGGGGCGCTGGCCCTATCGCACGGCGGTATTGCTCGGCGGGCCTCGCTCGGGCCGGTCGCTGTTCGCGCGGTGGTTCGCCGCGAGCCGCCAGGGCGAGGCGATCGACGATGCCGACACGCTGGATGAAACCGAACTGTTCCACCGCTGGAACCGGGCGCAGGAACGCGCCCTGCCGCTGTTGCTGACGGCCGCCGCGCCGACGTGGGACATCGCCTTGCCCGACCTGCGCAGCCGGATCGGCGCCGCGCTCCACCTCGAAATCGGGGTGCCCGACGATGCAATGGTGGCGGACCTGATCGAAGCCCATGCGGCGCAGCGCGGCCTTGCACTGGGCGAAGGTGCGCTTACCTACCTCGTACCCCGTGCCGAACGCGGCTTCGCGGGGATCGAGCGGCTGGTTGCGGAAATCGACCGGCTGAGCCTGGAGCGCAAGGCGCCGGCGACGATGTCGATCTGGCGCGCCGCGTTGGAGGCGATAGCGGGGCCCGAGCAGCGAAAGCTCGACTTTGACCCCGAGAACTAGGTCCGGCTTGCCTCGCCGGGCCTGAAATGGGACTATCAGGCCGATGTTCGACCGTCTCGCCGCCTATCTCGAATCGATCCAGGCACGCGATCCGGCGCCGCGTTCGCGCTGGGAAGTGCTGCTCTATCCCGGCGTTCTGGCGGTTGGGCTGCATCGCCTGGCGCACTGGCTGTTCCAGGCGCGGCTCTATTTCCTCGCCCGGTTCGTCAACCATTTCTCCCGCTGGCTGACCGCAATCGATATCCACCCTGGCGCGCGGATCGGACGCAACCTGTTCATCGATCATGGCTTCACCGTGATCGGGGAAACCGCGGAAATCGGCAACGACGTGACGATTTACCAGTGCGTGACGCTGGGCGGCACCAATCCCACCAACGGCAAGGGGGGCAAGCGCCACCCGACCGTGAGCGACGGGGTCATCATCGGGTCGGGCGCGCAGATCATCGGGCCGATCACCCTGGGCGAACGCGCGCGCATCGGCGCCAATGCGGTCGTTACCGATGACGTGCCCGATGGCGCGACGATGATCGGGCTCAAGGCTCGATCCACTCTCGTCCCCGCGGAAGAATGGCTGCGTGAATTCATCCCCTACGGCACCCCGTGCGATGAACCGTGCGAAGAAATTGGCGGCAACGGCAACGGCGCGAACGCCAGCCGCCGGATCGCGGAGCTCGAAAATCAGATGGCCGCGCTGCGTGCCGAGCTGGACGAAATGCGCGCCGCCGGTGCCGCACCGGTGAAGCGCAGCGGAACCGATAGCTGATGGCGGCGCCCGGGGCGGGGCATGGGCCCGCTGCCAATATCGTCGCCTTTCCCGGCAGGCAGCCGGGCCAGGTCGCCTTCGCGCGCGATGAACTGCAACGTATCCTCGATCTCTATGGCCGCATGGTCGCGGCGGGCGAATGGCGCGACTATGCGATGGATTTCGCGCGCGATGCCGCCACGTTCGCCGCATTCCGCCGCGCGGCAGAACGCCCGCAGGCCCGGATCGAGAAACGCCCCGCGCTGCGCAACCGGCAGGGCATGTGGACCCTGTTCGGCGAACACGGCCAGGTTCTCAAACGCGGGCACGAACTTCCCGGCGTCCTCGCGCCGATGGAGCGCAAGCTGCTGAAATCCGTTTCGGATTGAACCGGATCACCAGACGGTGAGACAGCAGATGGCGGGGCGGCGAGCGGCCTTGGCGCGCCCACCGCCCGCAACACTTAACCGCGAGCGGAAGAGGGGCCGGCGTCGGCGCCCAGCACGCCCTGCATGGCCTTTAGGATCGCGCCCGACTGTTCGGCGCCGGACTGCGGGGCCTGTAGGTTGTTCATGCCCGAAATCTTGTCCCAGTTGGCGGCGAAGCCTTCGACCGTGCGATCTTCGTCCTTCAGCCAGACCGCGTCGTTCATCACCACCCAGGCGGAATGGAACCCGCCGGCGCCCGCGCCGACGATGGCATTGGTCGGCGCATCTTCGCTGACCAGGAACAGCGCGGCCGGGACCACATTGACCGGATCGAACAGCTTGAACGCTTCTTCGGGGAAGAGATCTTCGGTCATGCGCGTGCCCGCCACCGGGCTGAGCGTATTGACCTTGATATTGTACTTCGCGCCTTCGAGCTGGAGCGTCTTGGTCAGCCCGGCGAGGCCGAGCTTGGCCGCGCCGTAGTTGGCCTGGCCGAAGTTGCCGAACAGCCCGGTGGACGATGCGGTCATCAGCACGCGGCCATAAGCCTGGTCGCGGAAAGTTTCCCAGCAGGCCTTGGTCGCATTGGCCGAGCCGGTCAGATGAACTTTCACCACGAACTCGAAATCCGCCGGCTCCATCTTGGCGAACGTCTTGTCGCGCAGAACGCCCGCGTTGTTGATCAGGACGTGGACGCCGCCCCACTTCTGCTTCGCATCGGCGACCATCTTTTCCATCTGGTCGTATTCGGTGACCGATCCGCCGTTGGCCATCGCAGTGCCGCCGGCCTTTTCGATTTCCTCGACCACTTGCGCCGCTGCGTCGGAAGATCCGGTGCCATCGCGCGAACCGCCCAGGTCGTTGACCACGACTTTCGCCCCGCGCCGCGCCAGCTCCAGCGCATATTCGCGGCCCAGCCCGCCGCCGGCACCGGTGACGATGGCAACCTTGTCCTTGAAATCGATGCTCATGATCTCTCTCTCCTGATCCGAAGCCCGCGCGGGGGCCTTACGTTCGCGTCAATCTGCGAGCGAGGTGGCAGGTTCCGCGCGGCGTTGCAACCGTATGCACGGCAGGGCGCGATTCCGTAAGGGCATTACCCGTCGCGGTGGCTGCGCCGCCGCTACCCCGCACTGCAGCGATTCGTCGGTCAGGATCAGAGTTTTTGCAGCGCCGGGATCAATTCCGCAAACGAATCGATCGCCGCATCGGCGCCCATGTCCCCGCGCGGCAGATCGCAATAGCCGTAACAGGCCGCGACCACCGGCACCCCCGCCGCACGGGCGGCGCGGATGTCGTAGGAACTGTCGCCGATATAGACCATGCTCCCGCCGCCGCAGCATTTGCGTGCCTCGTGAATCGGGTCGGGTGCGGGCTTGGCGCGATGCCTGCCCTGCGCGTCGCGGCCCAGGCTGTCTCCGCCGATCACGCAGTCGAACCGGTCGACCAGCCCCAGCGCGCCCAGGATATCGCGCGCAAACCCTTCGAACTTGTTGGTCACCACGCCCAGCCGCACCCCGCGCGCGGCGAGATCGTCCAGCACCGCGATCGCGCCGGGATAGGGGCGCGTATGGACCGCGCTGTTGGCACCGTAGAAGGCCAGCATCTTCTTGTAGAGATCATGGAAATCGTCGTCGGGCATCCCGCCCTGATCGTCCACCGCGCGGCGCAGCATGATCTTGGCCCCGCCGCCGATCAGGTCCTTCGCGCTGTCCGCCGGGACGACTTCGAACCCGCCCAGTTCCAGCGCATGGTTGACCGCCGCGCCCAGATCGCGGTGCGTTTCCAGCAATGTGCCGTCGAGATCGAAGCCGACAATGTCGAAAGGGAAATCCGCCATGCGGGGCGGGGTGGCGCAAGGTTCTTCAAACCGCAAGCGTTTGCTGGCAAGGGGCAGGGCATGAGAGAATTTGCAACGGTCATCCTTGCCGCGGGCAAGGGCACGCGCATGAAATCGGGCCTGCACAAGGTCCTCCACCCCATCGCCGGGCGGCCGATGATCGATCATCTGATGGCCTCCGCCGCGCAGCTTGGCCCGGCGCGAACGGTCGTGGTCGTCGGCAGCGGGCGCGATCAACTGGAAAGCGCGCTGGCGGATCGGGCGGAAACCTGCCTGCAGGAACCGCAGCTGGGCACCGGCCATGCGGTACAGCAGGCGCAGGACGGCCTGAACGGGTTCGATGGCGATGTCCTGATCCTCTATGGCGATGTGCCCTTCGTACGCGCCGAAACGATGCGCGCGATGCTCGACAGGCTCCACGCCGACGACGCGCCCGCCGTCGTCGTTTTGGGCTTCGAGCCGGCGGATACGCTGCAATATGGCCGCGTGATCGCCGATGCCGATGGCCGGATCGAAAAGATGGTCGAACACAAGGACGCGACCGAGGCGGAGCGTGCCTGCCGCCTGTGCAATTCGGGCCTGATGGCCGCGCGCGCCGCCGACATGTTCGATCTGCTTGCGCGGGTCGGGAACGACAACAGCCAGGGCGAATACTATCTGGTCGACGTGGTCAACGTCGCGCGGGAGGACGGGCGCCACAGCGCGGTCGTGGTGACCGACCAGCCGGACGAAGTGACCGGGATCAACAGCCGCGCCGAACTGGCCCGGGCGGAAGCGCAGTGGCAAGGGGTGAAGCGGGAGGAGGCGATGGCCGCCGGCGCATCGCTGCGCGCGCCGGAAACGGTGTTCTTCAGCTACGACACGCAGATCGGCCGCGATGTCACGATCGAACCCAATGTCGTCTTCGGCCCCGGCGTCAGCGTGGCGGACGGGGCGACCATACGCGCCTTCAGCCATATCGAAGGGGCCAGCATCGGGCCGGGATGCGAAGTCGGCCCCTATGCCCGCCTGCGCCCCGGCGCGGTGATGGAAAAGGGCAGCAAGGTCGGCAACTTCGTCGAGATGAAGAAAGCCGTTCTGGGCGAAGGGGCCAAGGCCAACCACCTGACTTATCTCGGCGATGCCGAAGTGGGGGCCGGGGCCAATATCGGCGCGGGCACGATCACCTGCAATTACGACGGTTATTTCAAGCACAAGACCGTGATCGGCCCGCGCGCCTTCATCGGCAGCAACAGCGCGCTGATCGCTCCGGTGCGGATCGGCGCGGATGCCATCGTCGCCGCGGGCAGCGCGGTCAGCCGCGACGTCGACGACGGCGAGCTGCGCATGGTCCGGGCCGAACAACTGGTGAAACCCGGCTGGGCTGACCGTTTCCACGACACGATGAAGAAGAAAAAGGCGGGCGAGGACAAGTGATCCGCCCGCTCGCCCTGCTTGCCGTCCCGGCCCTCGCAGCCTGTGGCGGCGCGGGGCAGGGGGAGCGGGTGGAGCAGCAGGCTCCGGCCCACATCTCGGCTGCACCGGTGGCGGGTTGCGGTGCGGGGGCTGAACCGATCTTCCACTGCACCGTGGCCGATGGGCGCGAGCTGTCGGTCTGCGCAGTCGCGGGCAGGGGCGGCGTGCTGGAGGCCCGCTATTCCTTCGGCCGGGGCACGGCGAAGCTGGTCCTTCCCACCCCCTCCGGCCCGCCGCCGCGCTTTGCCACGGTGCTCTATTCCGGCGGCGGGGAAGCGCAGATCGCGTTCGACGACGGCGACTGGCGCCATGTCGTCTTCAGCCGCATGGTCCGCACCAATTTCGCGCCGGGGGAGCCCAATTATCCCGCGATCCGCGATGGCCTCGTCGTGCTGCGCGGCGGGCGGTTTGCGCAGATGCATATGTGCGAAGGGGGCGCCACCGATCTGCCGATCCAGTACGATGCGGCAGGACGGGCGATGACCCGCGAAGACGAACTGTTCACGGAAGAGACTGCGCGCGCCGATGCCGGGGGATGACGAGAGCGCGACCTGCTGGCTTTGCCGCCGCCCGATCGGCGATAGTATCGAGTGGCACCATCCCGTGCCCCGGGCGAAGAAGGGGCGCGCAACCGTGCCCATCCACCCGATCTGCCACCGCACGATCCACGCCCATTTCACCAATTCCCAACTCGCCCGCATCGGCGACGACCGCGACCACCTGGCGCAGGAGCCGGCCGTGGCCCGGTTCCTCGAATGGATTGCGGACAAGCCGCCCGATTTCCACGCCCCGACACGCGGCGGCCCCGCCCGTGGCGGGCGGGCGCGCTAGAGTGGTTTTTCGTTGAGACGGCACCGGCCGCTTCAATCTTGCCTGAAAACCCTCAATCGACCCCGCCGAAGCCGGGGATGAAGGTCTTCGGCACGGTCCATTTGTAAACCGGGCGGTTGGAGACGATGCGCTTTTCGTCGGGCGGCCAGTCGCCCATGCCGAAATCGTGGCTGACCACCCGGTCGCCGGGGTCGAGCTGTTCAAGCAATTGCGGGCGCAGGCGCAGGTTCAGCGTGTCGCCGAGGTAGAGCGTGACCACGTCGGCATCGGAAAAGTCGGTGGCGAACAGGTCGGCCTCGCGAAATTCGACCAGGTGCGCGACGCCGGCAGCTTCGGCATTGGCGCGGGCTTCGCGGATCAGGCGCGGGTCTATCTCGATCCCCACCGCGCGCACGCCGAACTGGCGGGCGGCTGCGATCGGTATGCGCCCGTCGCCGGAACCAAGATCGTAGAGCACGTCGCCGTCCTCGATCTCGGCCATGTCCAGCATGGCTTCGACCACCGGCTCGGGCGTCGGTACGTAATGGATATCGACGCGCGGACCGCACGAAGCGAGCGCGGCAAGACATGCCGCGAGGGCCAGCGTCATGCGGAAGGGGGCAAAGGCGGCAATCATGCGAACCAGCGTGAGACGCCTTGCGTGACGTTAGTATGAATAGGGGTGCGTCGGGCGGGCGGGCAGATACGAAAAGGGCGGCCGTTGCTGGCCGCCCCGTCTGTCCGCTAGGTTTGCCTGTCCGCTAGCTTTGCCCGTCCGCCAGCTCATCCGGCGATAGGGTGCGATCAGCCTTCGACATGCTCGGCGAGGACGGTCAGCCCGGCCTCGCTGACTTCGGCGAAACCGCCACGCACCTCAATCTCCTCCGGCGCGGCGCCTTCGGTCCGGTAGACCTGGACCGCGCCGTCGCGGATCGTGGACATGAAAGGCGCGTGGCCTTCCAGCACCCCGAATTCACCCTCCGCACCGGGGACGACCACCATGTGGACATCCTCGCTACGGACGAGCTTGGCCGGGGTCACGAGTTCGAAATGCAGTGCCATTGTCTAATCCTCAATCCCCTCCCGTTTGCGGGAGGGGAGTCCATTACGCCTCGTCGGCCAGCTTCTTCGCCTTGGCGACCGCTTGGTCGATGCCGCCGACCATGTAGAAGGCAGCTTCGGGCAGGTGATCGTATTCACCTTCGACGACGGCCTTGAACGACTTGATCGTGTCTTCCAGCTGCACGAACTCGCCCGGGATGTTGGTGAACACCTCGGCCACGTGGAACGGCTGCGACAGGAAGCGCTGGATCTTGCGCGCGCGGGCGACGGTCAGCTTATCTTCTTCCGACAGTTCATCCATGCCGAGAATGGCGATGATGTCCTGCAGGCTCTTGTACTTCTGCAGCGTTTCCTGAACCTTACGAGCGGTTTCGTAGTGCTCCTGCCCCACGACGCGCGGTTCGAGCACGCGGCTGGTGGAATCGAGCGGGTCGACCGCCGGGTAGATGCCCAGCTCCGAAATCGCGCGGTTCAGCGTGGTCGTCGCGTCAAGGTGCGCGAACGAGGTGGCGGGGGCAGGGTCGGTAAGGTCGTCCGCGGGGACGTAAATCGCCTGGACCGAGGTGATCGAACCCTTGGTGGTCGAGGTGATGCGTTCCTGCAGGTTACCCATGTCGGTCGACAGGGTCGGCTGATAACCCACGGCCGAAGGAATACGGCCGAGCAGCGCCGACACTTCCGAACCCGCCTGGGTGAAGCGGAAGATGTTGTCGACGAAGAACAGAACGTCCTGCCCTTCCTGGTCGCGGAAATATTCCGCCATCGTCAGGCCCGACAGGGCGACGCGGGCACGCGCGCCCGGCGGTTCGTTCATCTGGCCGAACACCAGCGCCACCTTGGAACCTTCGGAGATCGCCTCGCCCGCATCGTTCTTGGCGATGACGCCGGCGTCGAGGAATTCGTGGTAAAGGTCGTTACCTTCGCGGGTACGTTCGCCCACGCCGGCGAACACGGACACGCCGCCGTGACCTTTCGCGATGTTGTTGATCAGTTCTTGGATCAGCACGGTCTTGCCCACGCCGGCGCCGCCGAACAGGCCGATCTTGCCGCCCTTCGCATAAGGCGCGAGCAGATCGATGACCTTGATGCCGGTGACGAGGATCGCCGCTTCGGTCGACTGGTCGACGAACAGCGGGGCTTCCGCGTGAATCGGGGCGGTCTGTTCCGCGCCGACCGGGCCGCGTTCGTCGATCGGCTCGCCGACGACGTTCATGATGCGGCCCAGCGTCTTCGGGCCGACGGGGACCGAAATCTGCGCGCCGGTGCTGACGACTTCCTGCCCGCGGACGAGACCTTCGGTCGCATCCATCGCGATGGTGCGCACGGTGTTTTCGCCGAGGTGCTGGGCGACTTCGAGAACCAGCGTGTTGTCGCCGTTCTTCGTTTCGAGCGCGGTCAGGATCGCCGGCAGTTCACCGGGGAACTGCACGTCGACGACGGCGCCGATGACCTGGCTGATCGTGCCGTTGGTGATCTGGTTGAGTACGGGTGCGGTGGCCATGATGCTATGTCCTGCCTTGCAGTTATGCGGCGCCGGGGGCGCAGATCGAAGCGGGGTCGGCGAGCGTCCATTCCCCTTCGCCGGGGGTGAGGGTCGCCTTGTTGCGGAGGTACGAATCTTCGCCGAGGCCGTACTCGCAGATCACGTCGCTGGAGCCGAAGCCGGCGCGCTTGCACACTGCGGTGTTGACCGGCTTGAGTTCGGGACATGCTTCCGCCAGCAGGCCGGAAAACAGTTCCTGGTTCGGGGCCGGAAGCGACGGTTCGGGCGCGGGTTCCGGGGTCTGCACCGGTGCCGGCTCGGGCGCGGGTTCTTCGCCGCAGGCGGCGAGGGACAGGGCGAGGACGGGAACGAAAAGGGCGATCTTGTTCACGATGATATTCCGCTAGCTGGGGCTCAGAGCGCTTCTGCGCCGGCGATGATTTCGATGAGTTCGGTGGTGATCGCGGCCTGACGGCTACGGTTGTACTGGATGGTCAGCTTGTTGATCAGGTCGCCCGCGTTGCGGGTGGCGTTGTCCATCGCGGTCATCGACGCACCCTGTTCGGAAGCGGCGATTTCCAGCAGCGCGCCGAACACCTGCGTTTTGACGTAACGCGGCAGAAGCTCTTCCAAGATCGCTTCTTCGTCGGGCTCGTATTCGACCACCGCATCGCCGCCGGTGCTGCCTTCCACTTTGCCTTCGGGGGCAGGGACGGGGATCAGCTGCTGGATCGTGGGGTTCTGCACCAGCGCCGACTGGAACGTCGGGTAGATGAGATGCGCGATATCGAACTTGCCGCTTTCGAACAGCGCGATCAGCTCGTCCGCGATGGCTTCGGCTTCTTCGAAACCGGGGGTGCGCACGGTGCTGGTATCGAACTGCGGGCCGATCTGTTCGGCAAAATCGCGCTTGATCGGCGCGCGGCCTTTCTTGCCGACCAGGTAGAATTCGACATCCTTGCCTTCGGCTATCAGCGCGCGCGCCTTTGCCTTGGCGGCCTTGACGATATTGGCGTTGAGGCCGCCGCACAGGCCCTTGTCGGTGTTGACCACGACCAGCAGATGGCGCTGGCTGGAACCGGTGCCGGCAAGCAGTTTCGGGGCGCTATCGCCGCTGACCTTGCCCGCGAGCGAGGCCATGACGGCAGACAGGCGTTCGGCGTACGGGCGCGCGGCTTCGGCCGCGGCCTGCGCCTTGCGCAGCTTCGCCGCCGCGACCATCTGCTTGGCCTTGGTGATCTTCTGGGTCGACTTGACCGAGTTGATCCGGCCCTTGAGTTCTTTCAGCGAGGCCATTTCGGCTCCCTAGCTAGTATCTCGCGGGGCTCAGGCGAACTGCTTGGCGAACGTGTCGAGCGCGGCGACCGTGCGGTCCTTCACGTCGCCTTCGAACTTGCCGCTTTCGCGAATGTCCTTGAGCACGTCGGCGTGTTCGCTGCGCATGAAGCTGAGCATTGCCGCTTCGTATTCAGTCACCCGGTCGGTCGGGATCGCGTCGAGATAGCCGTTGGTGCCGGCAAAGATCGACACGGTCTGTTCTTCGAACGGCATGGGCGAAAACTGCGCCTGCTTGAGCAGTTCCGTCAGCCGAGCACCGCGATTGAGCAGCTTCTGCGTCGCGGCGTCGAGATCCGAACCGAACTGCGCGAAGGCCGCCATTTCGCGGTACTGCGCCAGCTCCAGCTTGATCGAGCCGGACACTTTCTTCATCGCCTTGGTCTGCGCGGCACCGCCAACGCGGCTGACCGACAGGCCCACGTTGATGGCCGGGCGAACGCCCTGGTAGAACAGGCCGGTTTCGAGGAAGATCTGCCCGTCGGTGATCGAAATCACGTTGGTCGGGATATAGGCCGAGACGTCACCCGCCTGGGTTTCGATGATCGGGAGGGCCGTCAGCGATCCGCCGCCGTTCGCCTTGCTCATCTTGGCCGCACGCTCGAGCAGGCGGCTGTGGAGGTAAAACACGTCACCCGGATAGGCTTCGCGGCCCGGCGGGCGGCGCAGCAGGAGCGACATCTGGCGATAGGCGACCGCCTGCTTGGAAAGATCGTCGTAAACGATCACGGCGTGCATGCCGTTGTCGCGGAAGAATTCACCCATCGCGCAGCCGGTGTAGGGCGCGAGGTACTGCAGCGGCGCCGGTTCCGAAGCGGTCGCGGCGACGACGATCGAATATTCCATCGCGCCGTTTTCTTCGAGCTGGCGGACGATCTGCGCCACGGTCGAACGCTTCTGCCCCACGGCGACATAGATGCAGTAGAGCTTCTTGCTCTCATCGTCGCCCGCGTTGGCTTCCTTCTGGTTGATGAAGGTGTCGATCGCGACGGCGGACTTGCCGGTCTGGCGGTCGCCGATGATCAGCTCGCGCTGGCCGCGGCCGACGGGCACGAGGGCGTCGATCGCCTTGAGGCCGGTCTGCACCGGTTCGGAAACCGATTCACGCGGGATGATGCCCGGCGCCTTCACCTCGACCCGGCGACGCTCGGTCGTTTCGATCGGGCCCTTGCCGTCGATCGGGTTGCCCAGCGCGTCGACCACGCGGCCCAGCAGGCCGCGGCCGACGGGAACGTCCACGATTGTTTCGGTCCGCTTGACGCTGTCGCCTTCCTTGATCTCGGCATCGGAGCCGAAGATCACGACACCGACGTTGTCGGCTTCGAGGTTGAGCGCCATGCCCTGCACGCCATTGGCGAATTCGACCATCTCGCCGGCCTGAACCTTGTCGAGGCCGTGGATGCGGGCGATGCCGTCACCGACCGAAAGGACGGAGCCGACTTCGCTGACTTCGGCCTCTGTGCCGAAGTTGGCGATCTGGTCCTTGATGACCTTGGAGATTTCTGCGGCGCGGATTTCCATGTGCGTGTCTTCCTTCGAGCCTTGTGGCGTCAGCCCTTCATGGCGTGGGCGAGAGAATTGAGGCGGGTGCGGATCGAACCGTCGATGCGCTTCGAACCAATAGTGACGACGAGCCCGCCCAGAAGGTCGGGATCGACCTTCGCGTCGAGCTTGACCGTGCGCCCTTCGCGCGCGGTCAGCTTGTCCCTGAGCGTGCCCAGCTGCGCGTCGGTGAGCGCGTGAGCGGTTGCGACCTCGGCCGTAACTTCACCGCGCTGGGCGGCGGCGATTGCGCGAAAGGCGCGAACGATCGCGGGCAGTTCGCCCAGCCGGCGATTGGCGGCAAGAACGCCCAGGAAATTGCCGGTCAGGTCGGACAGACTGAGCAGCTTCGCCACGCCTGCCATCGCCGCGCCCTGCGCCTTCCGGCTCAGTTCGGGGTTGGTCGTCGCGGCGCGCATCTCTGCCGATTCGGCGAGAGCGGCGGACAGATTCTCAAGGTCCGATTCGACAGCAGTGACCGTGCCCTTCTCGGCGGCCAGATCGAACAGGGCCGAGGCATAGCGCCCTGACAGGCTAGCCTGAATACCGGCGGAAATCTCCACGCGTCTCTCGTCCTTTAAAGGTCCGGAAAATAGCGGTGCATCGCCCATGCCGATGTGGGCGGATCAATCCACCCCGGCAAGGCTGGCGCGCGACTAGCACCGGGTTTCTGACTATGCAACCCGCCTGCGCGGCGGAACGGTGTATTCGCACGGCATTGGCAGGTGCGAAGATCGCGCGCGGCGGGGCATTGGCCGCCCCCCGTTATTGCTTCGCTTCGCACGAGTAGACCAGCCGTTCGTTGGGTGCGGAGGGGAGCAGGGCGGTGACCCCCGATTGCAGATCGCCCAGCGTGGACGCGGCCCCTTCCGCGTTGCATTTCGGCGGCGAGTACTTGCCGCGTGCCTGCCGCGCCGCAGCCATGTCGGTGCGACCGAGCAGATAGCGGTCGGTGCGGAACGTGCCCGTCGCCGGATCGAACAGGTTCACCGACACCGCCTGTTCCTGGTTCGGGACGAACACCCGCGACCAGCTGCCGCCCGAAAAGCCATATTGCGTGCGCCCGTTGACGCAGCCGTCCTCGCGCCACGAAAATTCCAGTTCGCGGTCGGGCGCGCCGACCACACGGCTGCGCGTCAGGTCGAGCGTGCAGGTCAGCATTCCGTCGCCAGTCGCCTCGGCACCGGGGGCATCGGGCGATTCGTCCACTTCGCCCATCGCCGCCGCGACCCGCCGCTCCACTTCGTCGAGGCCGGGCCGGGTAAACCATAGCGCGAGCGCGACGATTGCGGCGACGGCCGCGATCGTGCCCGCGATCATCATCCGGCGTTCGCCCCCTTCGCCGGCCTGTCGGGCCTGCCAGGCCACCGCGGCGGCCCCGAATGCGGCCAGCGCCAGGACGAACGCGAGCGCCATCGCATTTTCGCGGTCGGTCTGGACCGATTCGCGTGCGCTATCCTCTGCGCGGGCGCGACGCTCGCGGGTTTCCTGCGCGCGGGCGGCGAGTTGCTGGCGCGCTTCGTCCTGCTGGCGTTCGATCCGCGCACGTTCGGCTTCGTTCAGATCTTCCAGGCTGCGGCAGGGCAGATCGGCGATCCGCGCCTCGACATCGTTCGCGCGCAGGAATGGAAGGAGTTCGCGGGTCGAAACCGCGAAGTAGAATTCACCGTCCGATCCGCCCGAATCGGTGCCGAAGCTGTTCACCCCGATCACCCGGCCGCACCCGTCCAGCAGCGGCCCGCCTGAGTTGCCGCGCGCGATCGGGGCGGTGTGCAGGATCGTGTCGAACAGCCGGCTGGGGCGCTGGCCGGACAGGAAGCCGCGGCTTTTGACCGGCGGCTGCGAGCGGAAGATATCGCCCATGTCCAGGCCCTGCGCCCGGTCGACGTTCATCGGGTAACCGACTGCCGAAACCTCTCCATCGCGCACGGCGCCGGCGGCAATCGTCAGCGGGGGCAGGCGCAGCTCGCCGGTGATTTCGACCAGCGCAAGGTCATTGCCCGGGCTGACCGCGACCGGGCGGGCATAATCGGCGGCCTCGCCCCCTTCGCTGGGCACGATGCCGATCCGCAGGGTATCGTCCTGCAAGGCTTCGCGCACGACGTGGGCATTGGTGACGATTCTGCGCGGCCCCACCGCAAACCCGGTGCCGTGGCTGACGGGGAAGACTTCGTCCCCGTCGGTCCCCATGATCACCACGCGAACCACGCCGCGCGCGGCGGCGTCGATATCGGCGGGATCGGCCTGCGCCGCCGCGGGAAGGATCAGCGCCAGCAGCGCGGCGGCAAGGGTGAACAGGCGCGTCATCGGCGGGGTATGTAGGCGAGGGCGCCTTTTGACCGCAAGCGGCGGGATGCGACTGTCCGCGACGCGATGCATAGCGAGCGGGCAATCGAACAGGAGCGGTTCAATGACTTATCGCATTCGCGGGCTCGACCCCGCACAATTCGCGGATCGTTTCGCAATGGACGGGGACGCGCTGGCCGCAACGCTTTCGCAGCGGCTGACGGCGCCGGACGAAGGCTACTACCCCTGCCGGGTGAGCCTGAAGGACGCGGCACCGGGGGAGGACGTGTTGCTAACCAATTTCACCAATCACGATCCGGCCACCCCCTATCGCAATGCCTTTGCCATTTACGTGCGCAAGAATGCGGATGAACCGGCCGAGTTCGTAGACAGCCTACCCCCGGTCCTGCGCGGCCGCCCGATCGCGCTGCGCGGCTATAGCGCGGACGGGTGCCTGCACCGGGCCGCACTCGCGCTGGCGGACGATGTCGATCCTGCGATACGCGCTTTGCTCGACGACCCGCAAATCGCGTATATCGACGCCCACAACGCCGCCTATGGCTGTTTTGCGGCGCGCGTCGAGCGCTATGAAGGGGTGTGACATGCTGAACGACGATCATGCCTGGGCCGCAGTCAAACGGCGCGACAAGAGCTTCGACGGGCGCTTC
The DNA here is from genome assembly GCF_001028625.1 of Pelagerythrobacter marensis. Classification (NCBI taxonomy): domain Bacteria; kingdom Pseudomonadati; phylum Pseudomonadota; class Alphaproteobacteria; order Sphingomonadales; family Erythrobacteraceae; genus Pelagerythrobacter; species Pelagerythrobacter marensis. The sequence goes on along the minus strand of NZ_CP011805.1, from coordinate 1,570,920 downwards.
GTGACCGGCGTGTTGTCGACCGGAATCTATTGCCGCCCGTCCTGCGCCGCCCGTCATCCGCGGCGGGAAAACGTCCGCTTCTTCGCGAGCGGAGCCGATGCGCGGCGGGCCGGGCTGCGCGCCTGCAAGCGTTGCCTGCCCGACGATGTTGCGCGTGATGAAGCTGCCGTGGTCGCCGCGATCGACGAAATCCGACAGGCCGCCGGCGATGCCGAAGGCACGCCATCGCTGGATACCCTGGCGCAGCTCACCGGCTATTCGCCCAGTCATTTCCAGCGCGTGTTCAAGCGCGCGATCGGCCTGTCGCCGGCTGCCTATGCCCGCGCTCTGCGGGAAGAGCGTGCCCGCGATGCCCTGAGCGATGGGGCAAGCGTGACCGGCGCGATTTACGATGCGGGCTTTTCCGCGCCGTCGCGCTTCTACGATTCCACAAAGGGGAAATTGGGCATGGCACCGAGTGCATGGGCGAACGGCGGGGCAGGTGTGGCGATACGCTGGGCCGTGGTCGAAACCACGATGGGGCCGATGCTTGTCGCCGCGACCGACAAGGGCGTGTGCCGTCTGTCGTTCGGCGAAGGTGAGGACGATCTGCGCCGGCGCTTTCCCCAGGCCGATCTGATCGCAGGCGACGCCGCCTTTGCCGGATTGCTCGCCGACGTGGTGGCCACGGTCGAATCGCCCGGCGATTTCGCTCACATCCCGCTGGATGTGAAAGGCACGGCGTTTCAGGAAGCGTGCTGGAAGGCGCTGCGCGAAATACCGCCCGGCGAAACCCGCACATATTCCGACATCGCCGCCGCGGCCGGCAATCCCAAGGCGGTGCGGGCCGCAGGCAGCGCCAATGCGCGCAACAATGTCGCCATCCTGATTCCCTGCCACCGCGTGATCCGGTCCGACGGCGATCTGGGCGGTTATGCCTATGGGCAGGATATCAAGCGGGAACTGCTCAAACGCGAAGGAGCGAAGACATGAGCAAGATTGACGAATTGCGCGGCCTGCATGTTCCCGGCGATCCGCTGGTGCTGTTCAACATCTGGGATGCCGGTTCCGCCCGCGTGGTGGCGAAGGCCGGAGCGGCGGCGATCGCGACGGGCAGTTACGGCGTGGCCGAATCGCTCGGCTATCGCGACGGACAGACCGTCCCGCTCGACCTTGTCCTCGCCAATCTCGCGCGGATCGTGTCGGTCACCGATTTGCCCGTGTCGGTCGACATGGAAGCCGGTTATGGCGACACGCCGGAACAGGTGGCCTCTTCTGTCGCCCGCGCGCGCGATGCCGGTGCCGCCGGGATCAACATGGAAGATCGCGGGCCGGGGCAGGATGCGCTCGTTCCCATGGCGGAGCAGGCCGAGCGCGTGGCCGCCGCCGCATCCAGCGGCATCTTCGTCAATGCCCGCTGCGACGTGTTCCGGGGCCGGGACGTGGCCAGCGAAGGCAAGGCGCTGGTCGCCGCGACGCTCGACCGTGCGCGCGCTTACGCCGATGCCGGCGCGGGCGGCCTGTTCGTGCCCTTCCTCGCCGATGCCGGCTGCATTGCCGCAATCTGCGAGGCATCGCCGCTCCCGGTTAATATCCTGTGGTCGCCGGCCTGCGGCGACCGGGCCGCGCTGGCCACACTCGGCGTCGCGCGGATCAGCCATGGGCACCAGCCCTGGGAAGCCGCGATGACCCTGCTGGAGCGCGAGGCACAGACCGTCCTCGCCGGCGGAACGCCGGGCTACGCGGCCTAGAGCCGGTTTTGCCGAAGCGGCCCTAGTCCAGCTTGGGCGCCATCCCCGGCTCGCATTTCTCCATCGCGCGGCGATAGGCATCGCGCCGGCCGATGCGCTGGAGATAGGCGGCGATATTGGGGAAGGCGTCCAGGCTCGTCCCGCCGAACATGCGGGCAGTGGTAAGGCTGAAACCCATCATGATGTCGGCCGTGGTCAGCTGCGACCCGCCGAAGAACTCCGCCTCTCCCAGCCGCGCCTCCGCCATGGCCCAGGCCTTCGCCGTCCGGCCGGTCACGAACTCGGGCACTTCGCCCATGCGCCCGGTGACGAGCGCCATCATGCCGTTGGTCATGAACGTGGCATTGGCGAAGTGGAACCAGAACAGGTGGTCCGCAAAATCGGGATGATCCGGGCCCGGCGACAGCCTGGCCCCGCCGTACTTGCGATCGAGATATTCGCAGATCGCCCCGCTTTCTCCCAGCGCCAGATCGCCATCGGTAATCACCGGGGCGATCCCCATCGGGTGCAGCGCCTTGTACTCTTCTGGCGCGAGATTGTTGTCTTCCCGCCGCGAATAGAGGCGCAGCGTATAATCCAGCCCCAACTCCTCGCACAGCCACACGACCCGTTCCGACTGCGAGATACGAAGATGATGAACGATCAGCATGGGTTGGCTCCTAAACGAAACTGTAGGGATCGATGTCGATCGATACGCGTACGCCGCGGGGGAAGTCGAGGGCGTTGAGCCAGGTGCGGAGGGTGTCCTGCAGGCGGGCGCTGCGGCGGGCGTTGATCAGCAGGCGATAGCGGTAGCGGCCGCGCAGCAGCGACAGCGGGGCGGGCGCTGGGCCGTAGATCGCTATGTCGCCCAGGTCGGGTCGCGTGCCGCCGATCGCGCGGGCGGCCTCTTTCGCTTCCGCCTCGTCCTCGCTCGACACGATGATCGCGGCCCAGCGGCCGAAGGGCGGGGCGCCGGCGTGGCGCCGTGCCTCCGTCTCCGCGGCGTAGAAGGCATCGCGGTCGCCGGCGGCCAGCGCGGCGATCACGGGTGCATCGGGATGGCGGGTCTGGATCAGGACCTGGCCCGGCTTCTCCCCGCGCCCCGCGCGCCCGGCGACCTGTGCGACCTGCTGGTAGGTCCGCTCCGCCGCGCGCAGATCGCCGCCCTCGAGCCCCAGATCGGCATCGACCACGCCGACCAGCGTCAGCTCGGGGAAATGGAAGCCCTTGGTCACCAGCTGGGTGCCGACGATCACGTCGATCGCCCCTTCCTCGACCTGCGCGACGAACTCTGCCGCGCGTTCGGGCGAATTGAGCGTGTCGCTGGTCGCGACCGCCACGCGCGCGCCGGGCAGGATTTCGGCCACTTCGTCGGCGATCCGCTCCACCCCCGGCCCGCAGGCGACCAGACAATCGGGCTCCCCGCATTCGGGGCATGTCGCGGGCGGTGTGGTCTCGTGCCCGCAGTGGTGGCAGGCGAGCCGGCGGGAGAAGCGGTGCTCGACCAGCCAGGCGGTGCAATTGGGACATTCGAAGCGAAAACCGCAATTGCGGCACAGCGTCAGCGGGGCATAGCCGCGCCGGTTGAGGAACAGCAGCGACTGTTCCCCCTTGTCCAGCCGCTCGGCCAGTTCCCGCGCCAGCCGCGGGGCCAGCCAGCGGCCGCGTTCGGGCGGGTCCTCGGTCAGATCCACGGTGTCGATCGCCGGCAGTTCCGCCGCGCCGAAGCGGCTGGGCAGTTCGAGCCGTTCGTAGATCCCGCTTTCGGCCATCTGCAGGCTTTCGAGCGCGGGGGTCGCGCTGGCGAGGACGACGGGCAGCCCTTCGAAATGCGCGCGCATCACCGCCACGTCGCGCGCGTTGTAGCGCACGCCGTCGTCCTGCTTGAAGCTGACCTCGTGCGCTTCGTCGACCACGATCAGGCCCAGCCGGCCATAGGGCAGGAACAGGGCGGAGCGCGCGCCGACCACGACTTGCGCCTCCCCACTGGCGATTGCGCGCCAGGCGCGGCGGCGCTCGGTCGATTTGAGCGAGGAATGCCAGACGACCGGCGGCGCGCCGAAGCGATCCTCGAACCGGCGCAGGAACGCCTGGGTCAGGGCGATTTCGGGCAGGAGGACGAGGACTTGCTGGTCCGCATCGAGCGCGGCGGCGACCGCTTCGAAATAGGTTTCGGTCTTGCCCGATCCGGTCACGCCGTCGAGCAGGAAAGGTGCGAAGGCCGCTTCGTTCACCGCGTCCACCAGCCGGGCCGCAACCCCGGCCTGTTCGGGGTTGAGCTCCACCGCCGCGTGGCCCGCCCGGGCGCGGGGGTAGGGGCGGTCGCAATCGACCGTGACAGGCTCCATCGCGCCCTGATTGACCAGCCCGCGCAGGACCCCTTCGGACACGCCGGCCATGTCGGCCAGTTCGCGGATCGTCGCCTGTTCGCCTTCCAGCCGTTCCATCGCCCGTTCGCGCTGGGGCGTCATGCGTTCGGGCATTCCGCCGCTCAGCCGGTATTCGGTCATCGTCGCCGGGCCGCGCAGCGCGCCGCCGCTGGAGATGACCATTCGCGCCACTGCCGAAAGCGGGGCGCAGTAATAGTCGGCGGTCCATTCGATCAGGCGGCGCAGCTCGGCGCGCAGCGGGGGCACCGGCAGCGCTTCGGCCAGCGGCCGCAGGCGCGCGTCGGCCACCGATTCGGCGGGAAGCCGGTCTTCTTCCCACACGATGCCGACGATCTGGCGCGGGCCGAGCGGGGCGACGACGACCGATCCCGGCCCCACCGCCATGCCTTCGGGCACGCGATAGTCCAGCGCGCCGAGCGCGGCGTTGAAGACGAGGAGGCGGACACGGTTCATCGGCACCCTCATATGAGAGCGCGGCCATGCGGGCGGCAAGGCGCGGGCGAAGAAATCCTGCGAATTGTGCCTCCGCTCGCGTCCGACGGCCTAGCTCCGCAGGCCTGCCTTCGTTAGAGCGGGAGGGGAATCGCCAATCGGAGCCGACCCATGAAATTCTTCGCCGACACTGCCGACACCGCCGAGATAGAGGAACTGGCCGCGACCGGTCTGCTCGACGGTGTGACCACCAATCCTTCGCTGATCGCCAAGTCCGGGCGCGATTTCATGGAAGTGACGAAAGAAATCTGCGGCCTGGTCGACGGGCCGGTCAGCGCCGAGGTCGTCGCGCTCGATCACGAGACGATGATGAAAGAGGCGGAAGTCCTGCGCAAGATCGCGGACAACGTCTGTATCAAGGTGCCGCTGACGATCGACGGGCTGAAGACCTGCAAGGCGCTGACGGGCGAGGGCACGATGGTCAACGTCACGCTGTGCTTTTCCGCCAACCAGGCATTGCTGGCCGCCAAGGCGGGGGCGACGTTCGTGTCCCCCTTCGTCGGCAGGCACGACGACAACGGGTTCGACGGGATGGAGCTTATCCGCGATATCCGCCTGATTTACGACAATTACCCGTTCGACACCGAAATCCTCGTCGCTTCCGTCCGCCATGCCACCCACGTGCTGGAAAGCGCCCGGATCGGGGCCGACGTGGCGACAATGCCGCCGGCGGTGATCAAGGGGCTGGTCAAGCATGTCCTGACCGACAAGGGCATCGAAGGCTTCCTGGCCGACTGGGCGAAGACCGGACAAAAGATCGTATGACGATCTTTTGCCCGAGTCCCCGCGCAGGCGGGGACCTCGCGCCACTGGCGCTCCGCATGTGGCCTGAGGCCCGCGCCTTCGCGGGGGCACCAAAGGGATAGCATTGGCCGACCAGACGCCCCTCGACCGCTTCAAGCAGGCGCTGACCGGAACGGCGCGCGCCCTGGCGCGCGAGCCGGAGGTCGAGGTCGCCTGGAGCGCGGATGCCCCCACGGCCAGCGGGAAGAACTTTCGCGTTCCGCTGCCGGGACGGACCCTGCCGCCCGAACAGGCGCGCGAGGCGCGCGGATTTGCCGACAGCTTTGCGCTCCGCCTGCGCCATCACGATAGCGGCCTCCACGCTCGCAACGCTCCGCCGGAGCCGGTGGCGCGTGCCTGTTACGACATGGCCGAGCAGGTCCGGTACGAGGCGCTGGGGGCCAATCGCTTCGGCGGGATTCGCGACAATCTGGATGCCGCGGTGGAATTGCGCACTGCCGCCGATCCGATCGCGCGGGCACAGAACGAGGGCGACGTGCCGCTGCAAACCGCGCTGGGCCTGATCCTGCGCGAGCGACTGACCGGCGCCCCGGTGCCCGAACGCGCGCGCGCCGGGGTGGAGATGGTCCGCGAATTCATCGAAGCGCGCGCCGAACCCGATTTCGAAGCGCTGGCGCTGTCGCTGGACGATCAGAAGGCGTTTCAGTCGCTTGCGCTCGACATGTTGCGCCACCTCGAACTTGTCCGCCCGGAAGAGAACGACGGCGGCGAGGATGAGGAAGGTGACGACGAGGACGGCGGCGAGCAGGACGAGGACGAGAGCGAAGGCGAAGACAGCGGCGATTCGGACCCGCAGTCGACCCAGATCGCCGGCGAGCCGAGCGAAGGCGACGCCGATGGCGAGAGCGAGGGCGAAGCCGAATCGAGCGACGAAATGTCCGACGGTGAGGCCGCGGACGAGGGGGAGGAGGGCATGTTGCCGGTCCGCCCCAACCGGCCCTGGACCGACATCCCCGGCGATTTCGAATACTCGCACTTCACCGACCGGTTCGATGAAGTGATCGAGGCGCCCGAGCTGTGCGATGCGGAGGAGCTGGACCGGCTGCGCAGCTATCTCGACAGCCAGCTCGCCGGGTTGCAGTCGGTCGTCACCAAGCTTGCCAATCGGCTGCAGCGGCGGCTGATGGCGCAGCAGAACCGCAGCTGGGACTTCGACCAGGAAGAGGGGCTGCTCGATGCCGCGCGGCTCACTCGCGTCGTCGTCAGTCCCGGCCATGCGCTGTCCTACAAGGTCGAACGCGATACCGAATTCAAGGACACGGTGGTCACCCTGCTGATCGACAATTCGGGCTCCATGCGCGGGCGGCCGATCAGTATTGCCGCGATCAGCGCCGACATCCTCGCGCGGACGCTGGAACGGTGCGGGGTCAAGACCGAGATTCTCGGCTTCACCACCCGCGCCTGGAAGGGCGGGCAGAGCCGCGAGGCATGGCTGGCCGACGGCAAGCCGCCGCAGCCGGGCCGCCTCAACGACTTGCGCCACATCGTTTACAAGAAGGCGGACGAGCCCTGGCGCCGCGCGCGCCGCAACCTCGGCCTGATGATGCGCGAAGGGCTGCTGAAGGAAAACATCGACGGCGAGGCGCTGATGTGGGCGCACCAGCGCCTGCTCGGCCGGCCGGAAGATCGCCGGATCCTGATGGTCATTTCCGACGGCGCGCCGGTCGACGATTCGACGCTGAGCGTGAACAGCGCCGGCTATCTGGAAAGCCACTTGCGCCGGGTGATCGACTGGATCGAGAAACAGTCTCCCGTGCAACTCGCCGCCATCGGCATCGGCCACGACGTGACCCGGTACTACAAGCGCTCGGTCACGATCATGGATGTCGAACAACTGGGTGGCACCATTATCGAGCAACTGGCGGACTTGTTCGAGGTGGAGTGACTTGGCCGGTCATACTCCGTGTGATAAAGTATGCGGCATGGGCAAGCTCGAACGCATTACCGTGACGATGCCGGAAGAAATGGCCGCGAAGCTGCGCGCAGCGGTCGATTCCGGCAGCTATGCCACCACGAGTGAAGTGGTGCGGGAAGCGCTCCGCGATTGGAGCGATGAGCAGGATCGCAGGGAAGCCGCGATCGAGCGCCTCAAGGAGATGGTTGCCGAAGCTGAAGCGGGGCCGTCTTATCCTGCCGAACAGGCATTTGCTGAAATCCGCCAGTATGTCGCCGAACAAGCAGCCAAGTATCGCGCCGAAGATCGGTGAAAACCGTCGAGATCAAGCAGCGCGCGATGGACGATCTGCGCGAGATTTCGGATTACATCGCTCGTGACGATCCATCGCAGGCGGAAAGCTATATCGCCGAGCTTCTCAAACGAATTGCATGGGTCGGCGACAATCCTCTGCTGTATCGCGTGCGTTTGCGCTGGAAGTACGATCTGCGGATCGCACATCATGGCCGGTACCAGATTGTCTATCGTGCAGACGATGTTTCGGTTGTGATCTTACGAGTTGCTCATTCATCGCGTGATCTCAATGCTTTACTCGAAGAAATTGAATGACCCCCTCTGAAGCCATCGCCACTCGCCGCTTCGTCCGCGCCTTTCTCGACAAGCCTGTCGATCGGGCGACACTCGTCCGCGTGCTGGAGAAGGCGCAGCGCGCGCCTTCGGGCGGAAATACGCAGCCCTGGCACGGCATCGTGCTGACCGGCGCGCCGATGCAGCGCCTGTTTGACCGGATCGCGCAGGAATTTCCCAAGGGGCGCGCCGCCCATGCGCCCGAGTATCACATCTATCCGCCCGAACTCGACGGCCCCTACGAACAGCGCCGGCGCGGCGTGGGGGAAGACATGTATGGCGCGCTCGAAATCGCGCGCGAGGACAAGGCGCAGCGCCTTGCCTGGTTCGCCAACAATTTCCGCGCTTTCGGCGCACCCGTGCTGATGCTGGTCCACACGCCGAAATATATGGGCCCGCCGCAGTGGTCGGACATCGGCATGTGGCTGCAGACGATCATGCTGCTCCTGCGCGAGGAAGGGCTCGATTCCTGCGCGCAGGAAGCCTGGGCCGTCTATTCCCCGCAGATCCGCGAAGTGGTCGACATTCCCGAAGATCACACGTTCTTCTGCGGCCTCGCCATCGGCTATCGCGACCCGGATGCACCGGTGAACGCGTTCCCCGTCGCCCGCGCGCCGATCGACGAGGCGATCCGCTGGGACGGTTTCGACGCTTGACCGCGAGGCCGCGCCCGCGCCAAGGCTGGCAGCCATGACCGCGACCCCGCTCAAGCTCTTCAACTCGCTCACCCGCCAGCTCGAACCGTTCGAACCGGTCCACGCCGGCGAGGCGCGCGTCTATTCCTGCGGGCCGACGGTCTACAACTACCCGCATATCGGCAATATGCGCGCCTATGTCTTCGCCGACGTGCTCGGCCGCACGCTCTCGTCGCGCGGCTACAAGCTCACCCATGTCATCAACATCACCGATGTCGGCCACCTGACCGACGATGGCGATGCGGGCGAGGACAAGATGGAGAAGATGGCCGCGCAGAAAGCGCAGTCGATCTGGGACATCGCGAAGCACTATACCGAAGCCTTCCGGGCCGACGTGAAGGCGCTCAACATTCGCGAGCCGGCCAGGTGGTCGGTGGCGACCGACTATATCGACGAGATGCTGGAGTTCGCGAAAAGCATTGCAGACAAGCACTGCTACGAACTCGACAGCGGGCTCTATTTCGACGTTTCGACGGTCGAGGACTACGGCCGCCTCGCGCGCGCCGTGACCGAAGAGGGTGAAGGCCGGATCGAGGCAGTCGCGGGCAAGCGGAACGCCGCCGATTTCGCCATCTGGCGCAAGACCCCGCCGGGCGAAACGCGGCAGATGGAATGGGATTCCCCGTGGGGCAAGGGCGCCCCCGGCTGGCATCTGGAATGCTCGGTCATGGGCGAGAATCTGCTCGGCTTCCCGTTCGACATCCACACCGGCGGGATCGATCACCGCGAGATCCACCACCCGAACGAAATCGCACAGAACCAGGCCTTCTGCGGGTGCGGCGGGCTGGACGTGGCGACGCATTCGGGCGCGAAGATCTGGATGCACAACAACTTCCTGGTCGAACGCAGCGGCAAGATGAGCAAGTCGGCGGGCGAATTCCTGCGCCTGCCCCTGCTGGTGTCGAAAGGCTATCACCCGCTCGCCTATCGTCTCATGTGCCTTCAGGCGCATTACCGCAGCGAACTGGAATTTTCGTGGGACGGACTGGGCGCGGCGCTGACCCGGCTGAAACGGATGGCGATCGCGGCGGAGCGTTTTTCGGACGCGGACGAGGAAGGCGACCCGAACCATCCGCGCCTCGTGCCGTTCCTCGAACGGTTCGACGCCGCGATGGCGGACGATCTCAACACCCCGCTGGCGCTGACCGCGTTCGAGGAAGCGCTATCGGCGAAGAAGATCGACCCGGCGGCACGCCGCGCCGCGATCGCCCGGATGGACGCGGTGCTCGGCCTCGGCCTGCTCGACCTGACCCGCGCCGACTTGCGCCTGCGCCCCGATACGGCCGAACTGGACGAGGACGACGTCGAAGATGCGCTCGAACGCCGCCGCGAAGCCCGCGCCGCCCGCGACTTCGCCCGCTCCGACGCGATCCGCGACGAACTGTCGGGCAAAGGGGTCGAGGTGATGGACGGCGATCCGCTCGGCTGGGACTGGAAGCTTGGCTAGGGCCGCAGTGCAATCGGAGGAGAGAAACCAATGACCGTTGCCGTCCTGTCCGGGCTTGTCCGGCCGCTGGTGGAAGAGCACCTGCCGGCGGGGATCGAGCCGCGCTGGTACACTTCGGTCGAGGAACTTCATGCGCTTGCGCCCGAGGCGGAGATCGGGTGGTTCGATCTCGATGCCACGGAACCGATGGCCGAGGCGGTCCGGCGGGCGGAAAAGCTGCGCTGGCTCAGCTCGATCTACGCCGGGCTCGATTTCCTGCCGCTCGACCTGTTGCAGCGGCGCGGGGTCACGATCACCAATGGCGCGGGCATCAACGCGATCACGATTGCCGAATATGTCGTGATGGGGATGCTGACGATGGCCAAGGGCTACCGCGAAGTCGTGCGCGCGCAGGACCGGCGCGAATGGCTGGCCGATTCGCCGGGCAAGCGCGAACTGGCGGGCAGCCGGGCGCTGCTGCTGGGCTATGGCGCGATCGGCAAGCTGATCAGGCCGCGGCTGGAAGCTTTCGGGGTGGAAGTGACCGTCGTGCGCCGGTCGGGCGGGGACGGGGTGCTGGCCCCCGACGAATGGCGCGCGCGGCTGGGCGAATTCGACTGGGTGATCCTGGCCGTTCCCGCGACACCGGAAACCGATGCGATGATCGGCAGCGAGGAACTTGCCGCGATGAAGGACGATGCCGTGCTGGTGAACATCGCGCGCGGCGCGGTGGTGGACCAGGACGCGCTGGTCGCCGCGCTGGAGGAACGGCGCATCGGCGGGGCGTTCCTGGATGTGACGACGCCCGAGCCGCTGCCGGCCGATCACCCACTGTGGCAACTCGAAAATGCCCATGTGACGATGCACCTGTCGGGCCGGGCGCAGTCGAAGATGTTCGTCCGTTCGGCCGAACGGTTCCTGGCCAATTGCCGCCGGTTCGTCGCCGGGGAACCGCTGGAGCCGATTTTCGACCCCGCGCGCGGATATTGACCGGGCGGCGGGGCGGACCTTTCGCCCGCCAGCGGGATTGTTGGGGGAGGAGGACCGTATGCCCAGGCTCGACAAGACTTATCCGCTCTACCTGAACAATCGGCCGCAGCAGCCGAACACCGACCTTGCCGTGACCGACAAGTACACGGGCGAGGTTGCCTTTCGCACCGCGCTCGCCACGCCGGAGATCATCGATGCGGCAATTGCCGGGGCCGTGCGCGCGGCGGGGCCGATGGCGCGCCTCGCCGGGTTCGAGCGCCAGGGCGTGCTGCAGCATTGCGTCGACCGTTTCCGCGAACGTTTCGACGAACTCGCCTATGCCCTGTGCGTCGAGGCCGGCAAGCCGATCCGCGACAGCGAGGGCGAGGTCACGCGCCTGATCGACACTTTCCGCATCGCGGCGGAAGAATCGGTCCGCAATTATGGCGAGGTCATGCCGCTCGACATTTCGGAGCGGGCCCGCGGTTACCAGTCGATGTGGAAACGCTATCCGATCGGGCCGTGCAGCTTCATTTCGCCGTTCAACTTCCCGCTGAACCTGGCCGCGCACAAGATCGCCCCGGCCATCGCCATCGGCTGCCCCTTCGTGATGAAGCCGGCGAGCAAGACCCCGCTCGGCGCGCTGATCGTCGGCGAAGTCCTGGCCGAATGCGACGTGCTGCCCGAAGGCGCGTTTTCGATCCTCCCTGCCAGCCGCGACGGGGCCGACCTGTTCACCGAGGACGAGCGGCTGAAACTGCTCAGCTTCACCGGTTCGCCCGCGGTCGGCTGGGCGCTGAAGGCGCGCGCGGGGAAGAAGAAGGTCGTGCTCGAACTCGGCGGCAATGCCGCGGTGATCGTCGACCGCGACGCCGACCTCGACGATGCGCTGGAACGGATCGTCTTCGGTGCTTTCTACCAGTCGGGGCAGAGCTGCATCGGGGTGCAGCGCATCCTGATCCACGAGGACATCTACGACCGCTTCCGCGACATGCTGGTGGCGAAGACCCGCACGCTCAAGGCCGGCGATCCGAAGGATCGGGAAACCTTCATCGGCCCGATGATCTCCGAAGGCGAGGCGCGCCGGCTGAAGGGCTGGATCGACGAGGCGGTCGAAGGCGGCGCGCGCCTGCTGTGCGGCGGCGGGTGCGAAGGCAACATGCTGGAGGCGACCCTGCTCGAAGGGGTCGACCGTGACGCCCGCGCGCTGAACGAGGAAGCCTTCGGCCCGCTCGCGATCCTGCAGCCGTTTTCCGACTTCGACGCCGCGCTGGACGAGGTGAACCGGAGCGAGTTCGGCCTCCAGGCCGGGGTCTTCACCCGCGACCTGTTTCGGATGTTCGACGCCTGGGATCGGCTGGAAGTGGGCGGCGTGATCGTCAACGACGTGCCCAGCATCCGCGTCGACAACATGCCCTACGGCGGGGTCAAGGATTCGGGCCTCGGCCGCGAGGGGATCCGCTTCGCAATGGAAGACATGAGCGAGATCCGCAATCTCGTGATCCGGCGCGGGGGCTGATCGCGCCGGCTTGGCGACCCGGTGGGCGGGAATCCAGCCGCGTGGGGCAGGGCGGCGGGGGTAGAGAATGATCATGCGTCCTCCAGCAGCAGAAGCTCGCATTCCAGCGTCAGGCGCGGGTGCGGCAACAATGTGTGATCGACCCGGGTAACGGTCGCCTCCGCGACGATCTGGCCGGGAATCGCGAATTCGTGTTCGGGCAGATCGGCGATGAAGTGTTCGGCCGCGGCAACCGCCTGCGCGCCGTCGAAGTCGATCTCCAGCGTATGGCGCGCACCTTCGAAGGTGATGCTGGCCCAAGCCTTTTCGGTGTGGCGGCGGACCTGGCCGCGCTCCCCTGCCAGCGCGCGCAATGCGGCACGCAGGCGATCGGCGGCGGTGCGGCGCAGGGCGCGCGAGGCACGCGAAGGGCGTGGGGGGCGTGGGGGATCGGCTTCATGCAGCATGGCCAGTCTCCCGCGCGGCTTCGTACCCGGCCATGAAGCCCTGAATGCGCGCCTCCATGGCGCCGCGCGGCTCACGGCCGTTCCTGAGATCGAGAACGAAACGCGGATCTCGCGCGGCAAGCCGACCGAACTTGGTCGGCGAAATTTCGTGGGCACGAAGGAATTTTTCGACGGATCGGATCAGCATGGCTCTCCCCGGCAGGCAATGGGCGACTCGAATCGAATGTTCTCGATTCGTTCCGTCCTTGGTTCCAGCTGAAATCCTACTTGTCTAGGAAAAATACATCGTCTAGGAAGGAAAAATGATGCCAGAGGCTTTTCCGGGATGAACGACGCGCGCCAGCGCCTGCTCGAACTCGCCCGCGATCGCGGGGCGAGCCTGGCCGGGCTGTCTCACCTGATCGGGCGCAACCCCACGTACCTGCAGCAATTCGTGCGCAAGGGCAGCCCGCGCAAGCTGGAGGAGCAGGATCGCCGGACGCTGGCGGAATTTTTCGGTGTGGCCGAATCAGAATTGGGCGCGCCGGAGGGTAAATCCTATCCCCCGGCTCCTGCGCCGGTTCGCGGCGACTGGATCGAGGTGCCGCGCCTGTCGCTCGATGCCTCTGCCGGGGCCGGCGCGCTCGGCGCGCGCGAAATTCCCTTCGACGTGTTCCGCTTCTCGCGCCGCTGGCTGCGCGAAATGGGGCTGGAGGGGGCGGACCTGACCGCGATCCGGGTCGAAGGCGATTCGATGGAGCCGCTGCTCCGCTCGGGCGACGAAATCTTCGTCGACCGGCACAAGCGGGGGGGGGAGGGGATCCATGTCGTGCGCATCGGCGATGCCCTGCACGTCAAGCGGCTCCAGGCCGCGGCGCAGGGCCGGATCACGCTGGTCAGCGAAAACAGCGCCTATCCCCCGATCGAACTGGCGCGCGAGGAAGTGGAAGTAATCGGCCGCGTCGTGTGGAAAGGCGGGCGGGTCTGAGCCAGGCCCTCCACCCCTCGCTGCGCGAGTGGTCCCCCTCCCCATCGCGAGACGATGGGGAGGATCGGTAGCGGTTTCGGTTGATCCTCCCCAACGACTTGCGTTGGGGAGGTGGCAGCCGCGCCAGCGGCTGACGGAGGGGCCAGCCGCCGAGCGCCGGGCAGGATGAAATCGGGCCGACGCGCAGCTTGCAACCGGCCCTGTTCCCCGCCATCTCTCCGCCATGACCGATACCGACACCCAGCCGCCGATGCGCGCCGCGATCATGCCCGTCACGCCCCTGCAGCAGAACTGTTCGCTGATCTGGTGCACGAAGACGATGCGCGGGGCGCTGGTCGATCCAGGCGGCGATCTCGACAAGCTGAAAGCCGGCGTGGCGAGGGCGGGGGTGACGCTGGAAAAGCTGCTGATCACCCACGGCCATCTCGACCATTGCGGGCAGGCCGGTGTGCTGGCCCAGGAACTGGGCCTTCCGATCGAGGGCCCGCACGAGGAAGACCGGTTCTGGATCGCCCGGCTCGACGACGACGGGCGGCAATGGGGCATGGATGCAAAGAGCTTCGAGCCTGACCGGTGGCTGGACGATGGCGATACGGTGACGGTGGGCGACCTGACGCTCGACGTGATCCATTGCCCCGGCCACACGCCGGGCCACGTCGTCTTCCACCACGCGCCGAGCCGCTTCGCGATCGTCGGCGATGTCCTGTTCAAGGGATCGATCGGGCGGACCGATTTTCCGCGCGGCAACCATCAGGACCTGCTCGACGCGATCACCGGCAAGCTCTGGCCCCTGGGCGACGAGGTGACCTTCATCCCCGGCCACGGCCCGACCAGCACGTTCGGCCACGAACGGCGCACCAACGCCTTCGTTGGCGACGCCGCGCTGGCCTGAGGTTCAGCGGCTGCGGCTCAGAACAGCCGCAGAACCGCACCCACGGCAACCCCGGCCAGGAACAGCTGGGTCGCCAGCGTCACCAGCGTCCCGATCATCCGCCCCATCTGCGCCTTGCCGCCGTCCATCCCGAACCCGTGGGCGACGCGGCTGAGAATGAACAGGCCGGCGACATAGGCCAGCCAGTCGCCGCCGATCCCTGCAAGCTCCAGCGCCGCGATCAGCAGCAGCGTGATCGGCACGTTTTCCGCAAAATTGAGCTGGGCGCGCATCCGGCGTTGCAGCGCCTCGTTGCCGCCGTCGCCGACGCTGATCTTGTAGGCGCGGCGCACGGCGCCGATCCGCAAGGTCAGCCAGATATTGAGGATCGCGGCAGCCGCCACCGCAGTCAGAGTTACCGGAAGTATCATCGCTTTGCCCCTTGTCGCGTCTCGTGTCGCGGTGCCCGCCTGTTAGGGTCCGCGGGCGGCACGGGCAACGCCAATCCGGCGGGCCGGGTCGGTCGCACCGCTTGCAACGGGGGAAATATGCGCTATAGGGCGCGCCTTCCCGCAACGGACGGGTCCATCCTCAGGCGCGTCTTGTGCGTTGCCGGACCTTGGCCTAGAGCGGCCCGCAACACACAGAATTTATTGGAACAGGTGCCGCAATGGCTGTCCCGAAGAGAAAAGTATCGCCCCATCGCCGTGGCAACCGTCGCGCGCACGATTCGCTGAAGGTCGAGGCATTCCATGAATGCTCGAACTGCGGCGAGCTGAAGCGCCCGCACAACCTCTGCCCGCACTGCGGGCACTACAACGGCCGCGAAGTCATCGCCGTCGGCCTCTGACGGCCGGCTGGGGAACGTCATGAGTCTTCCGCGTATCGCCGTCGACGCGATGGGCGGGGACGAGGGTGTGCGCGTCATGGTGGAAGGTGCGGCGCTGGCCCGCCGCCGCCATGATCAGTTCAAGTTCCTGCTGGTGGGCGACGAGACGCGGATCAAGGCCGCGCTCGATACCCATCCGGGGATGCGCGACGCATCCGAAATCCTGCATTGCGACGATGTCGTGGGCGGTGACGAGAAGCCGACCCAGGCGCTTCGCCGCGCCCGCACCACGTCGATGGGCCTCGCGGTCAACGCGGTGAAGGCGGGCGATGCCGGCGCTGCGGTCAGCGCGGGCAACACCGGCGCACTGATGGCCATGAGCAAGCTCGCGCTGCGCACTCTGCCGGGCATCGACCGCCCCGCGCTCGCCGCGCTGATGCCGACGCTGGGCGACAACGACGTTATCATGCTCGACCTTGGTGCCAATACCGAGGCTGACGCGCGCAACCTGGTCCAGTTCGCGATCATGGGCGCGGCCTATTCGCGCATCGTCACCGGGCTTGCCGAACCGCGCGTGCGCCTGCTGAACATCGGGACCGAGGAAACCAAGGGCACCGATGCGCTGCGCGATGCCGCGGCGCAGCTTCAGGCGGCGACCGGCCTGGCGCTGTCCTTCGACGGGTTCGTCGAAAGCGACAAGATCAACCGCGGCGAAGTCGACGTCGTCGTCACTGACGGCTTTTCCGGCAATATCGCGCTCAAGGCGATCGAGGGGGCGGCGCGTTTCGTCACCGATCTGCTGCGCAGCGCCTTCACCAGCTCGCTGCGGTCCAAGATCGGTTTCCTCGTCTCGCGGCCGGCAACCGAATTGCTCAAGCATCATCTCGATCCCAACAATCACAACGGGGCCGTTTTCCTCGGCCTCAACGGTGTGGTGGTGAAAAGCCACGGCAGCGCCAATGCTGCCGGCGTGGCCAATGCCGTGGCGGTTGCCGCACGCCTGCTGGAGGACGATCTGACCCACCGCATCAGCGCCGATCTTGCCGCACTGGGCGAAGCGCGCCTGCGCACAGGCCAGGCGACCGGGGACGCGAAGTGATTCGTTCGCAGGTGAAAGGCAGCGGGTCCGCCTTGCCCCGCAACGTGGTCACCAATGCCGAACTGGCCAGGCGCGTCGATACCAGCGACGAATGGATCGTGGAGCGGACCGGTATCCGCCAGCGCTATATCGCGGAAGACGACGAAACGACTTCCTCGCTGGCGATCGAGGCTTCGCGCAAGGCGCTCGAAGCTGCCGGGGTGGACGCGAAGGATATCGACCTGATCGTGCTGGCCACCGCCACGCCCGACCAGACGTTCCCCGCCACCGCCACGATCGTTCAGCACGCACTGGGCTGCAACGGCGGGATCGCATTCGATGTCGGGGCGGTATGTTCCGGCTTCCTCTACGCCCTCGCAACCGCCGATTCGATGCTGCGCACCGGCATGGCGAAGCGCGCGCTGGTGATCGGTTCGGAAACCTTCAGCCGCATTCTCGATTGGGAAGATCGCGCAACGTGCGTCCTGTTCGGCGATGGTGCCGGGGCGATGGTGCTGGAAGCGCAGGACGTGCCCGAAGATGGGCCGGGCGTTCTGGCGTGCAAGCTGCACGCCGATGGCCAGCACAACCAGCTGCTCTACGTCGACGGCGGCCCTTCGACCACGCAGACCGTGGGGCATTTGCGGATGCGCGGGCGCGAGGTGTTTCGCCACGCGGTCGTCAACCTCGCTGCCGTGCTGGAGGAAACGCTGGCCGCTGCGGGCTTTGCCCCGGCCGATATCGACTGGGTCGTGCCGCACCAGGCGAACGCCCGCATTCTCGACGCCACCGCACGCAAGCTGGGCCTGCCGGCGGAAAAGGTGATCGTGACGGTTGACCGGCACGCGAACACCTCCGCCGCTTCCGTTCCGCTCGCTTTCGACACGGGCGTTCGCGACGGGCGAATCAAGCCCGGCGATTTGGTGATGTTCGAAGCGATGGGCGGCGGATTCACCTGGGGGGCAAGCCTCGTTAGGCTGTAATGGTTGACGCCGGTCGGCGTTTTTTACCATTTGGCCTGCAACACGTTGCGAAGGTGCGATATCCTCGTTAGGGCGCGCAGAGTCCGAAGTCGGGTCGCGATGGAGGAGAATGCCGCATGATGCGTTCGGTGGGTACGCTGACACGCGCAGATCTGGCGGAAACGATCAATCGCAAGATGGGGTTGTCGCGCGCCGAATCGCTCGACCTCGTCGAAGCGATCCTCGCTCATATGTGCGGGTCGATGTCCGATGGCGAAAACGTCAAGATTTCGGGCTTCGGCAGCTTCGTGCTACGCGACAAGAAAGAACGGATCGGGCGCAACCCCAAAACGGGGGTGGAAGTTCCGATCACGCCGCGCCGCGTGATCACCTTCCGCGCAAGCCAGCTCCTCAAGGATCGTATCGCGAAAGGCTGAAACGATGGCGGCAGAATTCGACGATGGCAAAGATGCGGGCGCGCTCAGGACCATCGGCGAGGTTGGCCAGGCTCTCGGCATAAAGCCGCACGTGCTGCGTTACTGGGAACAGCAGTTTCCCATGCTCCGCCCGCTCAAGCGCAGCGGGGGGCGCCGCTATTACCGTGCCGACGATGTCGCCCTGGTCGAACGGATCGACCGCCTGGTCAACGGGGAAGGCTATACGCTGAAAGGCGCGCTGGCGGCGCTGAAGGCCGGCGGTGATGACGCTGCGCAACCGTCGCCGGCACCGGCGGCAGAGCCGGCCGCCACAGGCGATGCCGGCACCGCACGCGGAAATGCCGAAGTCGTCGCCCGGCTGAAATCGATCCGCGCCGATCTCAGCGCCGCGCTCTCGCGCTGACGATCCCGCCGCAGGGGCGATGTCGCGGCCTCAGGCGCGCATGTCCTTGGGCGAACCCATCACGACATACGAGGTGATCGACTGCACCTGTTCGACCGTGCCCAGCGTTTCGGTGTGGAAACGCTTGTAAGCCGTCAGGTCCGTGACCTCGACTCTCAGGAAATATTCCACCGCCCCGGCGACGTTATGGCATTCCTTCACCTCGGGCGCCTCGGCCATCTTGCGCTCGAAGTCTTCCTGCGCGGCCTTGGTATGGCGGTTCAGCCCGACCGCTACGATGGCGGTGAAGCCGATCCCCAGCTTCCGCCGATCCAGCACCGCGCGATAGCCCTGGATTACGCCCGACTGCTCCAGATCCTGCACCCGGCGCAAACAAGCGGAAGGGGAGAGGCCGACTCGCGCCGCAAGCTCCAGATTGCTCACCCGGCCATCGTGCGACAGCTCATGCAATATTCGCTCGTTAATCCGATCAAGTTTCGTCATAAGTTGTGATCTATCGTAAATTGCGCAGATGTTCGCAATCTCATTCGGCTGAGAGTCGAATATTATTGGACCATGTCCAGCGAACTTCTCCTCGCCCTTGCCGGCTTCGCTTTCGTGGCGTCGATCACGCCCGGCCCGAACAACCTGATGGTCATGGCATCGGGCGCGAATTTCGGATTCCGCCGGACGATCCCTCACTTGGCCGGGATCCTGATCGGATTTGTGGTCATGCTCCTGTTGGTCGGCATCGGCCTGGCGCGAATTTTCGAAGCGTTCCCTGCCGTCCGGCTGGCTCTGGTGGTGGTCAGCAGCGCCTATCTGGGCTGGCTGGCCTGGAAGATCGCCACGGCCGCACCGGCGGAAGAAGGGGACGGGGTGGGCCAGCCGTTCACGTTCATCCAGGCCGCGCTGTTCCAGTGGGTCAATCCGAAAGCCTGGATGATGGCGCTGACCGCGACGACGCTCTACGGCGCGGATGGTTCGACGGCGGCGCTGGCGCTGGTGGCGCTGGTGTTCGGCGCGATCAACGTCCCCTGCGTCGCGGCCTGGGCGGTCGCCGGGCAGCAGGCAGGGCGCTGGCTGTCGAATGCCGCACGGCTGCGGATATTCAACCGGACAATGGCCATACTGCTGCTGGCATCGCTGGCCCCCGCAATCGCCGGCGAATTCGCCTAGCGCAGCGCAAGGGGGCGGATCATTCCGCTGCCAGCAGTTCTTCCGCGCCGCCAAGGTCGACGCTGACGAGACGGCTGATGCCTTTTTCGATCATGGTCACGCCGAACAGGCGGTGCATCCGGCTCATCGTCACGGCGTTGTGGGTCACGATCAGGTAACGGGTGGCCGTTTCTTTCGCCATCGCGTCGAGCAGGTCGCAGAAGCGATCGATATTGGCATCGTCCAGCGGGGCATCGACTTCGTCGAGCACGCAGATCGGCGCAGGATTGGTCAGGAACAGGGCGAAGATCAGCGCAATGGCGGTCAGCGCCTGTTCCCCGCCTGACAGCAGGGTGAGCGATTGCAGACGCTTGCCCGGCGGCTGGGCGTAGATCTCCAGCCCCGCCTCCAGCGGATCGTCGCTGTCGATCAGCGCCAGATGCGCTTGCCCGCCTTCGAACAGCCGGGTGAACAGGCGGCGGAAATGGGTATCGACCTGTTCGAAGGCGGCGCGCAGCCGCTCGCGCCCTTCGCGGTTGAGATTGCCGATCGAACCACGCAGGCGGGCGACGGCTTCGGCCAGTTCGGCCTGCTCGGCCGCGCTGTTGCCGTGTTCATCCTCGATCTTGGCCAGTTCTTCCGCCGCGACGAGATTGACCGGGCCGATCCGCTCGCGACTGGCGCTAAGGCGCTCCATCGCATCCGCTTCTGCTGCCGAATCGCCGATTTCGCTTTCGTCGAATTCGAACCGACCGGCCAGAAGGGGCGGGGGACACTGGAATCGCTCGCCCGAAACGCGGGTCATTTCGCTGCGGCGCGCTTCCTCGTTTTCGGCCCGTGCGGCCAGGCCGGCGCGGCTTTCGCGTGCACTGGCCAGCGCCTCGGTCGCCTCTGCAAAGGCGCGGTCGGCTGCGTCGGCGGCGTCCTGCGCCTCCGCCACTGCCGTTTCGGCCTGCGCCAGGGCCGCTGCCAGCCGCGCGCGCACGGCATCGCCTTGCTCGATCTCGCGCATCAGCCCTTCGGGCTTCGCGGCGGTGATCGCGCGTTCTTCCGCAATTTCCTCGAACCGCTGCTCCATGCCGGAAAGCCGCTGCGCTGCTTCGCCTGCGCGCGCCTGCCAACTGGCCATGTCGCCCTGCTGGGCGGCGGTGCGTTCGCGTGAGACGGCCAGGCCCTGATCGTGCGCGGCGAGTTCGGCGGCGGCGGCCTGCTGGGCGGAGCGGGCTGCCTCGTTCTTCGTCTGCGCCGCTTCCAGCGCGGCGCGGCCGGTTGCCGGATCGGGCAGGGCATCCTTGCGTTCCTGCGCGGTGGCAAGCTCTGCCGCGGCCTGGGCGCGCTGGTCCGCCAGTTCGCGCTTCGCCTCCTCCAGCTCGGCGCGGCGCGATGCGAGCCGTTCCCGCGCGTCCTCCGCCTGGTCGAGCGCGCGGAGCGCCTGCCGCTCGCGGTCATTCGCCTGCGCGATCTCGCGTTCGGCGGCGACCAATGCGCGCTGGAGAGCGGACAGCTCCTCCTGCGCAGCCGCCTGCGCGGTTTCGGCGGTATCGACCGCCTCGCGCAAGGCCGGGAGCTGGCCTTCCAGTTCGGTGAAGCGGTTTTCCGCCTCCAGCCGGGCGGCTTCGGCAGCCCCTTCGCCGCGCGCGACGAACCCGTCCCAGCGCCGCAGATGCCCTGCCGTCGTCACCAGCCATTCCCCCGGGCCGAGCGTGCGGCCATCGTCTTCATCGGTGACATGGACCAGCGCCAGCCGTGCGGCGAGTTCGGGCGGGCAATCGGGCACGTGCCGGGCCAGACTGTCGGCGACCTCTGCCGGGGCAGAGCCGCCGGTCCAGAACCGCCCATCGCCCTCCGCATGGCCCAGCGGTGCCCTGGCATCGCGCCCGAGAACCGCGGCCAGCGCCCGCTCGTACCCCTTGGCGGCGCGCACCTTGTCGAGCGCAGCGGGCCGTCCCTTGCGCCCCGCAGCCTGCCGTTCGCGAGCCTCACGGTCGCGTTTCAGCGCCGTCCATTCGCGTTCGACCCCGGCCAGTTCGGCGCGGGCGGAGGCAAGCGCGCTGGCCGCCTCGTCGCGGGCCGCCTGCAGCGTATCCTTGCGCGCGCGTTCGCCGTCCAGCGTTTCGCGCAGCCGGGCCAGATCGCTGGCGGCGCTGTCTGCCTCGTCGCGCGCGCGGGCGACGGCCTCGTCCGGATCGCCCGATGCGGAGAGCGCTTCGCGTGCCGACTCCTGCCGCCGGGCCTCCCCATCCAGCCGTTCCAGCCTTGCGCGGGCCTGTTCGATCGCGGCCTCCGCCACGCGCCATTCGGCTTCCACCCCGGCGTGATCCGCGGTCGCCCGAGCCAGCGCGAGTTCGGCGGCGCGCCCCGCGCTTTCGCTGTCTTCCAGCCGGCGGGCGAGGGCGGGGCGGGCTTCCTCCGCCTCGGCCAGCGCCTTCTCGTTGGCGGCCAGTTCCTTTTCCAGCCGGGCAAGCGCTTCGGCTGCGTCGCGGGTCAGGCGGTCGGCGTCCTCCCGGTCTTCCTCCAGCCGCGCCTTCTGCCGGTCGAGGTCGGCCAGCCGCTGTTCCGCGGCCTCCAGCTGGCTGGTGAGCGCGGCCATGCGGTGGCCGTGGGCGGAGGCGTCGTCGCGCCGGTCGGCCAGTTCGTCGCGCGCTTCGGCCAGCGTGCGGGCGGCGGTATGCTGCGCCTTCTGCGCGGCATCGCTCGCGTCCTTGGCCGCACCGACGCGCGCTTCGGCGGCCTGGGCTTCGCTCCGCGCCGCCTCCGCCGCAGTGGCAGCATCGCGCCAGCGCGCGAACAGCAGGCGCGCCTCGGCCACGCGGATCTCGTCGGACAGCTTGGTGTAGCGTTCCGCCTGCTTCGCCTGTCGGCGGAGCGAGGCGATCTGCGAATCGAGCCCGGCCATCAGGTCTTCCAGCCGGGCCAGGTTCGCTTCTGTCTGGCGCAGCTTGCTTTCGGCGTCGCGGCGGCGGACGTGGAGCCCGGCGATGCCTGCCGCTTCTTCCAGCATCATGCGCCGTTCGGCCGGCTTGGCCGCGATCACCTGCGCGATCTTGCCCTGGCTGACCAGTGCCGGGCTGTGCGCCCCCGTCGCCGCGTCGGCAAAGGTCAGCGCGACATCCTTGGCCCGGACATCCTTGCCATTGACGCGATAGGCGCTGCCCGCGCCGCGTTCGATCCGGCGCATGACCTCGAAATCGCTGCCGTCGTCGGCTTCTGCCTGGAGGGAGACTTCGGCGAAATCGCGGGGCGGGCGGCTGGCGGTGCCGGCGAAGATCACATCTTCCATCCCGCCCGAGCGCATGGATCGGGGCGAATTTTCGCCCATGACCCAGCGGATCGCCTCAAGCAGGTTGGACTTGCCGCAGCCGTTGGGGCCGACGACGCCGGTCAGGCCAGGCTCGATGGTCAGGGTCGCAGGCTCGACGAAGCTCTTGAAACCGCTGAGCCTGAGCCGCCTGATCTGCATCGCCGTTCCCTGGTCCCCCTCCCGCGCGGTGGCTTACCTCGCGCCGGCGTTTTGCAGCATCGGCTCCAGCGTCGCCCAGCTTTGCGTCCCGACGTTGCGCCCGTTGATGATGAAGGACGGCGTGCCGGTCACATTCAGTTCCTGCGACTGTTTGTCCGAATTGTTGGCGATCGCTTCGATCGAATCCGCATCCGACAGGCACTGGCGGGCCTGATCGCGGCTGACCCCGCGCGCGGCGAAGAAATCGAGGAAACCGGCCGCTTCGGCGACGGCGACGAAGCGCTGGTCTTCCGCCTGCTGCATCGCCGATTCCAGCGCCTGCTGGTTGGCCTGCGCCCCTTCCAGCACGGCGCCGAGATTGAGCCAGACCTGTTCCGACAGCGGGTGAAAGCTTTCCGGCGCGCCGCAGCGGACCAGGCGGGCCAGGGTCAGGTCGAAGGCGTTGTGGATCTGGTTGCGCAATTCGTAGCTGACGCGGCCGCTGGCGACGTATTTTTCCTTCAGCGGTTCCATTCCCGTCGTCGCGAAGTTGGCGCAGGCGCCACAGGTCAGCGAGCCATATTCGATCAGCTTGATCGGCGCGTCGGGGTTGCCGAGGCGGTAGCCGTCGGCTTCCGTCACGGTCACCGTGTCGACCCATTGCGTGCCTTCGGGCGCCGCGACATTTTCCACCGGTTCACCTTCAGGCGCTTCGCCGTCGGTTGGTTCCGATCCGCAAGCGGCGAGGCCGAAAGCGAGCGGCGCGGCAAGCGAGGCGAGGGCGATCTGGCGGAACGTGGTCATGATAATCCTGGTCCTTTGCGGAATTGAACGAGGCTATACGAAGCGAAGGCGGGGTTGAAGCGCGCGGCGACACTTTCCACAGCTTGTGGCCGGGAGAATGCCCTAAAAGCGCGCGGAAAGCTGGGGCGAAAGCATCGACCAGTCGTGGGTACCGGCCAGGGTCACGCCATCGACCACGAAACTGGGGGTGCCATGAATATCGTGCTTTTCGGCGGCGGCGGCGCTGCTGGCGATCAGGGCGCGCGCGGCACTGTCATCGGCCAGGCACCGGTCGGTTTCAACGCGAGAGTAGCCGCGGCTTTCCATCAGTTTGTAGAACCCGAGGTCCGATGCGATCGCGCGGCGGCGCGAAGGCTGGCTGCCGGCTTCCCAGCGCGCACGCTGCGCCGATGTCGCGCCGTAATAGCGATCGAGCCATTCGCCCTGCTTGTGCATGAACAGCTTGTGATTGCGCGCAAACTTGCCCGGTGCGCCGCAGGCGGTCAGCATCGTTGCCACCAGGTCGGCCGAATTGCGGATCAGCGGCTGCACCGTCAGTTCAAGCCGGCCCGGCGCGATATAGGCAAGCTGAAGCGCCGGATCGCCTTCTGTCGCGAAGCGTGCGCAGGCAGGGCAGGTATAGCTGACGAAGGCGGTCAGATGGACTTTGGCATCGGGTTTTCCGATCCGGTGCGCGCCGTTTTCTTCCACCACCTGCGTGTTCCAGTTTCCGGCATTTCCCAGAGCCAGGAACGCCGCCCCGGCCAACACAGCGGCGCGGGCGAGACGCGAAACCTTCATTGTCCCTCTTCCTCCTTGTTGCCCATGCTGCGGGCGAGCGATTCCAGCACCGTGCGCAGCTCGGGATCGCCGATGTCGCGCAGGCTGTCGCCCAGTTCCATCGGTATCGGTTTGAGCGAGGGCGGTGCCTTGGCCGGTTCCTGACCACGCGGCACCTTAACCTCGCCTTGCCGCAACTTCACCCGCGAGACCGCCTTGTATCCGAAAAACCGGTTCACCCGATCCATGATCTCGGGGATCACGTGCTGGATCAGCGGGGCATGGGCGGGCAGGACGACCAGTTGCAATATCCCTTCCGCCTTCTCCCCCGGGGGAAAGCGGATCGCCTCCGGCATACAGACGCGGGCGTGCTGTTGACCCACAATTTCGGGCCAGCGCGTGACGACGCTCGACTGGACGAAGCCGAACCGGCGGAAGGCCGTGCGACCGATCTGCGGCATAAGGTCCGCGATCTGACGCGCGGGCCCGCCCCGCGGCCGTTCGTATGCGCGCCCTTTCGCGCGGCTGGTCTTTGGTTTGTCGTCCCGTTCCATTGCGCCGATGCCCATGCCATAGGCGGCGCGTGACTGCCAGCGGCGAGAGAACCGGAACGGATGTGGCGAGCGTTTTGCTCGCCTGGTACGACCGCCATGCCCGCGACTTGCCCTGGCGCACGCCGCCGGGCCATTCGCCGCCTGACCCCGATCGCGCCTGGCCCTATCGCGTGTGGCTGTCCGAAGTGATGCTGCAGCAAACCACGGTCGCCGCGGTGAAACCCTATTTCGCGAACTTCATCCGCCGCTGGCCAACGGTCGAAGCGCTCGCCGCCGCGCCGGAAGAGGAGATTCTGGCCGCCTGGGCCGGGCTGGGATATTACTCGCGAGCGCGCAATGTGGTGAAGTGCGCGCGCGCCGTCGCCGGGCGGGGCGGCTTTCCCGATACCGAAGCCGGCTTGCGGGCGCTGCCCGGCGTGGGTGAATATACCGCGGCGGCGATTGCCGCGATCGCTTTCGGCCAGCGGGCGGTGGTGGTCGATGCGAATGTGGAGCGGGTCGTCGCCCGCCTCTTCGCGGTCGAGGAAGGCCTGCCCGCCGCGCGCAAGGCCATCCGCGCGGCGACCGATGCGATCACACCGCAGGCCCGTGCCGGGGACTTCGCGCAGGCGATGATGGACCTCGGCTCAACCATCTGCACCGCACGCCAGCCGAAATGCCTGCTCTGCCCGCTTTCACCGGACTGCGCGGGGCAGCGCACTGGCGATCCGGCGCGTTTCCCGATCAAGGCCCCGAAGAAGGCGAAGCCGCTGCGCACCGGCACCGCGTGGTGGATCGCCCGCGGGGGAGAAGTCTGGCTGGTTCGCCGGCCCGGCACCGGGATGCTGGGCGGAATGCGCGCGCTGCCGGACGATGGGTGGTCTGCCCGCGCGAACGGCAACGGCGTGCCCCCGGTCGCAGGGCAATGGCAGATGGCAGGCGTTGTCCGGCATGGGTTCACCCATTTCGCCCTGGAACTACACGTCATGAAGTTGGCGGACCAAGCGTCGCAACCCCCGCCGGGCGAGGGGGAATGGTGGCCGCTCGATACCCTCGAAACAGCGGGCCTGCCGACGCTGTTCGCCAAGGCCGCGCGCTGTGCGCTGGCGGGGTAGGGCTGGCGAGCCGCAGCCCGCAGGCCGAAGGACATTCAAGCGCGGTCGAGAACGCTCAAGGGTCTTTTTCTTAAGTTAACTTGAAGTTTCGATTTGGAGGTGCGCGTCCGCCGTTCCCACCGCTTCGCGCGCTGTCAGATGATCCCGCCGCCCAGCATCAGGCGGACCACCGCGATCGCGAACACGATCAGGCAAAAATTGCGCCCGCCGTTGGACGAGGACAATGCGCCCAGGCCCACACCGATCACCACGATGGGCAGGGCGAACCAGTTGCCCCAGCCGAGCAGGGGAATCGTCGATGGGATAACGATCACGAGGGCGACGATCCCGAACAGGATGGAAAGGAGGTTCAGCATGTGTTCTATATTAGTAACACAGCCGTCGTCCGCAAGGGGCAATTGACCGTTAAGGCGTGATGCCGCAAACCGCCGTCAAAGATGTAAAGAGGATCAGTCGATGGGATCGGGGACGTTCGAGACTGCGGCGCTGTCGCGTCGGGCCATGCTTCGCGGTGGGGCGCTGCTGGGCGCAGGGGCTGCGCTGGGCACGCTTCCGTTCGGGCGGGCCGCACTCGCCCATGCCGGGCACTGGCCTTCGGTTATCGCGCTGGCGGACGAGTACGTCGCGGCGCGCAAGGTGGCCAATATGGTCGCCGTCCTCGGCTGGCGGCAGCGCGCGCCCGACGTGATCGCGCGCGGTACGCTGGCGATCGGCCAGACTGCGCCGGCGGGCATCGACAGCCTCTATCGCATCTATTCGATGACCAAGCCGATCACCGGCATGGCGACGATGATGTTGATAGAGGATGACCGGCTGAGCCTCGACCAGCCACTGGCCGAAATCCTCCCCGCCTTCGCCGACATGCAGGTTCAGAAGACCTACGACGGATCGATCACCGATCTCGAACCGGCGGAACAGCCGATCACCATCCGCCACCTGCTCACCCATACTGCGGGGCTGGGGTACTCGATCATTCAGAAGGGCCCGATCAAGGCCGCTTACGAACGCGCGGGCGCGGTGCCGGGGCAAGTGACCCGCCTGCCGCTGGGCGCGGTGTTCGGGCGCGGCGATCCTGCGCCCAGCCTCACCGCCTTTGCCGACAATCTTGCGCGTCTGCCGCTGGTTGCGCAGCCGGGCACGCGGTGGAGTTATTCGGTTTCGCTCGATCTCCTGGGCCGGGTGATCGAGGTCGCTTCGGGCAAGCCCTTCGACGTATTCCTCAAAGAACGGCTGTTCGATCCGCTGGGGATGACGAGCACCTGGTTCCGCGTGCCGCAGGGCGAGGTTGGGCGGCTGACGACCAATTACGGCGTGATGAATGGACGGCCCCTGCCGCTCGATCCGGCGCGGGCTTCGGTCTTTCTCGATGCGCCGGCGTTCCCCTTCGGCGGTGCCGGGCTGGTATCGAGCCCGCGCGATTACGACCGCTTCCTGCAAATGCTGGTCGGATACGGCCAGATCGGCGGCAAGCGCGTGATGAGTGAGGCAGCGGTGCGCCTCGGCACCTCGAACCTCCTGCCCGAAGGGGTGAGCACGAAGGGAACCTTTGCCGAAGGCTCCGGCTTCGGCGCCGGGGGGCGTGTCGGCCTGGGCGAACAGGCCGGTACGTTCGGCTGGGGCGGGGCGGCAGGCACCGTGGGCTTTGCCGATTTGCGCCGGGGCCTGCGCGCCGCGCTGTTCACGCAGTACATGCCGTCAGAAGCCTATCCGATCCACGGCGCATTTCCCGCGGCGGTGGTCAAGGATCTGGCGGCAATGGCCAAGGCGCAGGCGTGACAGTGCAAGCGGCGAAAAAGACGCTGGCGTTCACCGGTTGCCTTCTCGACCGCGCGGATAACGTCCGCGCCGACAGGGAAGCGCTGGGCGGGCACATGAACTGGCGCGCGCGGCTCCTCACCCTCGATGGAATGATGCCCGCGCTCGACGATGCCGGGCGGCTCGCATGGGGCACGCTGGCCGACGCGCCCGAAGACGCCGAACTGGTCTTCCTCGGCTTCGACCGGGGGGAGGACGGGGGCACGGGCCGCGCCTGTTTCGCCGCCGTTCCGGCGCAGGGCGATCCGCGCCCGCGCATGGCGAACCCGCAGCTGTGGAACCTTATGGCGGCGCTCTCGCCGGAGGATCTCGCGCTATACGGCGGGGCGCGCAGCCTGGTCGACTGGCACGCGCGGCACCGGTTCTGCCCGGCCTGCGGCGGGCCGACGCGGATTGCCAAGGGGGGCTGGCAGCGCGACTGCCTGGCGGACAGCGGCGGTTGCGGCGCGCCGCAGTTTCCGCGCACCGATCCGGTCACGATCATGCTGGTCGAATATGACGGGCGGCTGATGCTGGGCCGCGGGCTCGGCTGGCCGGAAGGGCGTTTTTCCGCGCTTGCCGGGTTCGTCGAACCGGGCGAAAGTATCGAGGAAGGGGTCGCGCGCGAAGTGCTGGAGGAATCGGGCGTGCGCGTGCGCGACGTGACCTATATCGCCAGCCAGCCCTGGCCCTTTCCCAGCCAGCTGATGATCGGTTGCCATGCCTATGCCGACAGCGACGCGTTGACCATCGACGAGACCGAGCTGGCGGAAGTGCGCTGGTTCACGCGGGATGACGTCGCGGCCGCGCTGGGCGATGCGCCCGATGCGCCGTTCACCGCCCCGCCGCCCCATGCGATCGCGCATCACCTTCTCGACTGGTGGATTGCCCGATGACGACGTTGACGATCGATATCTGGTCCGATGTCATGTGCCCGTGGTGCCTGGTTGGCTGGGGCAATCTGCGGCAGGCGCTGGACACGCTCGATGGCGAGATCGCGGCGGAAATCCGCTGGCGCCCGTTCGAACTCAATCCCGACATGCCGGCGGAGGGGGAAGAGCAGGAAGCCCACTTGCGCCGCAAATACGGGCGCAGCGCCGCCGATGGGCAGGCCGTGCGCGAACGGATGCGCACGATGGCGGCGGAGGCTGACGTTTCGCTGGAGTGGCAGGGGGAGGGGGAACCGCCGCCAGCCATGATGTGGAACACCTTTGCCGCACACCGCCTGCTCGCCTGGGCGCTGGAGAGTGCGGGGCCGGAACGGCAGACGGCGCTCAAGCTCGCCCTGTTCCGCGCCCATTTCAACCATCGCCGGAGGGTCGGCGAAGAATCGGTCCTGCTCGATATTGTGGAAGAGGCCGGGCTCGACCGCGTCGCCGCGCGCGTTGCGCTGGATGAAGAGGCACTGTCTTCCCGCGTGCGGGCGGAGCAGCGCCAGGCGTTCGATCTCAATATCACCGGGGTGCCGGCAATGGTGGTTGCAGGCAAGTTCCTGATTCCCGGCGCGCAGCCTGCCGAAACATACGTCAACGCGCTTCGCCGGGTGGCTGCAAAAGCCCAGGGCTGATCGCCATCCGACGCGTGCCGTCGGCCAAGGCCGGCGATGGTGCTGTCTCTCATGGTCGGTAGTGCCGAACCATTGAAGGCGGCCAAGCCACCGCTCTGCGGCTTCGGATAACTAGCGCCGCCCGCCGAGAATCAGGCGCGGCCTTCCCGCTTCAGGCCCTACCGATTCGCGTGTGAACACGCTCGATCGCGCCTGGTCCCGATCCGAAATGTTTCATGAATTGTAACATCGCCGCAGCGGAGCCTCTGCTGGCAAGAGGGGCGCGCGACCTTGCGAGAAGGGGCGAATTTGCCCGGCCCGCCTCCGAGAAACGGGGCTCAAATGCCATTCCGGGATCGCCTGCCTTACGGCTTTACAGTCCGATACATAAGTAAAATGTTGTAAACACACACGCTTGTTCTTTGAAGTGTGTGATCCAACAGTTTACATAGGGTTCGCTAATCGAATGATGCGGAGAACGCATCGTCGACATTTATGATGAGATTGGGGTTTCGATCACGGTTCGTCAGAGAACTGTTCGATAGAAGACATCTCAGATTGATAGACGAATTTTTGTAGTTGGGCAGGCGAATGAATATTAGAGATCTGAAATCTGCACTTGTTGCATTTCCCCTTTTGTTGGGGGCCGTGGCAGTGCCTGCGCCTGGGGCAGGGGTTCTGGCCCAGTCCGCGCCGGCTTCGGCGCAGCCGCAGCAGCTGTCGGGTGACGTGTTCATCCGCAACGCGATTGCCACGGCCCAGGCGCTGGACGCCGGTGGTGCCGGCCAGGTCTACGATACCGGTTCAGCTGCGCTGAAGGCGTCCACCACCAGGCAGCAGTTCACGCAGGCTGTGGCTTCGACCAATGCCCGTACGGGCGGTGTGGTCGCGCGCGAATGGTCGCGGGTCGAACGTGTTCGGGTCGCTGCGCCAGCCGAAGGCGCGAACGCCCCGGCCGTGCCCGGCGGCAACTACATCACCGTTTACCTGCTCGCGCGCACTGCCAGCGGCACTGCGCATCTGGAGCAGGTCAGCTTCCGCCTCGACGAAGACAACCAGTGGCGACTGTCCGGCGTCACCTCGCTGTTTCCCGAGCAGCCGCAGGGCTGACCCGTTGGGCGCCTTTCCTTTCCTTTCCCTTTCTGTCCCGGCCCGTGGCCGGGGCCGTGCCTGACGTCGACTGAAGAGGACGAATCATGAGCAACACCCGTAACACCCGTTCCGATTGCCAGTATGGCCACGATGCCAGCCAGATGCTGATGAACTCTCAGGGGCTCGGCAAGGGCGTTCGCCGGCGGATCATGGCGATCCTGCGTCTTTCGTCCTCGTGCGTGGCGTTCGGCCGCCAACGCGGCCTGGGCGCGCTGGGCCATTCGTCTTCACGCGTGGCCTTTGTCGTGCCTGCGGCGCTGGGTTCGGTGCTGGCGCTTGGTTTCGCGGCACCTGCTGCAGCGGATACGCTTGAGCGCGAACAAACTGCGAATTGCGGGGCCGGCGGGGCTACGGTCGTGGGCAACGAAGCGCCACAGGGTAACACGTTCAACACGGTCGATGGCAGCGGTCAGCTGTCGACCGTTGGCGGCTGTGGGGCGAGTGGTAATGGCCAGCTTGGCGTCACGGTTCTAGGGGCGCATGCCGACGGTTTTGGGGCAGGTGCGGTTGCGGTTGGCTATAACGCCAATGCGGTGAAGTGGGGTTCGGCTTTCGGCCTTGATGCTAATGCCTCAGCGACCGGTGCAGTCGCGCTTGGCTTCAGCGCGGTGTCGAGCGGCGCCAACGCGGTTGCGATCGGCAGCGCGGGCGGCAATGGCACGACGCCGCTGACCGTGGCGAATTCGACCACTGCCTCAGGTGCCGGGGCGGTTGCGATCGGCAGCAACGGGGTTCGCGGCGCACAGGCTCGCGGGGCCAATTCGATCGCGCTCGGCGGCGAGGCGACGACGGGTCCGACCGCAACCTCCGGCATCGCGATCGGTCGTGCGGCTGCGGCGACGGGTGTGCGCAGTACGGCGCAAGGCGATGCAGCGACGGCATCGGGTGCCGACGCAATCGCCATGGGCACGACCACCCAGGCATCGGGTACTGGCGCGACTGCCGTGGGTTCGGAATCGCAGGCGCAGAGCAATTTCTCGTCGGCTTTCGGGTTCAGGAGCAACGCTGCGCAGGAAAGCGCGCTCGCCCTAGGCCGTGATACCAATGCAACCGGAATCAGCAGCACCGCGGTAGGTGCGACCAGCCAGGCTTCGGCGACCAATGCGACCGCGCTGGGCAATGGAGCAAATGCCGCGCACGCCGGGGCCGTGGCCCTTGGCAACGGTTCGACGACGGCCGCTGCCGTGGCCACGCCGTCGGGTGTCATCGATGGTACGACATACAATTACGCCGGCACCACGCCTGCCAGCACGGTCAGTGTCGGCAGCGTGGGTGCCGAGCGTACCGTTACCAATGTCGCGGCAGGCCGTGTCAGCGCGACATCGACCGACGCGATCAACGGTTCGCAGCTTTTCGCGACCAACCAGGCTGTTGCATCGGTTGGTTCGGTGGCTCGTGCTGGCTGGAACGTCAGCGCACAGGGGGCGAACGCGACCAATGTCTCGGTGGCCAGTGCGACCGGTAACAACGTCAATCTGAATAACACCGACAATAACATCGTGGTTTCGAAAACGGCGGCGAGCAACGATGTCACCTTCAACCTAGCCAGCAATATCAACGTGAACAGCCTGACCGCCGGCCCTGTTGTAATCGGAACAACGGGAATCAACGCTGGCAACTTGGCCATAACGAATGTTGCACCGGGCGTTGCGGGTACTGACGCGGTCAATGTCAATCAGTTGCAGGCCGCACAGGCCGCCGCAATGACGCATTACTACAGCGTCAACGATGGCGGTGTGATTGGCGGCAACTACAACAACGACGGTGCGACCGGATTAAATGCGTTGGCAGCCGGGGTGGATGCTGTTGCCAATGGTCAATATACCGTGGCGATAGGTAGCGGCAGTGAGGCGATTTCCAACAATAGCATTGCCATCGGCAGGGACTCTGAGTCCTTGGCTGAAGGCCATCTCTCTCTTGGTACTAGTGCAGGGATTGGTTCCAATAGTGTGTATGGCATTGCCATCGGTAATGCTTCAGGTCGAAACAGCACGGGTCGGCACAATATTGCTTTGGGTGATAATGCCGGGAACACCGTGCTTGGAACGGAAAACATGGCTCTTGGCGCATCAGCGGGCTATGGTGTCACGGGCGATTTGAATATTGCCACAGGTTATCGTGCTGGCTTCTTGGCGACGGGCAACCGAAATTCTGCCAGCGGATCGGAAGCTGGCCTGTTTGTTGTCGGGGACGACAATATCGCGTCTGGTACACAGGCGGGTAACAATGTCACGGGTGCGCGAAACATTGCATTGGGTGCAGGGCCAGCCACAATGTTGCCTATGCTAGTGGGTGGGGCTGGTACGGACTTGAGTGTAGGTACGGGCCAGCGAACCGAAGGTGACGATAATACGGCGATCGGCGCGCATGCGGGTGCCAATGTGACCGGGGATCAAAATGCCGCAATCGGCTTTGGGGCAGGCCAAACGGTTACCGGTACGGCCAATATCGCGATGGGTGCGGGCGCGGGGCAAAACATCAGTGCTGACAATACAGTGGCTATCGGTACAGATGCGCTGGCCAGCGCCAACGATGCCATCGCTCTGGGCAGCAGTACAAAAGCAACAGGTGTAGGTGCCATCGCGATCGGCATTGGTGCCGAAGCCACAGGCTCTGTGGCTTTAGGTGCCGGCGCCCGGGCAAGCTTTGGTTCAACGGCCTTGGGGGACGGTGCTATCGCCAACACCGTTGCTTCCTCTGTTGCTTTGGGTGACCAATCTGTAGCTAGCACGGCTGCAGGTGAGATCGGCTATGTTCCGACCGGTGCCGATGCAGCACAAGCGGCAGCGATTGCGGCGACGGACAGCACTACGCTTGGCGCGGTGAGCGTTGGCAGTGCGGGCAATACGCGCCAAATCACCAACGTTGCGGCAGGTACGCAAGACAGTGACGCGGTCAACGTGGCGCAGCTGAAGGCCGCGCAGGCCGCTGCGACGACGCACTACTACAGCGTCAACGACGGCGGTGTGATTCGAGCCAACTACAACAACGATGGCGCGACGGGCGTGGACGCCCTTGCCGCAGGGGTCGAAGCTTCGGCCTCTGGTGACAATTCCACCGCTGTGGGTGGCGGAGCGCAGGCGACCGGAATCTCTGCCGTGGCTGTTGGTCAGGCAAGTGCGGCAGCAGGCAGATCAAGCACTGCGTTGGGGGACAACACCAATGCGGTTGCTGCGAACAGTCTTGCGGCTGGCGTTGGGGCTTTTGCAGGCCCGCTTGCGAGTGAATCGGTTGCGCTCGGTGCCTATAGTAATAGCTACAATGTAAATGCCGTGGCGATAGGCTCTTTCGCGGCAGCTGGCGCAGATAACGCGGTCGCGATCGGCAGCAGCGCTTCGGCAGCGGCGAATGTGGGGGATGTTGCACTGGGCAGTGGATCGGTGACGGATGTCGCCGTGGCCACGCCGTCGGGTGTCATCGATGGTACGACATACAATTACGCCGGCATCACGCCTGCCAGCACGGTCAGTGTCGGCAGCGTGGGTGCCGAGCGTACCGTTACCAACGTCGCGGCAGGTCGCGTCAGCGCGACATCTACTGATGCGATCAACGGTTCGCAGCTTTTCGCGACCAATCAGGCGATTGAAGCGGTCAGCACGGTCGCCAACGCCGGCTGGAATGTGACCGATGGCACGACGGGTGCGAACATCGGCCCGAACGGGACGGTAACGTTCACCGGTGATGCGAATATCTCGGTCGCCCAGACGGGTGCCGACGATAACGGCGAAGTCGAAATCGCGCTGAACCCGGATGTCGACCTGACCCCGGCGGGTAGCCTGACGATTGGCGATACTTTCGTCGATACGACTGGTCTTACAGTGACTGACGGCGTCACGACGACGGCGGTTGCGGCTAATGGTGTGACCAGCGGCGGTGTGGTTCTGAGCGGGGTGTCGAACGACATCACGGGTCTGAGCAACACGACGCTGACCGATCCGACGTTCGGCACGGTAGGCCGCGCGGCGACCGAAGAGCAGCTTGCGCTGGTCAACCAGACGGCGAGCGCCGGCTGGAACGTCAGCGCACAGGGTGCGAATGCGACCAACGTCTCGGTGGCAAGCGCGACCGGCGAGGATGTCGACCTCAACAATGCCGATGGCAATATCGAGGTGACCAAGACCGCCGGCAGCAACGATGTCACGTTCGACCTGGCTGACGATATCACCGTGAACAGCCTGGTTGCGGGCAACACTACGATCAATCCCAATGGCCTGACCATTGCCGGCGGTCCCAGTGTGACCACCGGGGGGATCAATGCCGGCGGCATGGTGATCTCCAACGTCGCGCCCGGCGTTGCCGGTACCGATGCGGTCAACATCGACCAGCTTCAGGCCGCACAAGCCGCTGCAACGACGCATTACTACAGCGTCGACGACAATGGCCTCCAAGGCGGCAACTACAATAATGACGGTGCGACCGGAGCGAATGCTGTAGCAGCCGGCGTTGGTGCCGTTGCCAACGGTACTGGCGCAACAGCGCTTGGTTCTAGTTCCGTTGCACAGGGCACAGGTGCTGCAGCAGTTGCCGGAGGCAGAGCAACCGCCAGCTATGCTATTGCAATTGGCAATCAGGCCCAAGCAAACGGCACACTCTCCACGGTTGTTGGTGTGGCTGCGGGGAACGGTAGTACTGGTATTTCCAACACTCTGGTTGGATATTCAGCAGGGCGCGCTTCAAACGGCCGTGACAACTTTTATGGTGCGCATGGAGCGGGCTGGTCCACGACTGGCGACTACAACGTCGGCATTGGACGTCTTGCAGCGTCCAATTCGCCACTTCTTACCCGTTCTGTAGCGATTGGCTATCAGGCAATGCTATTTGCGCAAGGCGCCAATAATGTAGCACTGGGCTGGTCCGCTGGGCAGAGTTCAAATGGTAACAACAACGTCTTCAGCGGCTACCAGGCCGGCATGGGGACGGTTGGTTCGGGCAATATCGCCAGCGGGCTAAACGCCGGCGTCAATGTAACTGCGGATCAGACGATATCGATCGGTGCCAACTCTTTGGCATCTAAGAACGACGCGATCGCTATTGGCACCGATGCCGCAGCGAGCGGCGAACGCAGCATTGCGATCGGTCATGACGCCATCGCGACCGGTTCGGTGGCGATGGGCGCCTCGGCGCGGGCCGGCAATGGCGGCGCGGCCTTCGGTGATGGCGCGGTTGCCACCTACAACGGCGGCGTGGTCGATCCGGCGATCAATGCAGGCGCGGCGCTTGGCGAAAATGCCCTGGCCGATGTCAGCGGCGCCACCGCGCTGGGCACGAGCAGCAGCGTGACGGTCGAAGACGGCGTGGCGCTGGGCAGCAACTCCGTCGCGGATACCGCTGCCGGTGTTGCAGGCTATGACCCGGTAACGGGCCTTGCCTCGACCGACACGACGCCGACCTGGCAGAGCACGTCGGGCGCGGTGAGCGTGGGCGATGCGGCGAATGGCATCACCCGCCAGATCACCGACGTCGCAGCAGGCACTGAACTGACCGACGCAGTCAACGTGGCGCAGTTGCAGGCGGCGCAGGCCGAGGCGACGACGCACTTCTACAGCGTCAACGGTGTGCCGGCTGATGGCAACTACAACAACGACGGCGCGACGGGGAACAGGGCCCTGGCGGCCGGCGTCAACGCCTCGGCGACGGGGAGCGGTGCCACGGCGGTTGGTAACGGTGCATCCGCCGCCGGAAATACTAGTGTTGCAGTTGGACAGGGTGCATCTGCGCCAGGCATTGCAGTCGTCGCGGTCGGCGACGGTGCCGGGAACGGTATGGACCCTGCGAGCCGCAATATCGTCGCCATCGGCGCGAGCGCTGCGCAGAACGCCAACGCACCCTATAGTGTCGTGGTCGGCAGCTCCGCGGGCCTCAGCGCCCAGGGGCAGGACAATGTCCTGATCGGGCGCCAGTCGGCCTCCAATCTGGTCGGCATTCAGAACGTCGCTATGGGTTCGTTCGCGTTCCGTGAAAGCGAGGGCAGTAACAATACGGCGGTCGGTTATGCCTCCGGGTTCGAAACCATTGGCGATGCGAATGCGGCGTTCGGAGTTGGAGCAGGCCGTACTGTCACGGGCGATGGCAATACCGCCATGGGCCAGCTGGCTGGCCGCAACGTTACAGGTGACAACAACGTGTCGTTGGGCACACTGGCCGGCAACAATGTGACGGCGAACTCCACGATTTCCATCGGCGACAGCTCCGGTGCAAATGCAGACCGCGCGGTAGCTATCGGGTTTGGTTCCGGCTCCATCGTCGAAGACGGCGTGGCGCTTGGCAGTGGTTCGGTTGCTGGTACTGCTGCGGGCGTTGCGGGGTATGACCCGCTGACGGGCCTGGCCTCGACCGACACTTCGGCGATCTGGCGCAGCACGTTAGGAGCGGTGAGTGTCGGCAACCGCGACACCGAAACCCGCCAGATCACGAGCGTTGCGGCAGGCACCGAACTGACCGACGCGGTCAACGTGGCGCAGTTGCAGCAGGTCGAATCGCTGGCCAATGCCGGCTGGAACGTGACCGATGGCACGACGGGCGCGAACATCGGCCCGAATGGGACGGTAACGTTCACCGGCGATGCGAATATCTCGGTCGCCCAGACGGGTGCCGACGATAACGGCGAAGTCGAGATCGCCCTGAACCCCGATGTCGATCTGACGCCAGCGGGCAGTCTGACGGTGGGCAACACTGTCGTGAACACTGATGGTCTGACCAGCGGGACGGTTGCCCTGAGCGGTGTGACGAACGACATCACGGGCCTGAGCAACACGACGCTGACCGATCCGAGCTTTGCGACCGTGGGCCGTGCGGCGACCGAAGAGCAGCTTGATCTCGTCAACCAGACAGCGAGCGCCGGCTGGAACGTCAGTGCACAGGGTGCGAACGCGACCAACGTCTCGGTGGCAAGCGCGACCGGTGAAGATGTCGATCTCAACAATGCCGACGGCAATATCGAGGTGACCAAGACCGCCGGCAGCAACGATGTCACCTTCGACCTGGCCGACGATATCACCGTGAACAGCCTGACCGCCGGACCGGTGGTGATCGCCACGACGGGGATCAACGCGGGCAACCTCGTGATCTCCAACGTCGCTCCGGGCGTCGCCGGCACCGATGCGGTGAACGTCGATCAGCTGACGGCGCTGGGCGACAGCACGGCGACCTCGCTGGGCGGTGGATCGGTCTATGATCCGACGACCAACACGGTGACGGCTTCGCTGACGGTCGGCACGAACACCTACACCAATGTGCAGGATGCACTGACGCAGCTGGACAGCGTGGCCAACGCCGGCTGGAACGTGACCGATGGCACCAACGGCGCCAACATCGGTCCGAACGGAACGGTGACGTTCACCGGTGACAGCAACATCACGGTTGCCCAGACGGGCGCCGACGACAACGGCGAAGTCGAAATCGCGCTGAACCCGGATGTCGACCTGACCCCGGCGGGCAGCCTGACGGTGGGTGATACGGTGGTCGATACCACCGGCGTCACAGTGACCGACGGTGTCACGACGACGGCGGTTGCGGCTAATGGTGTGACCAGCGGCGGTGTGGTTCTGAGCGGTGTGTCGAACGACATCACCGGCCTGAGTAACACGACACTGACCGATCCGAGCTTCGGAACGGTGGGCCGTGCGGCGACCGAAGAGCAGCTTGCCATCGTCAACCAGACAGCGAGCGCAGGCTGGAACGTCAGCGCACAGGGTGCGAACGCGACCAATGTTTCGGTGGCAAGCGCGACCGGTGCGGATGTCGACCTCAACAACAGCGATGGCAACATCGAGGTGGCGAAGGCGACCGACAGCAACGACGTTACCTTCGATCTGGCGTCCGATCTGGTGATCGACAACAGCATCACCGTTGGCGACACGATCATCAACGGCGACAGCGTGTCGACCACCAACCTGACGGTGACGGGCGACACGCAGCTGGGCGACAACTTCGTCGTGAACGAAGGCGGTGCCTACTACGACGGCCCGATCACCGAGGGCGATCACATCGTCAACAAGTCGTATGTCGACAACTCGATCACCACTGCGGTCAACAGCGTGAACATTGGTTTCGCTGGCAATGCTGGTGGTACGGTGAGCCGTTCGTCTGGTCAGGTTTTGACCATTCAGGGTGAGGGTACGACGTCTGGGGGGTATTCGGGTGCGAACATTCGCACGGTTACCGATCCGGCGACGGGTTCGGTGAACATCGAGATGGCGGAGAGCCCGCAGTTCGGCAACGTGACCGTCAATGCCGACGGGACCGGCAAGATCACCGGGGTGACGGCGGGCGAGCTTTCGTCGACCAGCACCGATGCGGTGAACGGCAGCCAGATCGTTGCCCTGGGCGACAGCATTGCTTCCTCGCTCAGCCCGGGATCGAGCTACGACCCGACGACGAACACCATCAACACCCAGATTGCGGTGGGCGGCAACGTCTACAACAACGTCGAAGCGGCGATCCAGGCGGTCGGCGACACGGCTGCTGCCGGGTGGAACGTCACCACCGGCGCGACCGGGTCGGGCGTGGCGACGGGTTCGAGTGTGGCCAATGTCGCACCGGGTTCCACCGCCAGCTTCACGGCCGGCAACAACATGATGATCCACCAGAACGGGACCGAGGTTCAGGTCGCACTGAACCCCAACCTGACCGGGCTTGAGAGCATTGCGATCGAGAACGGCCCGACCATCGATGGCAATGGCATCGACATGGGCGGGACCCGGATCACCAACCTTGCAGCCGGGGTCGCCCCCACCGATGCGGTGAACCTGGGCCAGCTCAATGCCGGCCTGGCCGATACGCTCAACCAGGCGAACTACTATACCGATGCCATGATCGCGGATTTGCGGTTCGACCTGTCCGATTATCGCAACGATGCGAACGGCGGCACG